>NZ_CP069338.1:1008750-1345000 GCF_016859125.1 Archangium violaceum | reverse complement strand
GCTCAAGAGCACCAGCACCGCCACCAGGGCCAGCCGTCGAGCATCGCGTCGCATGATGCCTCCCGGGATGACGCTAGTGCCGAGGGAACGCGGGGGCCGGTGGCCTGGAGTGCATCTGTCGGCACTCCGACGGACACCTGTAACCCATCAGGTAGATGACGAAGTCGCCGCGTCTGTTCTCGCGCTTGCCCGCCTTCCAGACGGAGTCGTCGCGCCCGAGGCCCTTCGCCAGCCCAGAACCACCTGCTTCCCCCGAGTGAAGCCGTGTATACGGTGGGATACCCATGTGCGTGCAAGGGTCGAGGGGTGTGCCCCTCCTGCAACGGCGTCTTCGTGCCAGGGGAGGGAGGCGTGCGCATCGAGGTGTTGCCGCCGCCCAAGCAGGGTGAGGTGGAGCGGCTGCTGAAGGTTGTGCGCCACCGGGTGCTGCGCCTGCTGAAGAAAAGAGGGTCCTTGGCCCGCGCAAGGGCCTGAGGACGCGCAGCAGGCGTACCAGGCGCACTCGCTGCAGCAGCGGCTACGCTGGACGGAGGTGGAGGTCCGGCCCCCGCCCCGAAAGCAACCCCGGTGTGCCTTGCTGGAAGGCGAGTGCAGTGGGCCGAGTTGCTCAGGAGGACGTTCGACTGCGACGTGTTCGCCCGCGGGAGGTGTGGAGGCAGGCGCCGGGTCTTGGCATCAGTGAAAGAAGCCGAAGGGATGCGCTGCCCCACGGGCTGCTCTGACCCCTACACCGGCGCAGCCCACGGCCTTCCTGGCCCCTGCCCCCCTCCTCCACCTCCCTGCAAGAGGGCTCCTATTTCGCCTATACGTCCCAGAGTGCCCCAGTTCCAACCTCGGGCCGAGCCAGGGCCCATCCAACACCGACCCCGTCAGTCCCGTTCCCTACCGCCGACACCACCAGTGCCATCATCACGCCCATCTCGCTTTGCATGTCATGGCCCCATCAGGCGAACGATGTGCCTGTCTTCCCGCGGGACGCAACGGCAAGCTGGCGCTCCGTGACCTGGCGTCCCGTATTGGTCGAGGTGCGACCTCCGGCCTCACCCCGCCTTATTCACGAGAGGTGCAGGAGGATGACCGGAAAAGGAGGGTGACGCGCCTGACCTCCCGAGTGGTAGAGGGGTGTTGTTCAGACATCCACCACCACAAGGCAGGAGGCGCGTCATGGGTGAAATCCTCAACGACTTCGGGCTGGAGTTCAACGGCTCCGTGAAGCTGGAGGCGAGGGCGGAGCGGTTGACGTCGGAGGCAGGTGCGGTGCTGCTGAGGGAGGTGGACGAGCGGTTGGGGCTGACGCGCTGGCTGGGGGAGATGTTGACGGACACGCGAGACGAGAAGCGGATAACCCACTCGCTGAGGGAGTTGGTGCGCACGGACCTTCTGCTGTTGGGGCAAGGGTGGAGAGACCACGACGACGCGGACGCGCTCAGGAGGGACGCGGCGTTGAGGTTGGCGGTGTCGGACAGCAAGAGCAGCGTGCCGCTGAGGGGGAAAGAGGGGGGAGCGGAGGGGTTGGCCTCACAGCCCACCTTGTCGCGGCTGACGGCCATGTTGGCGCGAGAGGAAAACCGGAAGGTGCTGCACGAGGCGCTGGTGTGGCAGACGGGGCGGAGGCTGAGGCGCAGCAGCCCAAGGGCCAGAAGCTCAAGCAGGTGACGGTGGACGTGGACGGGTTGCCGGTGGAGGTGCATGGGCACCAGGAGGGCAGCGCGTACAACGGGCACTACGGAGTACGCATGTACCACCCGATTGTCGCCAGTCTGGCCGAGACGGGAGACCTGCTGGACGTGAGGTTGCGCGAGGGAAACGTGCACAGCGCCAATGGAGCGCTGGAATTCATCGACGAGTTGCTGGGGCGAGTGGAGAAGGAGGTGTGTGAGGTGGCGGCGGTGCGCTTCGACGCGGGCTTTCCCGAGGAGAAGCTGCTGGCGAAGCTGGAGGAGCGAGGCACGCCCTACGTGGCGCGCGTGCGCAACACCAGCGTGTTGCAGCGGGAGGCGGCGCTGCCGCGCTTCATGAATTCGGGAGTGCCGCAGGGGGAGCCGGGCACCCACCTGTACGAATGGGAGTACCAGGCGCAGGGCTGGAGCCGTGCGCGGCGCGTGGTGTTGGTAGTGCTGGAGAGGAAGGACGAGCTCTTCCCGCACGCCTTCTGGCTGGTGACGAGCTGGAGCAAGGAGCAGATGCCGGCCGAGGCGCTGCTGGAGCACTACCGCCAACGCGGCACGGCGGAGGGCCACTTCGGAGAGCTCATGGACGTGCTGGCCCCGGCGCTCTCCTCGGCCAGACGGCCCAAGTCCAAGTACCGGGGGCAGCCGCCCGTCCAGCGCGCGGTGTCCATCGACGCCTTCGCCAACAACGAGGTACGCCTGTTGCTCAATGCCCTGGCCTACAACCTGGTGCACGCCGCGCGCGTGCTGATGGAGCAGGCCACGGGCGAGGGCTGGGGCTGCTCCGTGTGCGCGAGCGGGTGCTCAAAGTAGCCGCGCGGGTGCTGTTACACGCCAGAAGAGTGGTGCTGGTCATTGGCCGGGAGTCGGCCAGCCTCTGGCAGAAGCTGTGGACGAAGCTGGGCTCGCTGAGCACAGCGCAAATCACGTAGCTGCCTGGAGTCAATTGCAGCTCACGTGTCGCACTCTCCCCACTCCCCTCTCCATCTCCTCCTGCTTGCTACCCGCTGCCCCGGGGCGGGCTTCCTCTGCCTTGTGCCCGATAACTCAACCCAACGCGCTCGACCTCAGCCTTCATGCATGTCTTGAGCCAGTCGTCGCGAATATGGTGGGCTCACTCTTCACCGACCTGTCCGACAATCGGACAGGTTGCTGAAGACTCGGCCCGGAGGCCCTCCTTCGGGTGTCAAAGGACTTGAGCAACAGGACCTGGCACGACACGCGGCGGGAAGGAGGCGACAGGCGCCGAATTGGATGTGGCCACAGGGCCACACCCTTCCCCCAGGCCAGAGTGTTTCCGGGGAGTTGCGCAACTTCCAGCGCTGGTCCACAAGCTGCAATGGGGGCGCGGCATGAGACCACTCCACCTTCTTCATCAAATGTTCCTGTCCTCCCTGTCTGCCCTGGTTCTGCTCACGGCCTCGTCGGCCCGAGCGGATCTGCCTCACGAAAGGTTCTTCCTGAGCCGAGAGGAAATCTCAGAAGAAGCCCTACGGGGGGTCATCGGCATTGCCATCATTCATACAATGACGGGGCCCGATTACCAACCCACCGCGAGCCTGCCCCGCTTCGCGCCTCGAGGTGATGACTTCGTGACCGAGACCGCGCTCCCACTGAAGCAACTCCGCGCCATCAGCGGCTGGGACTGGGATTACTTCGCTTTCCGCAAGTTCCCCGTCATCGAAAAGCGCGGCGAGTACCTTCACATCGTTATCGATGCACACACGAATGAGCGCGCCTGGGTCAGCTTGAATACCCAGGCCCCCCAGGAAACCGGCGTGCAATTCGTTCCGCTCGACTCACCCGAGTGGGAATGGAACGGCATCGAACTCTATCTCCTGGCCTCCCAAGGACAGACACGCTTGTATAACGCGCCGAGACCCGAGGCGATTTCCCATCCGCTCTCGCCCCTCAAGCCGCCGAGGAGGAATGGAGCGCTGATCGGGGACCTGCGCATCATGAAGACACGGGGGAAATTCATGCAGATCGGAGAGCTGCTCAGCCTGGATGAGCCCCTCGCCCCGGTGGGTTGGGTTCCCATCACCGACGAGCAAGGCCGTCTGCTTGTCTGGCCAGTACTCGCCCCCATGTGCTGATGGGGCCCCGCCACACTCCAGCCATCCGAGTGGTTCTGTCTCCTCTGGCGTAGTGGATGGCTTCCCATTCTTCAGTGATGCCTCGAGTCAAAGGGGGGATGTCCATGTCTTGAATTCCAATCATGTCTGGCTGAATGAGCTGGGCAATCACACGCAGACGGCCTTTTCAATGAATAGGCAAGTCCAGCAGGAAAACAAGGCCACGAACAAGTCAAATATTTCCTGTTGCGGGGTGATTGCGATATCAGTCCAAATGGAAAAGCCCGGCTCCACTCGGGGTTGGCGCGGACGCCAACTCTACGAGCCCTTGAATAACATCGTTTCCGACCATGTCGAAAGCTTGCTGGCACTCCACGAGTCGAGAGTGCCGGCGTATCAAACAGGAGTGGATAAATGAACGAAACCGTAGGTAGGTGGGCCCGCCTGGGGCGAAACTCCACGGCAGGCCAGTTCTTGCTGATGGGGCTGCTCGCCGGGGCCTTCACGTCGGCATGCAGCAACCGTCCCGATCCGGCCATGGGGCGTGAATCCATCACGCAAGCGTTGGGGGACCAGAGTGGGGCGGCGGTTCTGCCGACGACCATCCACATGGATGTCGGGGGCGGGGGGCGCCCCATTCCTCGGGAAATCTTTGGCAACAACATCCGGTGGGATTCCTTTGATTCATACTACGCGTCTGGCAATGAGCTACCGCCCGGGATTCTCAACGACTTGCGCGCACTCGGTGTCCCCTCGCTGCGCTACCCGGGTGGATGCGGCGCGGACGGCTTCACCTGGGAGACCACGATTGGCCCCAAGGGACTCCGCGGCGAGCAGCTGAGCACCCTGAAGTGCACGAAGGACAGTGTGGCGTTGGCGGGCAAGGCCCACTTCGGAGTGGACGAGTTCCTCCAGTTGGCGGAAAAGCTCGGTGCCGAGCCGCAGCTCACGCTCCAGTTCCGGCCGCTCGACAAGACATTCACCGTGCAGGCGGAGTCGAGCTACACGGTCCTGGAAGATGAGGGGAATCCCAACATCCGCGTCAGTGACTACGATTTCGATGATGGCTCGCACGTCGACATCCATGACCCGGGCGACTCCATCGAGCTCTCCTTCAACGTCCCCCGCGCGGGCTACTACCGGCTGCATCTGCGCAACCGTGCCGGCTTCTTGGGCCAGATCAACAATCCCACCGCCTACTGGACCCGGGATTCCTACACCTACATGCTCAACCCGGGTGAGCTCGAGAAAGGGAAAGGGGCCCAGTTCGTCCCCGTCTCCTTCACTGGTGACACGAACACTCTCACCGACAAGGCCCCCGACCGCGATGGCCACACCGTGTGGGGCATCACCCGCTCGCCGGTTCTCTACCTGCGGGAGGGCACCCGCCAGTTGCGGATCACCACCAACGAAAGGGGCAATTACCTCATGGTGGACTGGCTTCAAGTGGAGGAACTCAACCATGACAACTCGGTCAAGCGGGCGATGGCCTGGTTGGCCTACGTCAATGGCGACCCCGCGGATACTCGCTCGATTGGCATCGACGAGGCGGGCATCGACTGGCGCACCGTGGGCTACTGGGCCTCGCTGCGGGGCCGCTCGGATCATGGCAACCATCCTGCCCCGTATGGAGTGAAGTTCTGGGAAGTGGGCAACGAGGCTTGGGGGGGAGATCCCTTCGGCGTGCCCCAGGACGCTGCCGGCAGAACCGATCATCGCGGATATGCGCAGGCCTTTCTCGATTACAAGAACGCCCTCTCCGCCATTGACCCCAACCTGTACCTGTCCGCCTCGAGCACCTCGTTCTACAGCCAGGGCTCAACATTGACCGACTGGATGTCCACGCTCGTCCAGGAGCTTGGGGATGATGTGAGGATGATCCACTTCCACCCGTACTACCCGTGGGTCGTCGAAGACAACAAGAGTCCCGCTTCGCACTATCAAAAGGGAATCACCGCCTATGTGGGCCTGCAAACCTCGCTCGACTGGTACCGGAACAAGCTCCAGCTCCACCATCCCTCGCGGTATGGCAAGCTCAAGCTGTCCGCGAGCGAGTGGGCGGCAGCCTACGGTTGGGACAACGAGAAGGAAGACACCGAGGGAAACCTGCTGCGCAGCTACGCGGTGCGCTGGACCGGGGTCATGACTGCGGCGGACAAGTTGGGCACCATGAGCAAGAACACAGACCTGCTCGAGAATGCTCAGTACTGGATGCTTTGGGGTGGGGACACCTGCGTGTTCCAGGTGGAGGGTGGAAGCTACTTCAAGCATGGCATCTTCGAGGTGCTCCAGGCCTTCAATCACTACTGGGGTGACCAGCACCTCCCGGTCTCCGTCTCCGGCAGCTCCAGCTACTACTTCCCACGTCACAGCGAGGTCATGCCCGAGGGCTACCATCCTCACCTGGCGGCCTACGGCAGCCTCGATGCGAAGCGCTACTACCTGATGGTGCTGAACAAGGATGAGTTCAACGCCAAGGCGGCGACGGTGCAGCTCAGCGGTCTGCCCAGCGCGACCAACCGGGTCCAGGTCCGCACCATCCGGGCCAACGCGCCGGCGCCCACCTACAGCGCCATCGATTCGGCCACCGCCGACATCATCACCACCAGCGTCACATCCCTCACCCCGTTCGCCCCGTCCTTCGACTACACCTTCCCCGCCAGCTCCATCACCCTCTTCGTCATCGACCGCGCGCCGGAGGCCAACCCCGCCCTGCTGCGCGAGGTGGAGGACGTGGCGACGACGGTCAAGGACACCGGGTCGCCCATCAATCTCTACGATTGGGCCCACGACAGCGGCTCCCACATGGCCCTGAACGAGGTGGGCGACGAGATTCTGGTGCCCTTCAGTGTGACCGAGCGCGCCTACTACGTGCTGGAGCTGCGGCACCGTTCCGGCACGAGCGACGACACCACGTCGTATTGGGAGAAGAACGCCTATACGTACACGCTCGACGGCACGCCGATGATCTTCGCTGGCGACAGAAGCACCATCCTCTCGGGCGCCGACCTCGATGGCTACACCGTGTGGGGCACCAGCCGAAGCGACGCGGTGCTCCTCGAACCCGGCCGGCACTCCCTGCGCATCAAGATGAACGCGACCTGGGGCAAGGTCGACTGGCTGCGGGTGCGCCAGGACATGACCCGGGTGGTGGAGGTGGAGTCGAGCCACACGGTGGTGACCAATGCCTCGGGCGAGGTGAAAGTGATTGATCTCACACTGGACAGCGGCAAGAACCTGAGCCTCCAGCCCGGCGATACAGTGAGGATCCATTTCAGCGTTCCGCGTAGCGGCAAGTACGCCCTCTCCCTGCGGCAGCGGACGGGCGTCGGCGAGAACGCCACCAGCCAGGTGCCGGCCTACCAATATAAGTTGGACACGATCACCATCCGCGGCGCGGTCGACACGGCTACCCTCTCGAAAATCGATCCGTACGACGGCTTCACGGTGTGGGGGACGGTGAACTTCCCGCTCACCACCCTCAGCGCGGGCAGCCACACCCTGGAGGTGACGATGACCAGTCAAACCACCTACGGGATGCTCGACTACCTGATCGCCGTATCACAGGCACCCTGACGAAGCTCGAGGTCCATCCCCGGCGTCCTCTCCTTCTCCGACGCCTCCACCGCCGCGGCCCAGGACGAGCTCTCCTCTTCCGGCCCTGGCGCAACCCCCACTCCAGGGAGCAGAAGTGGCCGGAGTCTCGAGCATGGAGTGAAGACGCCGTGGAACCTTCAGCGTTCTGACCGACACCTACCGGACCGAGTCACCTCACCACGCTCCGGGGTGAGGTGACTTCCTTTCCCCGGAGTCCGATGAGCCGGGTGGAGGGCACCATCGCGCCGAACAACGCCTCACGGGTCGAGGGATTGGAGCAAGCGAGTCGCGTGGCCGTGCGTAGAGCGGGGAGGTGAGCCCGAGCTCCTCCGCGTAGGCCTTCGCGATCTGCTGCTCCAGGGGGGCTGGCGGCCTTCCACCCGGGGTCCGAACGAATCAACCCACCATATTCGCGACGACTGGCTCAAGACATGCATGAGGGCTGAGGTCGAGCGCGTTGGCTTGAGTTATCGAGCACAAGGCAGAGGAATCCCGCCCCGGGGCAGCGGGTAGCAAGCGCGGCAGGTCAAGCACATGACGCGCCTGCTCGATGATCTTCTGGATGTCTCCCGCATTACCCGGGGCAAGGTCCAAGTCTTCCCGGAGCCTCTGCTCTTGGAGGATGTACTCCATCGAGCTCTGGACGGGGTGCGGCTCATGACCCAGCAACACCGGCTATCGGTGGAGCTCGGGAGCGCGTCGCATCTCCTGCAAGGAGCTCCAGCGCGTCTCGAGCAGGTCTTCGTGAATTTGTTGAACAACGCGGCCAAGTTCACGCCACCGGGCGGAGACATCGCCGTGTCGGTCTTCGAGGAGGCGGACCGCGTCGTCGTGAGCATCCGGGACACGGGTATGGGCATTCCGGCGGAGCTCCTGCCCCACGTCTTCGAGCCGTTCCGACAGGGAGAGCAGCCGCTGTCGCGTCACCTCGGGGGTCTTGGCATCGGCTTGACCCTGGTCCGGGATCTGGTCTCGTTGCACGGAGGAAGCGTCGAGGCGCGGAGCGAAGGTCCGGATCGTGGCAGCGAGTTCAGGGTGTCTCTGCCCGTAACCTCCAAGCAGGAGCGCCCCCAGGACGCGAAGCCGGTGGATGCCGCTCCTCGCTCCCAGACCGTCCGCACGCGCCGCGTCCTGGTGGTGGACGACAACATCGACGCGGCCGAGACCCTGATGGAGTACCTCCAGTTCCGAGGACACACGGTCCATCTGGCCCATGAGGGGCCTGGGGCCATCGGACAGGCGCTTCTCCAGAAACCCGAGCTCATCGTCCTGGATCTCGGCCTGCCTGGGATGGATGGCTTCCAGGTCGCTCAACGGCTCCGGGGCGAGCCGAACATGGCCGGGGTCACCCTGGTGGCGCTGACGGGCTATGGCCAGGAGCGAGACCGGGTGCGAGCCCGGGAGGCGGGTATCCAGCACTTCCTCCTCAAGCCGGTTGATCTCGACGAGTTGATGCGAATCATCGAAAGCGAGCGATAGGTCCCTTCTCCGAGCTCATTCCAAATGAACCCCACTCCCTTGACCCCACTCCTGGATGAGTCCTCCCTGCGGTATGTCTCCCTTGGCGAAGAGCTTGCTCGCACGGTCCTCGCCCCGAAAGCGGCCTCCGTCGATGCGGAGGCAACGTTTCCGCGCGACAGCGTGGCGGCATTGGCCGAGCAGGGACTCCTGGGTCTGTGCCTCCCACGGGAGTAGGGGGGCAAGGTCAGGGGCCCCGGACGTTCGCCGCGGTCGTGGAGGTCTTGGCGAAGGCCTGCTCTTCCACCGCCATGGTGTTCGTGATGCACACCACCGCCGCACACATGCTCGCGTTGCCGACTCGTACATCGCGTGCGCGCGGGTCCCGGGTGCCGCCTCCGCACTCGAGTCGGTGCTGCTCCTGGTGGAACGGCGTACCGAAGGAGTCCGGGTCACCGGGAGATTCGAGGGACTCGGTCTGCGCGGCAATGGCTCGGCGCCAGTGTCCTTGGATGCTGTCCAGCTCTCCGCGGATGCGCTCCTCACGCCCATGGGCGAGGGGGCTTCGGCGCTCGTGGGGCAGGTGCTGCCGTGGTTTTGTGTCGGTACGGCCGCGATGTCCAATGGCCTGTGCCAGGCGGCCGTCGAGGCGACGGCACGGCATCTCCAGCAGGCAGGCTTCGCACAAACCGGCACTCACCTGAGGGAGCTGCCAAACCTCCGCGCACGCCTGGCGCAGATGAGCGTCCGCACCGAGCAGGCCCGAGCGCTCCTCGGCGCCGCGCTGTCCGGATTCAACCCCCCGGCTCCAGCGCCGCTCCTCCCTCTGCTCCAATCGCGCCTGTCATCCATCGAGGCAGCGCTCGAGGTGTGTGACCTGGCGATGAAGGCCTGTGGTGGCGCCGCCTTCTCCCGCCATCTTCCCGTGGAGCGCATCTTCCGCGACGCGCGCGCCGGGTGGGTGATGGCCCCCACGGTGGATCATCTGCAGGACTTCATCGGGCGCCTCCTCACCGGGCTCCCCCTCCTGTAATCGCCTTCACCCGCTGGACACGTTCGCGCCTGGCGGAGTACCTGCGGGCGCGCGGTGCATCCGGCCATGCGGAGCGCATGCGAACCCTGGAAGCCCAGGCACACGGATTCAACAGTGTGCCTGGACCTCCGTGGAGCATTCAAACCAGTGGCACGAGGACTGGAGTGGAATGGATGCTCGACACTCCGTCTCCAATCTGGTCATACACATTACTGCCCCAGGCGCGAGCCGTACCGTCGGAGAGCACGGCCAGGACGTGTGCAGGGCCCGCGGAGATATTCACGACATTCACGACTCCCGCGAGCCCCGGACGCTGGACGGGGGTAGGATAGGTGAGCTGCTTTGAATCGTCGATTTGACCCGAGCTGTTGTCGCCAAAACCCCACACCGTGCCATTCTGGAGCAGTGCCAGGGAGAAGGCTCCACCCGCCGAGAGTTCCGTCACGTAGGAAAAATCGTCGCCGGCCGCGAGGGATTTCACCCCATCGAGGCCCTGTACCTTACTGTTGCCCGCGCGGCTGATTCCAAGGGGGGTAGACCGCCAGACGCGCGATGGTGGTTCGGTTGGCGGCGAGGTGTCCCTGCCCTCCACAAGTCATCACCGGGCGAATCCCAGGAGATCTTCAACGTTCAAGGTGACTCCTCCGGAGGGGAACGAGGGTGCCCGGACAGGGCATCCTCGTCGAAACGCTCCAGCTCATGGAAGAGGCCAGGACGATGTCCGGCGGGGGAGGCTCCGTCAGAGGTGGCTGCTCAGCGCGCTCATCTGGGGCTTGTCCACGCCGCTCGCCGGCTCGAGCGAGAAGAAGTAGCTGCCCCACCAGGGTCCACCGGCCCAGTACGTCCACCCGAGGTAGACATCCGAATTCGCCTCCAGGTGGTCCAGGATGTTGTCGAGGGCGCTCAGGCAGACCGAGTCCGTTCCGCCGGCCACCTCGCCCAGGAAGCCCTTCTTGCCATTCGCGCGCAGCCAGTTCGTGAAGGACTGCATCCGCTGCGCGCCGATGGTCGTGCTTACACAGGAGGCCTGGGTGCCCGAGGAGTCGCTGTCCAGATACTGGTGGACCTCGAAGGCGTAGTTGTTGCGGGGATCCTTGACCTGCAGCATCACCGTGGCGTTGGGCGTGCCGTACCAGTTGCTCGTCCACGAGTGGGCACCAGTCCACGCGTTGCCCGGCACGAGGATGAGCTGGGTGGCTCCGGTGTTGCGAATGGCCTGGATGGCGGCGTTGGCCGCCGCCAACCACTGCTCCGTGGGCATGCTGTGGGGCTCGTTCATGAGGCCGAAGACGACCTTCTCATTGCCCTTGAACTCGTTGGCCAGCCGCGTCCAGAAGTCGGCGAAATCGGCGTTGGGAATACCCGAGCCGATGAGGGCACCGTTGTAGCGAGCGTAGTTGTGCGGATCCAGGATGACGGTCGCGCCCTTGCCGGTGAGCCGGTTCACCGTTGTCTTCAGCCGGCTCAGTTCCGTGGCGTCGAACGCGGCATTCCGCGTCCGCTGCAGCCGCTCCCACCTGAAAGGCAGGCGGAACGTCGTCATGCCCTTGGTGATGTAGTAATCCGCCGTGGTGTAGTTCGCGTAGGCGGGATCCGGATAGACATAGTCTTTGCCGTGCGTGCCCGGAATCGCCGAGCCGAACTCGGCACTCGCGAGGTTGATCCCACGGTACGGCAGGGGTCCGGCCAGCGTGACCTCATTCGCGCGGGTCTCCGGCTTCTGGGTCCCGGACTGCTCCTCGATCGGTCCACCGCAACCCCAGAGGAATGCCCCCAGGGTGAGCCATCCCATCAGTCGGGTGTTCTTCATGTGTGGTTTTTCCTCCAGATTGTGGGATGGGCAATGTGTGCTCAATCCCAGATGAGGTCAGGCAACTTGGGGAAATCAGAACTACCAGTTAATTGTAGTCTAAACGGTGAGTGGAGGGAAGTGCAAGCCAGCCTGTTTCCAGTCTCTTTCAATGTTTATGGTGGAGTTGACCGCGGCGGAGCGAGAACTCCGTGGACGGGTGTCCTGGAGGGCGACTCATGGGCTGCTTGGGTGCTTACGGAAGGGGGAGCCGTCCTGGGCTCCTGAGATGCGCGAGCACCGCGTCCGCGACCTTGCCTGGGGCTTCCCGTGCGGGGATGTGACCGACACCGTCGAGCACGAGCCGCTGGTAGGTGTTACCGCGCAGGCTTGTTGATGGGGATGTGAGCACGCTTGCTGATGGACTCTCCTTGGTGGCTCTATCGCCACACTGGGAGATGGGGAGGGGTCCGGGGAGGGGCGGCCCAGGGGTTGCAAAGGGAAGGCGGCCGACCCTCATGAGGCAGGCTTGATTCAAAGTCCCACGGGAGAGGTCATCCCACCCGGGCCTACGGCTGAAGTATAGTCCCGCCTACAGGCGCCCACCGGAGGCGAGCAGCCGCGGGCAGATCGCGAGGGGGAGCGCCAGCACAGAGCCGGAGACGGGCCGGACAGGTCCGGGGAGGAGAAGGATGAGTGGGAAGAAAAACCGGGGCGGGAGGGCTGGCGGGCCCTCCACACCCCAAGCGGGAAACGGGAAGGGGAAGAAGGACGAGCAGGAAACCCCCTCCCGCGTGCAGAGGATGATGGCGAGCCTGGGGCTGACATTCAAGGAGGTAAAGGACCCCGGGCCCGCCGGGGACAGAGGCACCCGCTGGCGGCGATGTTGATGCTGCTGGTGCAGGCGATTGCGGTGGGGCGGCGGGTGTTGAGGCATGCCGAGGCGCTGGGGGAGGACATGCTGCGCGAAGGCACGGCGCCCGAGGGGCTGAAGCGGCCGGTGTCCGACACGACGTTGGATAGGCTGCTGGGGAAGTTGGAGCCAGAGGGGTTGGAGCAGGAGGTGCACCAGATGGTGCACCGAGGCCTGGAAGTGGGGCTGATACGCCATGAGCTCTTCGCCCGGGGCGTCGTCAGCATTGACGGGAAGGCGGGGGAGAGCACGCCGGGGCAGCCGCCGTGCGAGCCGAGCCACACGACGAAGGATGAGCAGGGGCGGGAGTACTGGTACCCGTACGCGCTGCGCGCCAGTCTCACCAGCAGCGCGGCCCAGCCGGTGCTCGACCAGAAGTTGCTGGAAGGCAAGCAGGGAGAGGCGACGGCGTTCCCGGAGTTGTTCAAACGGGTGGTGGAGAAGACTACCTGATGGCGCTCAAGGAGAACTTCCACCGGCTACATGACAAGGCGTGGGTGGCGCTGGCGGTGGCGCCAGTGAAGGTGCGCACGCGCGAGCGGACGAGCGGGGAGTGGGTGGAGAGGGAGTTGAGGGTGGTGGACAAGCCGCCAGAGGAGGACTTTCCCGGCGCCCAGCAATGGGTATGGGTGAGGCAGACGCGAACCAGAGACGGCGAGCTGCCGAAGGTGGAGACGCGGCTGTTCCTCACCTCCATTCCCACAGGGCAACTGTCCCCGGAGCGGATGCTGACGTTGGTACGCCGGCACTGGGGGATTGAGAACGGGCCCAACTGGACAGCGGACGTGGTGCTGGAGGAGGACAGCGCCTCGCCCAGCCTGCGAGGCAATGCACCCCTGGTGCTCAGCTGGCTGCGTTTGCTGGCCTACAACCTGCTGGCCCTGGTGCGCACGCACCTGCCGACTCGCGACAAACGGCCCCAAAGCTTCGCACGCACCATGGAGGTGCTCTACCAGGGCCTGTTGGGTCTGGCCGTGCTGCCCGAGAGTCTGGCCACACTTGCCTGAGCGCCCGCCAGCTGCTCCCGCTCCGGCCTTCCCGCGCCTCTTCTCCCCTGGCTGTTCGGCCTGTGTACCTTCACTCCTGTCCTTCCACGGCGCCCCTCTTTCAGGCGCCGTCCGGAGGGATGCTCCCTCTTTGCCTGTGAATGTCTGGACTTGCTCTCCGCCTCTTCAAAACCTCTCCTACGGACTTTGGATCAATCCTGCCCTCATGAGGGAGGGCACGGGGTACGGCGGGGGAAATCGGGCGTCGCTCGCGCAGCCCATCCAGGCCATCCGGAGTGCTGGATGTCCCGAGCGCGGGAGGTAGCGCCCGCCCACACCTGCCCCAGCTTCCAGTCGACCCATGGCCGCCAGGCGGGGCGAGGCTACCTTTCGGTTGGGAGATGGCCATGGACAGCGTGCCCTCTACAGCCGGGTGGGCAAGGAAACGAGCGGTCGGGACAAAAGCCCCGCGGAGGTACGCCCAGGCCGGCCCAACGGAGCCGCGAAGTGGAAGGACGTCCTTGGGAGGCTGAGGCAGGGGTGGATATGCAACAGGCTGGGTAGCGCAGCCGCCGCTCTCACCTTCTACGGCATCCTCGCCCGCCATCCCTCGCGAGGGAACGGCTGAGCCTGGGCGCGATCCGCTGGCGCTGCCGGGGCGTGAGTGATGCGAATGAGCCGCATGCGGGCCAGCTGCTTCATCACCCACCAGGTGGGATCGAACTCGAAGCGGCGGGCGGCGAAGTTCGGGTTCGCCGGCCGGGCGTGGTGATTGTTCTGGAACAGTTCCCCCATGCATACCGCGTCCACGGGCAGCGAGTTGCGGGACAGATCCCGGGTGGAGAAATTGCGGTAGCCGTAGCGGTGGCCGCACCAGTTGACGATGGCCCCGTGCAGCGGGCCCATCACGAAGTGGATGGGCAGGGCCAGGAATTGCCAGCGCCGGGTGGCGAAGCGCCAGTAGAACAGTGTGTAGAGCGCTCCGCAGCCAATGCGTACCGGCCACTTGTTGAACGTGCGGTCGATGAAAGGCCACTCGGGATACCGGCCGAGGAAGCGTGCCTCGGGGAGCTTTCGCCCCGAGAAGTAATCGGAGTAGCGCCGCGCCGTCTCCAGCATCATCCGGAATGGGTTGCGGTGGATGGCGGGCGAATGAGGATCCTTCTCCGTGTCGGCGAAGGCATGATGCTCGCGGTGGAGGAGCGCGTAGGTTCGTGGCTCGAGGTAGCTCGAGCCCTGGGCTACCAGGGTCAACAAGTGCATGGCGCGCTCGGTGCGCGGCCCCATGGTGTACATCTGGTGAGCCGCGTAGCGGTGCAGGAATAGACTCTGCATCAGGACGGAGAGTCCCCAGTGGGTGACAAAGAAGAGAGAGATCATGGTTGAAGGCCCCCGCGCGAAGCGCACCTTCAATGTGCGCATGGGCAGGGGCACGAGCCCCCGGGCTGGGAACCGAAGGCAAGTCCACTCGGTGGGGGGCGGGCTGGCCACCTACCGCCCGCAGGAGGGCCGCTATCCCGCCGATGCGCTCGGGGCCTTCGCTGATTCCGACGTGAGTACCATGTCATGAGGGGGGTCGCCGAAACGCCATGCAGGACAGCGGACATGGCGACCGCGCATAAGAGGAATGGGGGCAATGTCGAGGGCAGCGGGAGGGAGCAGAGAGGCAGAGGAAGGCCGCTGACGGGAGCCCAAGAGCTGTGAGCCAGGCCGGTGCACTCTGGGTGTAGCCCCAGTGTCATCCGCCATGGCCGGTTTCCTTCGAAGGCCCGGGGGACTTTCCGCTCACGTCGTACTCTCCGACCCACTGCTCCAGTTCAGGGGCAGACTCAGTGGCGATGGTTTCTTCAGTGCGATGGCAACAGCCTCTCGGCCAGGTACTCCTTCATGAACAGGGGATGGATGAGCGGCTCGAACAGCTCCAACCCATGGTTCGCGCGAACGAAGGCATGGTCCATGAAGTTGATCTTCCCCCAGTGGGCCTTGAATCGAATCCCCGCCTGGGTGAGGTGCGCCCAGAGTCCTCGGAGGTGGGTGTAGATTCCTTCCCGCTCCGCCTCGGTCCTGCAGACGTCGGTGAGGTACATGAAGTTGAACTTGACGACGTACTCCAGCCCGGGCCAGTTCCACGGCGACATGTGGTAACCGTCCGTCTTGGTCAGCTCGATCTCAATGGGCATGTTGGGCCAGCCGCTCTGCTCGAAATAATCCCTGCACTCCTCCCGGACCCTGGGCAGGTCGGCCGGATCAAAGCTCCACTCCGCCATCGCCGCATGTAGGGGCGCTCGCCTGTCCACAGGGAGCATGTTGCGCAGCGGGCCGGTCGCCTTCGTGGTGCCGTAGACGTCGGCCATCACCTTGTAGACCACCTGGCTCGCGCACCGGTCAGCCTCGCGGTGCAGCCTCCACGGGCACCGCGTCGCGCGGAGACGAAGCGGGCACGCCCTGGAAGTCGATGGGGCCGTGCCGCGCCGGGAGGCTCGACGGCTCGAGCAGCGCCTCCGCCCGGGCGCGCGTCCGCTCGATGCACACCGCCATCAATCGCCCCAGCTCCGCCTGGGGCAGCACGCCGTTTCGCGTGAGGAAGTCTTCATCGACGCCCGGGATGCGGGGGAGCGCGGGCGTCTGCTGCGACTCCAACGCCGAGAGGGCCTGGCGCAAGGCTTCCTTCGCGCCCCGGCCGCCCCGCTCCAGGGCGAAGGCGATGATGTCCCAGGCCAGCTCCGCGTGCCGCCCCTCGTCCTCGGAGATGACCGACAAGGTCTCCCGCACGACGGGGTCCGTGGCCCGAGTCGCCCCTTCGCCCGCGACCCGGGAGGCCATCCCCTCGGCCAGTCACCCATCCAGCAGCGACCCGCGCACCAGCCGGGACCAGTCGTCCCCCGTGCCCGTAGGGGAAGGCTGGGCGCTTCCCTGTCCGAGCTCCGGAATCGCTCCCGCCGTCCAGCGCACCCCCGAGTAGGCCCTGGCGAGCGCGAAGCACCGCCTGGCATGACGGACTTCATCCAGGGCCGCCAGATGACAGTCCTCCAGCAGCGCCGAGGGCGCCCCCAGGGCGGAGAGCTTGAGCGACAACTTCGAGAAGGCTGGAACGGACGCGTGCTCCAGGCCCGCCGAGTACATCCATACCTCCCCGAGCACCGTTCGCTGCCAGGGCGTGAGCCCCGAGACATCCGGAACGGCGTCATCCGCCCAGCCCTCCCCCAGGGCCCGGCGAGCCACGCGCGTTCGCCCCCGCAGGCGAAGGACCCGCCCCTTCGAGTGGTTGCTGGAGAGGAACGTGGTGATGAGCCAGGCCAGGCTCCCCATGACCGCGGTGCCGATGAGAGTCATGGCCCCCCCGAGGACTCGGATGCCGCCGGAGTGGCGCTTCTGGCGCATGAGGACGAGCCCCCACACGAAGGCCAGGGGTCCCAGGAGGACGACGAACAGCACGCGCTCACCAACCATGGACAACCCTTTCGAGAATCAGCGACGGCGTGACACCCAGCCAGATCTCACGGATGTCGCATAGTGCACGGGGGATGCCAGTCCCTTCGGCCGTTCCGAGGGAAGGATGAATGCCCGGGTGTGCAATGGGCTGCGCGTCAGCGGCGCACCTGTACATTCCGCTACACGGTGGGCGAGGGTCGGGCGGGTGGACATGGCTCGGGCGCGAACTGCTTGAACTCTCCCCGTCCCTCTGCGCTGCCCCCACCTACCTCTGCCCGCCAGTTTCAGGCCTCGACGCTCGGCTCGTCCAAATTCCCGCGCTTTTCGGTGATCATCGACACCACCTGCGAGGACGGCCGGCTTTCTGGCGGACGACTTCGTGGACTTGGACGTCTTCGTGGTGGGCATGCGACCGGGGTCGCGGGTATTAGCGCCTGCTGTCGCGCGTTTGCAAGCCGTCGGCGCGCGTGATTCCGTGGCCAACCGTGGCAAGAGGCGTGGGCTTGTGGGGCACGGTTATGTCGCGGCGTGCGCTCCTTCGTCGGCTCCACCCTCACCGCTGTCTCCGCTCAGGAGTGTGTCCCAGGGAGGCTCCACCAGAGTGCACCGGCATGGCGCACAGCTCGTGGGCTCCCCTCAGCGGCCCTCCTCTGCCTCTCTGCTCCAACCCGCTGCCCTCCCAGACATTGCCCCCATTCCTCTTATGCGCAAGGAGAGTGTGAACAGTACTGGATGAGGATATCCGTTATCGTATCCGCTCGGCGGAGCGGTGCAGAAGGAAGGCGAGGATGTGATAACGGGCCGCGCCGCCCAGCCTGACCGGGAGGGGCAGCGCACAGGTCGCCGCAGGAGCGGTTGAGGGAGGCCGCGCGGCAGCCTCGTGCGCTACCTTCCACATGGGTGGCAGCAGTTCCTCAAGCCGACGCTGGGGCCAGCCGCGGGCGTGCGTCTCCAGCACGTCGGCCAGGTACGCCCACGGCTCGACTCCGGCCAGCACGTACGAGGCCATCAGCGTGTACACGCAGGCGGCGCGCTCGGCGGAGCGGTGAGGAGGGAAGGCGGCGGGCTGATGAACCTGTGGACGTGGATGCAGGAGGCGAACCGCACCTCCGGCCATCCCATCAAGCCCATCGCCGGGACGGAGTTCGGCTGGACGTACACCGAGTACGGACCCACGCTCACCGCCGGCCGCCGCTACACGCTTTCGGCGTATGCCCGGGGGAGCGGGGACACCGCGCGTCTGCGCGCGCTGGGCTTCAACACGCTCAACGGCGTCCAGGAGGCCTCCACGCAGGTAGCCGCCGGCGCGAGCTACCAGCCCCTCACGGTGTCGTTCACTCCCAACTCCAACTCCGTGGTCATCAGCCTGGAGAGCAACGGCAGCGGCACCGTCTACTTCGATGACGTGACGCTCACGGAAGCGCCGTAGCGCGCGCCGAGCGCGGAGACTGGCGGCACACACGCCGGTCTCCGCGAGCCCGTTCCCCTCATCACCGCCGGGCTCGTGCGGATTTTACTCATGGTCGCGGTGTGGCTCCGTGGTATGGGCAAGCTCCGAGGGGGTGCATCACATTCGTGATGCGGTCATTCATGAGCTTCTGGAACGCAGTGATATTGGCCGTGACGGTAGGGGCCTCGGGCGGCGGTGTGCCCGTGGTCCACGTCGTCGAGACGGCAGATGCCGTGTACTTCGAGCCCACCGCGACCCACCAGTCAAACATCGTGTGGGTCTATCCAAAGGCCCGCACGGTGGTATCCCGCGATGCGGCGAACGCGACCTACCTGCTGGTCGAGCGGGTGCTTCGGGATGTGCAACTGCCAGCGGACCCGGGCTCGCTGCATCCATCGTGGAAGGGCAGACAGGCCTTGTTCTACCAGGTGGAGTCCGAGTCCGAGTGCGTCCTGGCGACCCGACCCGAGATGAGATTCATCCAGCAGTGGGTGAAGGCGAAGGGCATGACGATTCACGGAACGAAGAGGAGCGCCATCTGCTCCTTCTCCTTCGAGCTGCGTGGCGAGACGCCAGCCATGGTGCAACAGCTGGAGGCGGAAGCCGCGGCGGGAACGCTGATCCAACACACGTTCGAGCTTTCGCTGGGCATTCCCTCCGCCGCGCCGCTGAGCTGGTCGGCGCTCCACGCGGGACTGGTGAGCGACGGTGTGCAGGTGGGCGGCGCCCGGAGCCCCGAGCTGGCGGCCTTCGAGCTGGGGTTGGTGGGCGAGGCGGATATCGTGCGGAGCCAGCCTCCCGAGGTGCAGCGGTCCTTCCTGGACGCCGCTCTGCTGAACCTGTTCGGCTGGGACCGGGTCTCTCCCGAGGTCGAGCTGCGCGCCACCGCGCCCGCCGGACAGTACGAGTTTCCCAGCATGACGGACGTCATCCCCCTGTAGGCACTTGATATGAGCCCGAATGCACGACGTGCGCTGGTGTTTGCCGCGGTCCTCCTTGGAGTGGGTGGGCTCGCCTGTCCGAGTCCACAGCCCCCCGAGCCACCGCCGCCCGATCAGGAGAAGCCGGAGCTGAAGGTCCATCCTCGCGACAGCGGGACCCTGGTCTGTCACGGATTCGAGCTGCGGATTCCAGCCCTCGATGAATCCATGACACCCGCGTGGGCCAGCTTTCAAATCGCCCAGCTGAACCAGGAAGCGCTCGCGCCGCTGGCGCCGGACGCGCGCAAGGCCCTCTTCGAGGCGTGTGTCATCCCAGCCATCCAGGGAGAAAAATAGCACGTCTCCCGGCTCGAGATTCTCTTCTTGTGAGACATCGAGACGGATACATGGTCTTCTAGGAAGAAGGGACTACCCCGCATTCGGTGTTCTCGCGGGTTCCTTCTTCCAAGGGGTCAGGCCATGCGTTCGAAGCTGCGGTCGACGTTCATGACGATGATGTTGGGAGTCTCGCTGACGGGAGGCGCCGCGCTCGCGGAGGGCTGGACGGAGGAGCTCGCCACCGGAGAGGGCACGGGTGAGCTGGTGCGCACCCGCGAGGGTCTGGTGTTCGAGCCCTACGCCGTCATGCGCCGGTCCGAAGGGCTGCGCACCCTCACGGGCCTCTACACCTTCCCGGCCCGGAGGCTGGAGCAGCCGGTGGACACCCTCCGGCCGGTGCTCCGGACGACGAGCTCCCTGGGGATGGGGGTGGAAGTGGATGTCCGCGTGCGTGCGGCCAGTGGCGCCTGGAGCGAGTGGAGCACCTCCAGCGCGGGCGAGGCCGTGCGCCTGCCCTGGGCCGGCACCGAGGTGCAGGTGCGGCTCGCGCTCGTGGCGGACGAGCACGGCCGCGGTCCCCTGGTGCGAGAGGTGACGATGGAGGGCTCTCTGGAGGGGGGCGCCTCGCAGGAGCTCACGGCGCTGGCGACGCCGTTGACCTACCGCATCTACGCCACGCGCGAGGGGCTGGTGGGCGGCACCACGGCCAACGGCCACGTCATCAAGAGCTATGACCGCTTCGTGGCGCTGCCTTCGCGCCGGGCGCTCGCGAGCAATGGCGGCTCCGAGTACCAGGTGAGGGTGTGCTACTCGAAGACGGGCAAGTGCACGACCACGTCGGTGTGGGACGTGGGACCGTGGAACACGAAGGATGACTACTGGAATCCCTCGAGCGTCCGCGAGATGTGGAAGGACCTGCCGCAGGGCAAGCCCGAGGCCCAGGCCGCGTACCAGGACGGCTACAACGGCGGGTACGATCAATTCGGGCGCCGGCCCGCCAATCCCGCGGGCATCGACATCGCGGATGGGTCGTTCTGGACGGACCTGGGGATGAGCAACAACGACTGGGTGGACGTGACGTACCTGTGGACGTCGGGCGGGTCGACGACGGGCCTGGTCGTCGACAACAACAACGCCAACAACGACACCACCAAGGGCTACAGCCAGATTTCGGCCAACTGGGCCACGGGCACCAGCACCGGCTTCTTCGGCAACAACTACAACTACGCCTCCACGCAGGCCGTCTCCGACCCGGCCGTGTTCTTCTTCTACCTGCCGGCGGCGGCCACGAAGACGATCGACGCCTGGTGGGTGGCGGGCACCAACCGCTCGCCGACCGCGCCCTTCATCATCACGAACGCGAGCGGCACCAACCTGGCCACGGTGAGCGTGAACCAGCAGCTCAACGGCGGCAAGTGGAACACGCTCGGCACGTGGAGCTTCCCGGCCGGCTGGAACAAGGTGCAGCTGAGCCGCTGGACCACGACGGGCTACGTCGTCATGGCCGACGCCATCCGGGTGCGGTGACGAAGTGGTGGGCGGGGGCATCACCCTGAGAGACCATCCAGCCGCTCCTGGCGGGTCCTCTGGGAGGCGAGCGGAGTGGCGGACAAGGGCTTTTCCGTCCGCATGCGCCTCATGGGAGCTCAAGCCCCCTCCCATGGCCAGCGCTGACCTTCCCGCCCTCCACGACCTACTTTTGAGCGGAGAGGAGCCAGGCGATGCGTCTTTCTGATGAAAACCTGCGGGGACGGACCATCATTGGAGCAGATGGTCAGGTGATTGGAGAGGTCATGGCCCTCTTCCTGGACAGCGAGACCTGGAGGGTCGAGTCACTTCAGGTGAAGCTGGATCGAGTGATCGCCGACCAGATCGGAGCCTCGCGTAGCATCTTCCACGCGGGAATACTCGAGGTTCCTGCCCGCCTCGTTCAGTCGGTGGGTGACACGGTCGTCCTCTCCGTCGTCGTTGATGCACTTCGGCAGGTCCTCCCTACGGAGGGGGAGCCCGCGTCAGCCCACTAGGATGGTCGGTCACGCGGGGGGCTCGTGCGCCAGGGTCTACAGCTCCGGGCACGCGCTTCCAACGCCAGCCCGGCATGGTGCACCGCGTGGCGTGTAGCGGATGCGGAGCGGCTGGCCATCCCGTTCGACGGTGAGCTCCATCGGCCGCTCGGGATGGGGCCGCACCTCCTCGAGCGGTGTCATCGATAGGAGCTTGTCGCCTTCCTTCACGCCCGCCTGCTCCGCGGCGGATCCGGGCCTGAGGATGCCGAGGCTCATTGGGCGTCGACACGTGCGAGATACATGAAGCCGCGGCCGTAAGGCACACGTTGCGCGCGGCCGTAGCTGCGGATGAAGGAGCTGGAGAACGCGGTAGAAGGACGGCACCGTGTGGGCCTGGGGTCGAAACATGTACGGCCAGCTCGGGGATGGGACGAGCGACAGTCGCTCCTCTCCGGTGCTGGTGCCCGGCGTGACGGAGGTGAAGACTGTCGCGGCGGGCGAGAGCTTCTCCCTGGCGCTGCGCGAGGACGGCACGGTGATGAGCTGGGGGCGCAACCTCTATCGCCAACTCGGGCATGGCGATCCGGGGAACATCAACATCCCTCCGGCCCAGGTGGAGGAGCTGACGGGCGTGGTGGCCGTCTCGGCGGGCGCGAACCACGCCCTGGCGCTGCGCGAGGATGGCACCGTGTGGGCCTGGGGTGACAACTCCTACGGCCAGGTCGCGGGCGAGTTCGATTGGATGCTCCAGTTCGTGCCGGGGCAGGTGCCCGGCCTCTCGGGGGTGACGGCCGTCGCCGCCGGTCTCTCGCACTCCCTGGCGCTGCGTGAGGACGGCACCGTGTGGGCCTGGGGTAGCAGCTCCAATGGCCAGCTCGGGAATGGGACGACGGGCCGGTTCCAGAACATTCCGGAGCAGGTGCCGGGCCTGACGGACGTCGTGGCCATCTCGAGCCGTGGCTGGCACTCCCTGGCGCTGCGTGCGGACGGCACCGTTTGGACCTGGGGCCATGACATCCTCTCCCAGGTTGGTTCGGGGGCGCTCCACCTCGTTCCCGTCCAGGTACCGGGCCTGACAGGGGTGGCCATCTCGGCCGGTTCAGGCCATTCCCTGGTGCTGAGCGGGGATGGCACCGCGGTGG
Organism: Archangium violaceum; assembly: GCF_016859125.1. Lineage (NCBI taxonomy): Bacteria > Pseudomonadati > Myxococcota > Myxococcia > Myxococcales > Archangiaceae > Archangium > Archangium violaceum. The sequence goes on along the minus strand of NZ_CP069338.1, from coordinate 1,322,190 downwards.
GTTGGGGAGCCAACCGGCAGGGCGCGCTCGGCAACGGCGAGTCGAACCTGCACCTCACCCCGGCCCGCACGCTGCTGCCCTGCCGCTTCACGGGGATGCCCTCGTGGGAGCACCGCGCTTCCGCTCGGGGCCAGAGCCAGGCGTCACCCTGAGCCTGGAGAACCCATCAGGACCCGCCGGCCATCTTGACTCATGAGGTCAAATCCGTTCCCCTGTGCGTGCATGAGGTGCGCATCCACGGAGGGACGGCACGTGGCGGACGATAAGACCTGGAAGGACGGCGGGACGGGGGCGTTCCAGTTCGGCAGGAAGTACGAAGAGGTAGGGCCCGAGCTGGGACGTCTCCACGAAGCGAGGCATGTCGGGACGGGCAACCCCGCGCTGACGTTGATTCCCTGCGACCGCGTGGAATGGCAGCCCGAGGGGGAATGGCGGATGCGTCTCTCCTGCCATCCGAACCCGCCTTCCGTGACGCTGGAGGTGGAACAGTCGCCCGCGTCGGTTCCGGTGACGGAGCTGGCGGACATTCTCGTGCTGATGACCGCCGCGGTCGAGCGCGTGGAGGACAACCCTCGGCTTCGGGCGCACCTCGCGGGAGGGCGGGTGAGCCCCTGGGTCAGGTGGGGGCCGCGGGCCGTCGCGGGCCTCTCCGTGCTAGCGCTGGGACTGGGCGTCTGGCTGCATGGGGCGAGCGAGCCCGAACACCTGTCGCCCACCTCGCCCGGCGTGGGCTCCACGAGGCCCTCCCAGCTCGATGCACCGGAGATGATCAACGCGGCTCCTCCGACAACGCCCATCGTCTACCCTCTGCCTTACGAGCCTTTCCGGAACCAGGCGAAGGCTCCCTGCCAAACCAAGACAGGCGAGGTCGAAATCAATGGGGGTTGCTGGATGGCGCTCGAGAAGCGTCCTCCCTGCTTCGAAAACCAGGCCGAGTACAAGGGCAAGTGCTACATGCCCGTCTCGAAGGACCGGGGGGGCCTGCCGCAATCCGTCGAACCCTGAGTCCCCTCCTTTCGCTGGGCTTCGCTCAGGCCGCTCGCGAGGAGGATGCCGCGAGTGGCTGTGGGCTTGTCCCGGCAAGGTGGACGGTAGGGCCGAGGTGCCAACTTCTACGCCCACCCGGTTGCTCAGGCCTTCAGGGAGGAGAGCAGATCGATGTTGAACCGATCCTTGTGCGTGCTGGTGAGGCCGTGCGGCGCACCGGGATAGACCTTCAGCGTGGAGCCCTTGACGATCTTGGACGAGAGCAGGGCCGAGGCACCGATCGGCACGAGCTTCCTCGGGCGGCTGCGTCAGCAGATCCGCGAGGCCCTCGTGACCGGCGGCCCCACCATCGAGAACGTGGCCCGCACGTTGCGCATCAGCCCATGCACCTTGCAGCGACGGCTGGCCAGTGAGGGGACCCACTTCCAACAACTGGTGGATGCCGTGCGCGCCGAGCTGGCGCGCCGCTATGTGAGCGAGGGCAGGATGTCCCTGGGAGAGATTGCCAGCCAGCTGGGATATGCCGAGCAATTGCCAGTACTCGTGGCGCGTCCTGTCACTGCGAGTCCAAGGTGCTCTTCAAGGCCCCTCGAGACATCTGTCAATATCACCACGGTCGGGACACCCATTTCCCCTTCAGGAGTCACACCCATGCGTTGGAAGATCGTCGTCATTGTCATGTCAACCCTCATCGCCGCGGCTTGCGCGGAGGACGAGGGGCGGGATGCGGGCATCCAGGTGGAGGAGCCAGCTGGAAGTGATGGCTCGGACGGCCGCGCGGAAAGCTGTGAGCCCTTTGGCCGTTTCGGGCCTCCAGGGAACACGTTCACGCTTCCCGGGCCAGGTTCGAATGGGCAACTCTACATCCCGGACGTGCAGGCGCGCTTTCCGGAGGTGGATTGGAGCACGCTGGACCGGCTCTACATCCAGGCGGGGACGTACAAACTCCTCAACCTGGGCAACCTGCCGGTGCGCAGCGCGTCCCGGCCGCTGGTCATCACCAACAAGGGCGGACAGGTCATCCTCCGGCCTTCCGCGGGAACCACGCAGGGTTATCTGTGGGTCATCAATGGTGGCACGAACTGGGTGCTCACCGGCCGGTATGACGCTGATTCCGGCACTGGCCACCCGGACTTTCCCGGCCACCGCTGCGGCGCCTACGCCACCTCCCGCCAGCGCTATGGCTTCCTGAGTGACGATGCCTTCGTGCATGGCAGCCACATGGGGCTCGCCATCGGCGGAGCGCGCGGCTTCGAAGTGGAGTTCCTGGAAATCACCCGCTCCGGCTTCGCGGGGCTGCGCATCAACAACACGAGCAGCGGGGGCACGGTGCCGCCGCTCGACGACATCCGGTTGCATGACCTCTACATCCACGACACGGGCAGCGAGGGCATCTACTTCGGGTCCACGCAGGCTCCGCCCACGCCGCTCGGGTCCGGTCTGAAGGTCTACAACAACCGCATCGTTCGCACCGGCACGGAGGCGCTGCAGGTGCAGAACCTTGGCGAGGGCGCTGAAATCCACCACAACGTCATGGCCTTCGGCGCCCTGGACTGGCGCGCCGCCTTCCAGGGCTACCAGGACAACAACTCGCAGGCTCAGGTCCGGGGCGGCCATATCCGCTTCCACCACAATGTCTTCATGGGCGGAGCCGCCGCGCTGCTCAACTTCTTCGTGGGCGCGGAGAGTGGGGATCTGCCCCTGGACGTGGAGTTCACCGACAACTACTTCGCGGACACGCTCAACCTCGGCATCTACGTCGGTGGCACCTCCGGCGGCGGCTCGAGGCTCCGCTGGGAGCGCAACGCCTTCCGCGGGCTCGACTTCGGCTATGCGGAGGTCTACCCGTCCACGACGGACCCCGGCGTCATCTTCCGGCTGGGGAACACCATCAGCTCACCCACCACGCTGAAGGACAACGTGTGGGAGGGAGGGCGCAAGCTCGTCGCCGGGCTCACCGGCGGGAGTGGCACCTCCGGCGTGGTGACGGCCAGTGGCAACGTGAATGGCCCCGTCCCGGCCATGGGCTTCGTCGCGACGGGGCTACCGGCGGGCACCGCCACCCGGGCGCTGGAGATGTGGACGAGCCGCGCCACCCTGGCTCCCGGGCAGCCGGAGATGACGTACGCCGCGGGCAGGCTGGTGATGCACGACGGGCAACTCTACCGGGCCCGCTCCGAGAACACCAACCGGGTCCCCCCGGAGCACCCGGATGTGTGGGAGCTGCTGCCCCTTCCCGTGGACGACCTGCGCACGGCTCCCGGGAGCGAGTGGGCCGCGCGCGGCGTGGGTCTGCTGGACTCCGCCCCCTGACAGCCGCCGCGTCAACCTCGACACCTCCCCGCTGAGAGGGAGCCGTTCTCTACCGCCTGAAGAACGACACCTGCTGGAATCGCAGGCCGGCCAGGATCTGCTCCACCCGCGTGTCGGACAGCGAGCCGATACGTTCACCCAGGCGGGTCTTCTCGACCGAGGAGAGCCGCGACACGACCACGACGCTCTGCTTGGGAAGGTTCCCCTCGCCCACCTCGAGCAGGACGTTCCCCGGCTCGCTCGCCCGGTGCAGGTTCGACGTCAACGCGCACACGACCACGGTCGTGATGCGCGAGTGGTTGAAGACGTCGTCCTGGACCACCACGTGGGGATGGGAGTAGTCCGGGGCAGGCCCTCGCGAGTCATCCGGTGCGATCCAGAACACGTCACCGCGGTTGATCCTCACCGGGGGAGTGCCCGTGGGTTCTCCTGTGTTCGTCGTCATGTCGCGCTCGTGAGATGGGTCCGAAGGAGGCTACCCGAGGAGGCGGGTAGCCGGCCATGCCGCCAGCCGGGGACGCCTACGTGTGGAGGATGGCGAGTGCGTACCCTCTGCGAGCCGCCTCGTCCGCCGCTGACCGGAGGGTGTGCAGCACCGTCCCGACCGTATCGTCATCGGCGCTCTCGATTTCCTCAATGAAGTCGTTGGGAACGTCATCGAGGGATGCCTTGAGATCCCGCACCTGCTCGGGGCTGAAATAGCCAAAACTCGGGCAGTTGCTATCGTCGCCGAGGACATTGTTCGGAGAATTGTTGAATGCGAACACGGGCAGGAACTTCGTTCCTCCCATCTGCTCGTCGATGATTTCGAGTGCCTCGGCGAAATCGAGGGTGTCCATCTCCAACTGCCCCCATCGAGCCCCCCGGGCCTGTACGGATGCAACGAGCTTGTCATGGAGCTCTTGATCCGACAGACCTTGGCGCCCGGTGGGTAGCTTCTTCTCGTCCACGACGTACAGCGTCAGGGTATCACTCACCTCAACCCTCCAGCAGGAACAGGGGGAGGTAGGGGGACTTCACACCGCATTGCATCCCGCGCTCCTGGGCGAGCTTTGCCAGGGCCATTGCTGGCAGACAGATGAACCCCTCCGAGCGAAGCTTGAGTTCCCCACGCTTCGCTTGCACCTCGTGGGCCTTGACGACTTCGGCAAGGGACTCGTCCAACAACTTCGTATCCTGGGTTGCCACGGCTCGAAGGGCCTGGACCTCCGGCAGCACGGACTGCCTGTCGTCCTTGGAGGCCGTATCGGAAGAGCACTTCGCGATCAACTCCTCGATGGCGGCCGGATCCACGGCGCTCTTGCGCAGGTAGAGCCTCACCTGCTCCAGGTAGCCGGCATAAGCATCATCCGAGGGCTCCACGGGGTTGCGGAACTGCCAGGGCTGAAGCCGGAGCAGTTCTTCTCGCTCCGCCGGACCGCAGAAGCAGATGACCAGGGACAACGTCTTCTCGAATACCCACAGAATCCGGGACTCGCTGGGCGCTGGCTTCTGCCGCACCGCGTGCATCTTGAGCAGGTTTCGGCCGGCCAGGGTCAGGTGCTCCCGGATCTGCTTCGGGTCCTTCTCCTGCTGGTACAGCATGAGACCCACTTCGCACGAAGACTCACCGATCGAGCGGTAGTGCCTGTCGAGCTCCCTGGCGTCGCTCGCGGCAGGCGGCTTCTCGAGGAGCGCTTTCTTGAGCAGCCCCGCACGCCACTCCAGGTTCTTGGCAACGACGTCATCAGCGATCTTGTTGAGTTTCAGTCCCATTGCGCTCTCCCGAGCCACCCACCTAGCAGGTCAGTTGTATCTACCAAAGTCTTGAATATGGGGCGGGAGGTATTCGCGGGCTCCGCCTCCCTCCAGGGCTTCCAGCACCATGCCAGTCACCTTCGGAGGGGGCTTCCTGTCCAGGGCCTCCACCAACTCCCTGCCCAAGCGCATGTTCTTCGATGCCATGTCTTCGGCTGTGCTCCGGACCCACTGTTCGCTCATCTGGGCCCCCTTGGTCTTGGTGGTGCCGAGCTTGGCGCCAGGTCCCTTCGCCTCGACGATGACATATTCCTTGATCTTCCCGTCCAGACCCCGCTTCACATAGACCTGATCAAACCCGACCCCCTGCTTGAAGCCGTGACGCAATTCGAGCTCTGGATGGTTCCTTGCCACGTACTTCGCCGCAGCCTCTTCACCCACGGCCTCGGTGATCTTCCCCTTGTGTGCGCCGAGCGTCCTGGGCTTGGCATTGCGCTTCTTGGCCGCCTCCAGGGCCTTCTCGTATTTGGCTTTGTGTGCAGCCACGTTTTCCAGGTGCCTGGCCAAGCGTCTGTCGGCGATCTGCCGGGCTCTGCGCAGCCCGGGATGAACCGCCTGAAGAAGCTTCCTCGCCAGCCGCCTGGCGGCTTGCTTGACTCCGGGAATCTTTCCGAGCCCGAGGAGGGCGAGGTCGATGGTCGCGGCCACGAGTGCCCCCTTCAGGGCGCACATGAGGCAGAAGCCATCCCCATTATTGGCCTGCTCGACGAGCTGACCGGCGAAGGCTCCGACGCCGGCGGCCACCACGCCCGCCGCGAGCACGACCCCCGCCGAAGCCCCAGCAACGACAGCCACGAGCGCTCCCGCACCCGCGATGGCGCCTTCCACGGCTCCAGCAACGGGATCTCCCCCGGTCACCGCCGCAGTCACCGCTCCCACCGCCGCACCTACCAGACCGGCGATGCCCACGGCCAGCAGCGGCGCGAGCCCACCAAAGGGGTCTGCCCGGTTCCAGGGGTCATTGCGGCAGTAGCTGTAGTTCGTCGCCTCTGGCTCGTACCAACGCGGGTCGCGTGAGATGTAGGATTTCAGCCACGCGCAATAGTAGCGGGCATGGTTGTAGTAGAGCCCTGTCTCCTCATCCTCGTACTGACCGGCCAGGCGCCAGGGTTGGCGTATTTCGGAAACCTCCACCCGTACCACGCCAAACGAGTCATAGCGTGCGCTCCAGACGACCTGGCCTGACTCATCGAAAGCCCGGATGACGGCTCCTCGCGCATCCGTCTGCAGCCAGTATGTCCGCCCGTTCTCTCGGAAGGCGTGAGGAATCACTGTCTCCGGCAGGAAGAGGTAATCCCGCCGCACGGGGGGGGCCCCGGGGTGCCACTGCACCTCTTCCCAAAGGAGTTGGTGTCCCGCCCAGCCATACTTCCACGTCGTCCGTCCATCTGTCTTGAGGACCCGGCGTCCGAGGGCATCGTAGCCATAACGGACTTCCCGGCCCCCACTGCGCGTCTCGCGCAGCAACCCGTCACCACCAAAGGAACACCACAATTCGCCGCCCGGCGTGGGCAGCAGAACCATGTTTCCGTTTCCATCATACTCGATGGAGCGTTCCCCATACATACGGGGCTCATCCACCAAGCCCATGCACACCCGGGTGCCTGCGTCATCGACGAGGTTGCCCTTGGCATCGTACGCGTAATGCACCAGTGGCTGGTTCGTCGTGGCATCCAATTCGCCGAGCAGCCGACTCTCGGCGTCATAGAGGAATCGCCGGGACGTGGGTTGTCCGAAGCGCGCGGCCGACATATCCGTCATGGCCGTCAGCCGCTCGCAGGCGTCGTACTCATATCCCTGCTCACTGAGCGTCCTTCCATTCCGGCCGACGACACAGGCCTGGGCCAGCCTTCCGGTTTTTGCGTATGACTGCGTCTCGAGCAGACCGTTTCCGTAATGGATTTCCGAGACGGTCCCACCCGGTGAGTAACGGAATCGGGTCTCCCTCCCGCTCCACTCTCGTACCAGACTGAGCCGGCCGTCCTCGTCATACTCGTATTCGAGGGGCTCTCCGTGCTGTGAGACCAGCCGCACCAGGCGCCCCTCTTCGTCATAGGCGTACTGGACCTGCCCGAACGGCGACTCCTCCGTGAGTGGGTTACCGTCCGCATCGAAGGTGCTCGTGAGGGTTCCGAAGTCGTTGCGAGCGGCTGTCAGGTTGTTTCCCTTCAGCTCGAACTCCGTTCGCGACCCATCGGCCCAGGTGATGGCCTTGAGGACTCGCGCATCCTCATCGAACTCATGGACGATCTGACAGCCATCACGCAGGACGACCACCGCGGATGACTTCTCGGGATGCGGACGGTGCTCCTGGCGCGAACCGTCCGGGAAGACGATGGCCGTCAGGGCTCCTTGCCCATCGGTCTCATAGGTTGTCTTGCGTCCGAGCGGATCGACGATGGCCCGCAGCCTGCCGCTCTCGTCTCTCTGGTAGCGGGTGAGCGCGCCGGTGCGGTCGGTCACGCTCTCCACCGGTCCCGCCGGGTGATAGGAGAAACGGACCGTGTTGCCATCCGGATAGCGGATCAACAGCGGGCGGTCTTTGTCGTCGTACCGGAGCAGGTACGACATCAAGCCGGGGCGGCGAAGCGTGACAGCATTGCCTCTCGCGTCCCGTTCCAGCTCCAACCGTTCGGGACCTGGATGGAGGATGGCCGACAATCGCCCCTGGGCATCGAACTCGAAGCCCACCGTATTTCCCGAGGGCGGCGTCAGGCTCGAGGGCAGTCCGTCCGCTTGGAAGGCCATGCGCGTCTGGAAGCCACGCGCATCGGTGCTGACAAGGTCACCGGTGGTCGCCTCTCGCTCGGCCTGGAGCCCCTCCGACCGCAAGCCCGCGAGGATTCGCTCGGCGGACTTCGACCGCCAGATCGGGCGGAAGGCCTCCATCTGCTCCTGGCTGATCTTGAACATGCTCGTCCCACCGTTGCTCACGAAATCGGATCAGACCGCACACGCTCACGCCGAGACGAGTGATACCTCGTCCCTACGAATCTTGCGCTCCCGAACCGAGAAGCGAAGGAGGCGCTCTCCCGCGGAACCTTCCATCAAGAACGAGTCGATGCCCCCGAAGAACTCCTGGAGCTGCTCGGGCGAACATCTGGGAAGAAAGATGGGGAGCACCCGTGGATCGTAGAAGCGGAAGTAGAGTTCCTGGCCCGTGGAGTCCTGGATCATGAGGAACTTCCGCAGGTGCCGCCGAACGTCCTTGAAGGGTCGCTGGCTGGTGAGGAACAGTCCCCAATTCATTCCCCACCCTTCCTGGACCAACGATTCCAACAGGCGCGAGTCCCTGGGCAGGCTCACCAGCAACGGCGCAACCTCCGCCAGGACATCTCCCTGGGGGCCATCATAGAGGGAGCGGTATTCCTCCACCGACTCCCGCAGCAGGACGAGCACCCGCGCGTCTTGCGCCGCGTCCATCACCGCGAACAGCAGCCCGGATTGGGACACCAGGGCCTTCAATGCCCTGGCCTCGAGCGCCTTGCGCACCGGAAGCTCCGCCACTGCCGGTCGGTTCGGAGGTGTCATCGCCTCCACGTGCACCGAGAAGTCCGTCATTCCGGCGCGCACCCAACCCCCATGGGAGACCTGGCTCTCCTCAACGCGCTGTCCATCGAGCAGCGTGCCCGTTCCGCTTTTCAGGTCGCGTAGCGTGCAGTGTGTCCCGTCCCACGCGAGCTCGAAGTGGAGCTCGGACATCGATGCGTCACCGGGCACCGACAATCCCGCTGTTTCCGCGCGACCTACCTGAAGTACACGCCCCGGTTCGAGCACACCCTTGGAGCCGGCGGACGCGCCCCATCGCACCTCGACGATGAGCCGTCTCCCAGGGCTCGCGACCCGTGCCGAAGCCGTGTCCGCCGTCATGCTCCGGCCTTGGTTACAAAGGGATTTCCACTGGCGGCGGCGGACGCCATGCACCTGGCCTGCGCGGGCGCGCCAATCAACACTGTCGGACAGCCCGCCACGACCTGTCCACCGTGTGAGGTGGGATCTCCCAATCGTGCCGCCGGCTTGTTGCCGATGAGCACCGATGGCTCACCCTGAGAAATGGAGTCCGGCGGGCCGACACACACCGCCATGTCTCCGACCCGTGCGGCGGGCATGTAGCCGATGAGTACCGTTGGCTCTCCAGTGGAAACCGGTCCTCCCACGTGCGGCACTGGTCCCGGTTCTACTTTCGGGCAGACGTGCATGTCACTGATGCGTGCGGCCGGAGGCATGATGGGGCTCCTGTGTCGGTTGGTTCGTACTGCCAGAATCAGCAGGGTTCCTCTTCCATCAGTGCTCGAAGGCCTTCCTCAAGACGCCTCGTGGCATGGGCAACCCGCCGCCCCCGCGTGAGTAGCTCAGAACGGGGGGCACCATACAACACGCAGCTGTTGGCGGGTGAATCGATGAGCCAACTCTGGCCTCTCGCTCGAGGTCTTTAGCCCCCGCCGCGCCACCAGCTTCCGAACAATCGACGATGGGTCAAGCGAGCAACCCAGGGCGGGCAAGTGCCTGTACTCAGGGGCTGATCCAGCAGAGAGAACTCCACCTCCCCGGCAGGCGCCTCGTCCACCCCAGGTCATGAGGCAAACAGCGGCGCAGCCGAGCGAACGGAAGCGAGCGGCGTCAGTAGTCGTTGCTCCAGATGAAGTCCGCGCCGCCCTGCTGGGCATCGCCGTACTCCACCTGGACGCCCCAGCGCGGACCGAACTGGTACTCGAGCCGCACCGCGTTGGTGTTCTCCCGCCGCGTGGTGGACTGCGTCTGCGGCGAGCCCAGGCGGCCGGTGTAGCCCAGGTACAGCTTGTCCGTGAGGTACTTGCCCACCTCCAGCCTCGCTCCCGCCAGGCCCTCCTCTCCGGCCTCGATGGTGAGCACGTCCAGCGGCAGGTTCGCGGCCAGGGCCTTGCGGGCCTGCGAGGCCAGCACCGAGCCCAGCACCGACGCCACCTGCCCCTGGTTCATCGACGCGCCCGAGCCCGCCCGGAGCGTGCGCCGGCCCGTGGCCAGCAGCGTGTAGATCTCCGTCTCCGGCAGCGGCGGCTCGCTGGTGGGCTTGATGGTGATGTCCTTGCCCTGTCCGCGCACGGCGACGAACACCGTCACGTCCGCGCTCTCGTTGTTGTACTCGGCCGTGGCGTTGATGTACGGCGCCATCGGCGGGCCGGTGAAGCGCACCTGGCTGGATTTCTGGATGTCGAAGCGCCGGCCGAGCACCTCCACCTCGCCGCGAATCACCCGCACCTCGCCGTAGATGGAGGTGGTGTTCGCGGACTCGACGCGGAAGTTCTCCGACAGGCCCACCTCCGCGTTGACGTCCGAGCCGTGCACCCAGAGGTTCCGGGGGGCGTTGATGCTCACCCAGTACTGGCGCTGAGGCTCCCCCCTGGCCGGGCCGGCACCTCCCGTGGCGGTGCCCGGGCGGCCCGGTTGGGCCCTGGGCTCGCTGCTCCTGGAGCCGTTCATCGGCGTCCCGTTGCACACGAGGACGATGCCCTCGGGCCGATCCATCGTCTGCACGTCCTTGCGTTTGATGTCCGGCAGGGTGATGTGGGCCTCGGGGATGGTGAGGTTGCGGATGTTGACGAGCTGGCTGGACACCTCGCCCTCGAACTCGGTGCGCAGCCGGATGAGGGCCAGGAGCTGGTCCTCCAGGACGAGCGGGAAGTCATTCAGGTTGCCCTGGCCGGTCAGGAGGAACTGGCCCGACTTCGTGCGGTTCGCCTTCGCCTTGAAGTTCAGGGAGCCGCCGCCGCTGGTCGCGGAGAAGTCGGACAGCTCCAGGTTCTGCTCGGTGACGTTGAGCGCCACGTGCACGTTCTGGTAGTCGCCCAGGCCGTCCAGGGCGAGCTGGCCGTTCTTCCACTCGAGCCTGCCCCGGAGGTTGGGCGCGCCGACGGTGCCATCCACGTGCACCTTGTCCATCCGCAGCATTCCGCCGATGGAGCGCACCATGGGCAGCTGGGAGCCGGAGAGGAAGGACAGGTCGAACTGGTGCGAGTCCACGTCCACCTCCAGGGGCGTCCGGGAGTAGTCCACGCCCCGGCGCAGCGCCGACAAGGACAGGTCCTGCGTGGCGTGGCCCCGTGCCACCAACGTGCCGCCATTGGGCGAGGTGAGGTTCGCCGTGAACGTGGAGCGGGCGTTGTCATAGGCGTAGTGCAGGCGTGCCTGGCCGAGGCCAATCTGATTCACGCCGATGTTCTGCACTCCGGCGGTGAGGTCGACCTGGGGCTGCTCCAGCGTGCCGCGCGCCCGCAGGCTCAGCGAGAGGACGTTCTGGTTCCCGCTGACGGTCTGTTGGGGGAGGGACTCCGGGGTCCTGCACTGCGCGCCCAGGCCGGCCCGGGGTGAGGTGGTCTCGGCCAGGCCCATGAGGTCGCGCTGCGAGATGGGGCCGGCACGGATCGCCAGCGTGAAGGGCACCCGGCCCACGATCTCCTGGTCCTGCAGCGAGGCGATGGGGGCCTCGACATTGGCGTCCACCTGCGCGAGCAGCATGTCCTCGCGTCGCGCGACGAGCTGGAGCTTCACGGAGGCGTCATCCGTGCGCAGCGCGAGGTTGCCATCGAGGGGCTGGAGGCCGTTCATCGTCGCCCGCCGGGCCTCCACCTTCACCTCGCCCACGGGCGCCAGCAGCGGGCCGGTGAGGTGGGCCGTCATCGACACCGAGCCGCCCGCCCGGTCCGCCAGCCCGAATCGTGACAGCAGGCCGAGCGGCGCATCGAGCACCTCGGCGCGCAGCTGCCGCATGGGCGTCTCCAGCGCCTGGGCCGCGGTGGGAGGGTTCTCCAGCAACCGGCCCAGGGTGAAGGGCGTCTCGAGCGAGGCGGTGGCCTTCGAGCCGATGCCCTTCAGGTCCAGGGTCGCGCTGAGCGTGCCGTCCTGGTCGTCGGTGCGGGCGGTGAGCTCGAAGCCGATCGGCTCCCCGTTCAGCTCGGGCGGGAGCGCGCCGGGGGCGATCACCACGGGCGGTGGCTGCCGGGGCGTGGGTCCCCAGTAGCGCAGCTCATCGCCCTTCAGCACGAGCTCCATGCGGGGATCATTCGCCTGCCCCTTCATCGTGAGGGAGCCGGAGAGGATGCCGGTGGCGGACTCCGGTTGACCGGCCATGCGCAGCGCGGGGCCGATGTCCACGCGGTCCACGGTCAGCTCCAGGCTCACGGGCTCGCGGCGGCGCTTCATCAGCCCCTGCACCGGCATGTCGAAGTTGGCGGAGACGTGGCCGGCGGGCGCGTCGGCGGTGAAGGTGCCGGTGGCGCGGTCTCGCACGTAGCGGCCCTTCAGGTCGAAGGCCAGGTCCGAGTACTGCTGGTAGCGGCCACCCCGCAGGGAGAGGTCCATGTGGGCGTCCGGCCGGGACATGAGTCCGCTCACCTCCAGGTGGCCGGAGAGCTGGCCCGCGACGTCGAGGTCGGGCGGCAGGAAGGCCTTGGGCAGCCGCCCGAGGTCGAAGGCGCGCAGCTCGGTGCGCGCGTCGAGCCGCTCGCCCCGCTTCGTCAGGGAGAGCGACAGCGCCTGCGTGCCGGAGGAGAGCGAGAGGGGCGCCACCTCCACGCGGCCGTTGCCCCAGCCCACGTGCGTGGGCTGCTGGAGCGTCCAGCCGGCCTCGGGGTAGCGCAGGGTGAGGGTGTCGAGCCCCAGGCCCTGGTTGTCCTTGTCCACGGTGCCGCGCAGCGACACGAGGAGCTGCGTCGCGCCTCCGGTGCGGACGGTGGCCTCGAGGGCCCGGCCCTGGGTGATGAGCGAGGCGTTCAGGTCCTCGAAGGTGCGGCCCCCGGCGCTCAGCTTCGTGGCCTTCAGCGTGGCATCCGCGGTGAGGGGCTGGGTGGCGTCCGGCACGCGGGCGTCGAGCGTGAGCCCCTGCACGGAGGTGTCCGCCCAGGCGAGTGCCTCGAAGCCGCCCGAGAGGGAGACGGAGGGATGGCGGGCGGGGCCGGACACGGTGAAGTCCAGGGCGCCGTGGCCCGAGAGGGGCAGGGGCTCGCCGCTGCCCAGCCGGCCCACGGTGTTGGCGAAGTTGCCCAGGTTGGAGGCCACGAGCCGGCCCGTGAGCCGCACGTCCTCCTCGGTGCCCGCGCCGCGCGCGGTGAGGCTGACGCCCGGGGCCTGGGCCTGGAGCTGGGAGAGCTCGAAGCGGCCATCCTTCGCGCTCGCGTGCAGCTCCATCGGTCCGAGGGGCTGGCCGTCGATGCTGGAGGGCGGCACGGTGAGGTCCACGGTGCCATCGAGCGTCTCCAGGCTCTTGCCGCCGCCGCGCACGCGCAGGTCCGCCGCGAGCACGGTGCTCGGTCCACCGCCCAGCAGCTTCGCCAGGTCCAACTCGCGCACACGCGCGGTGAGGCCATCCGTGCGCAGTCGCGCCGTGTCAAAGGAGCCCTCCACCTCGGCGGTGCCACCCGCGGCCCGTCCGTCCAGGTCCACCTTCACGGTGTCTCCGGCCTGGAGCAGGGTGCCCGAGAGCGTGACGGGCGCGGCCACCGGGTAGGAAGGGAGGAAGGCGCGTGCCAGCTCGGGGCCGAGGGTGAGCTGCTTCACCTCGGCGCGGGCCTGGTTCTCGCCCTCGAGCCCACCGCTCGCTCGCAGGACGAGCCCCGGGGCGTCGAGGTCCACATCGGCGTCGAGCTTGCCTTCCTCGCCCCCGGCCTTCAGCGACAGGCGGACCGGGCCCGCGAGGGGCCGTGCGAGGCTGGCGGTGGCGTCGAGCTTCGCGTCGAGTCCCTCGGTGGCCGCGGTCCAGGAGGCCGTGCCCGTGGCATCGAGGTCGTCCAGGCGCAGCTCGCGGTTGCCCTCGGCCGCCTCCGCCACGTAGTCGACGGAGCCATCCACGAGCTGGAAGTCCTCGAGGGTGAAGCGCAGGGTGCCGCGGGCCTGGTTGGGAGGCTCCTCCGGCTTGGGCTCCCGTGGCTCGATGGCGCGCGAGAGGTTGAGGCCGCGCTCGTCCTGGTGGAGGTAGAGGTGGGGCTGCTCCACGCGCGCGGCGCTCAGCACGATGTGCTTGCGCAGCAGCGGGGCGAGCGCCACCCGTGTCTCCACCCGGTCCACCGCCGCCACCAGCTCGCCCTCGGGGTCGTACAGCTTCACGTCGGTGAGGTCGGCGGAGAGCAGGCCGATATCCAGTCCGCCAATCTCCACGCGGCCGGAGAGCTGCTTGTTCGCCTGTTCGACGACCAGGGCCCGGATGCGGGCCTCACCGGCCGGTCCCGTCACGTAGAGGAGCGCGCCGGCCACGAGCACCAGCACCAGCCCGAGGAGCCCGAGCAGTCCCCACAGGAGCCAGCGGCCCCAGTGTTTCCGGGGTGGGGTAGTTGCACTCAAAACGCCTCTCCAATCGACAGGAAGAACGTGCAGAGACCTTCAGGGGCCCCCGCGTATTCCCTTGCGTTCTCGACGTCCGTCCCTCCCAGCCCGAAGCAGTCACCCAGGCCGCCGATGGAGCCTGCTTCACCGGTGGCCGGGTCGAAGATGGGGAGGGGACGGCCGATATTCAACCTCCGGGCCAGGTCCAGCCGTACGGGCCCCACGATGGTCTGGTAGCGCAGGCCGAAGCCCACGGCCTGGTAGTGGTAGTCCCCGAAGATGCGGCCGCTCTCCCTGCGGACGTCGTCCTGACGGGGCCCGAAGTTCAGCGGGCCGGCGCCGACGAGGCCGGAGTCGTGGAAGGCCGCGAGGGACAGGCCTCCGAACAGCTTGAAGCGCAGCTCCACGGAGGTCTCCAGGAGGCTGTTGCCGCCGATGGGGACCACCTGAGCCGACGGCTGTTCCGCGTTCGGGTTGCTGCGGTTCATGGGGGACAGCCGCCGGCTGTTGAAGCCGCGCATGGAGCCTCCGCCACCCGCGAAGAAGCGGTTGACGACGGCGCTCTCCTGCCGGATGCGCTCACCCGTCTCGTTGGTGACGACGGGGGTGAGCAGCGTGCCCAGCCGCAGCCGCGCCGCGAGCGTGATGACGTCCCTCGGGCCGAACGTGAAGTATCCCCGCACATCCGGCAGCACGCGCAGGAAGGTGTAGTCTCCCTGGAGCGGCCCGCCGCCCTCCTGCAGCGACAATCCGGCGTAGTAGCCGCGGGTTGGCGCGATGGGGTCGTCCCGGCGGTCCCACTCGGCCGTCTGCTCCAGGTAGCTCACCGAGATGTTGCAGGTGTCCTGTTCCCCCCCCGCCGGGCAACCCAGCACGAGGGTGGGCACGGTCGTCTGGTCCTGGAGACCCCGTTGGCCCTGCAGCCGGTAGAGCTCCAGGTTGTAGGTGGGCGAGAAGGAGAAGTCCGGGTGGGGCTGCCAGATGACGCCGCCCCGCGCGCGCCCGCCGATGAAGTTGTACGCCTGCTCGAGTCCCCGCTCTCCGGTGAGGGACGCCTGCAGGCGGAGATCTCTCGCGAGGAAGCGCGGCTGCTCGAACTGGGTGGAGAGCTGGAAGACGAGCCCGTGCGGGGTGCTGAGGTTGGGCGTGTCCCCGCGGCCATCCCCATCCGTGTCGATCTGGTCGAAGGCGGCGGTGAGGGTGGGGATGAAGGCGTAGCCCACCCGGCCGCCCACGGTGAGCCGGCGCAGGCCGCCGAAGAAGTTGCGGTGGGTCCACTCGCCCAGCAGGCGCACTTCCTGCCGGGCCGCGTCCAGGCCCACGCCTCCACCCAGGCGGACGGAGCGGAAGGGGGCCTCGCGCACGTCCACCACCACCGGCACCGTGCGGGCCTCGCGGTCCGGGGCGCCCCGGTTGACCTTCACCGCGCCGAAGACACCCATGCGGAAGACGCGCGCCTGGGCCTCGGCCAGCGCCGACTCGCTGTACCAGTCGCCCTTGTTCACCGCGCCCTGCGCCTGCTCGATGATTCGCCGCGGGTTCACCTGGGGGTTGGCCTCCGTGGCCACGAAGATGTTGCCGAAGCGGTAGCGCGGGCCCGCGCGCACCCGCAGGTCCACCCGCGCCCCATGCGTGGCCAGGTCCACCCGCACCTCGCCGCCCACCTCCGCCTCGGCGTAGCCCAGCTCGCGCAGGCGCTGCTGCACCAGTTCCTTCGTCGCCGCCCACTCCTCCTCGCGGAACACCTCACCCTCCACCAGGGGCAGCTCCGCCAGGGCCTTCTGCCGGTGCTCCTCGGACAGCGCCTCCAGGCCCGTCACGTCGAGGGCGGCCACCTGGGTGGGCTGCCCCTCATTCACCGTCACCTCGAGGGCGATGCCGTTCTTCCCCTTGGGCTGCTCGTTCGCGGATTCGATGCGGGCCTCGTAGAAGCCCTGGGCCTGGTAGAAGCGCACGATGCGCCGGAGGTCCGCCTGCCACGTGTTGGGGTCGAAGTAGTTCGGCCCGACGAAGGGGTTGAAGGGCTCCCACCACGGCGTCTTGCTGGTGACGATCTTCTCCTTGATGTCGGAGGCGCTGACCTGGTCGGTGCCCTTGATGTCGAGTCCTACGACCTTGGGCTGGTCCGGCTGTTGGGCCCCCGAGGTGGTGGCGCACCCGGCCGCGAGGACGAGGAGGAGCAGGGCGGAAAGGAGCGGGCGAAGGAGCAAGGCGGCATCCACGGTGGGGTCATAACCTGGAAGTCGCCCGGTTGACTCGCAAGGTGTGTGGGGGCTCGTCCATCGGACAGTCGACTCCGGCCGGAGCGCGGACTCTGTCCGCTGGCACGCGCCGGAGGCGCTCGGGGCGTGCATCCCGGGCGCATCTGCCCCAGAGTGGGGGCCGTATGCCATGGCGAATCAGAGGACTCCTGGGAGCGGCTGCACTGGTGGTGCTCACCTCCTGTGGGGTGAGCGAGGACGAGGCGGTTCGGCTCAAGGAGGGTGAGACCCTGGGTGAGCCGGAGATCGGCCTCGATTACTGCACCACCTTCGGCTGTGAATACCAGGGGCAGTACTGCCTGGAGGTGTTCTTCGAGTACGGCCGTTCGCCCGCGCTGTGCCTCTTCGCGGACGTATGCGACAAGCTCGAGTGCGTGAAGGCGGGGCAGGAGTGCGCCATCTTCGATGGCTTCCCCGGCCAGGTGAAGTGCATCGACCCGCGCTAGGGCGTGCCCCCGTCGGAGACGCTCTTCTCGCACGAGTAGGCGGCGTCCCAGGCGTCCCGGCACGTGTCGAACTGGGTGAGGGTCCGCCCCTCGCCCTCCCTGGGGACGCAGAACCAGCTGTGGTCCGCGCCACAGCCGTAGGCCTGCACCAGCGCGGTGCGGCAGGTCTCGGCGATGGCGTCGATGTCTCGCGTGCAGGTGCGCACGCAGTCATCCCAGTAGTCGTCGTCGGATGACGCGCACGACGTCGCGCCCTGGGTGGGGACGGCGCCTATCTGCCCGTAACAATAGCGCTGGCAGAGCCGCTCCTCGGGAGAGGGCGTCTCCGCGCACCCGGTCATCAGGGCGCCGAGGCCCACCAGCAGCACCGGCATGAGGCGGCGGTTCGTCATACGTCCCCCGGAGGTGGGCGCGGCGCCGGGCCACCCGCGGGGGAGTGGCCCGGGCCGTGGAGAGAGCCTCAGCGACGGGCCGAGGCGGTGAGGAGCCCCAGCCGCTCGGCGGCCGTGCGCGTCTCCTCGAGCGTGAGGAGATCCTCGACGTTCTGGGTGATGCGGTAGGACCAGTTGGCGTCGCTCATGGAGCCCGGCAGGTTGATGCGGTCGCGGGTGCCGAGCACGTCCTGCCAGGGCAGCACGCACAGGTCGCTGCCCGCGTTGAGCGCCGCGGCCAGCGTGGCCCGGTGGACGGCCGGGGAGAACTCGCGCGTGGCGGTGATGCTCTGGAACTCGGGGTAGACGCGCGCGATGGCCTGACGCTCGTCCTCCGAGGCCATCTCCCACCACTCGGCCACGGGCTCGGTGTCATGGGTGCCGGTGGTGACGAGCGACACGGCCGGGAAGTCATGCGGGTTGCGGTAGACGTGGTCGTCCCGCTCCCAGCGCAGCACCCGGTAGCCGGGCAGGCCCAGGTCCCTGAGGATGGTGCGCACGAAGGGCGGAATCACGCCCAGGTCCTCGGCGACGATGCCCGCGTCCTGTGACAGCAGGCGGAAGTGCAGCTCGCCGTAGCGCCTCCAGGCCTCCTCGTTGTCGGGGACGAAGCGGCCGGTGGGCGTCTGCTCGTCGCGGATCCACTGGCGGAAGTAGCCCACCGCGTGGTCCACCCGGCGCAAGTCGTAGTAGCTGGCGGCCTTGGCGGCGCGCGACTTGAGCCAGCGGTAGCCGTCCTTCTCCATCTGCGCGAAGTCGAAGTAGGGCAGGCCCCAGTCCTGGCCCGTGGCGGAGAAGGCATCCGGGGGAACGCCCAGGCGCGCGTCGCGGCGCAGCACGTCCCGGTGCGCCCACACGTCCGAGCTGTCCTGGCCGATGATGAAGGGCTCATCGCCGCACAGCAGCACGCCGCGCGCCTTGGCCAGCCCACGCACCGCGTTCCACTGCACCTCGGCCACCCACTGCAGCCAGGCGTGGTAGCGCACCTCGCGCTCCAGCCGCTCCGTCTCGGCCGTCAGGGCCGCGGCGTGCCGGTCCCGCAGGGGCTCCGGCCACTCCCACCAGGGGGTCTGGTTCCGCTCCTGGGAGATGGCGGTGTAGAGCGCGTAGCTCTCCAGCCACTCGCCCTGCTGCTGGCGCCAGTCGCGGAACTCCCGGGCGCGCGGACCGTTGGGCCACTCGTTGCGCTCGAAGTGCTCGAAGGCGCGCCGGAAGGCGGCGCCCTTGAGGCGGAAGACCAGGTCGTAGCGGATGCGGGGCGCCGCGCGCGCCTCGGCCAGCATGTGCTTCTCCTCGTCGGAGAGCGCCGCCTCGCCGCCGGTGGCGTGGAACTCGGGCAGCATCTCCAGGTTGATGAAGAGCGCGTTGAGACCGAACGCCGAGCGCGTGGAGTAGGGGCTGGGGTCGCCAGGGGCCGTGGGAAGCAACGGCAGCAACATCAGCAGGCGCTGACGCGCCGCCTCCATCCAGTGGAAGAGGCCATCGAGCCCGCCGAAGTCGCCGATACCGAAGTCGGTCCTCGAGCGGAGGGAGAAGAGGGGCAGCAGGAGACCGGAAATTCGGCCGGTGGAAGCCATGGTGCGCGCACAATGCACCACGCGCACCCCGCTGTGAACTGTCCTGTCGGCCGGACGTGCCGCGCCGTGCCCGCCCGCCATCCCGGAGGGATTCCGGGCATCCCGGCCCCACCCCAAGGGTTGACGGCACAATGGGCCGGCGGCATCCGTTCTTCGTCCGTGCGCCTCCCCGTCTCCTTCTATGCGCGCCCCGCGCTCACCGTTGCCCGTGAACTCCTGGGTGCCCACCTCATCGTCGACGAGGGGGGTTGGCGGCGCGTGGGGCGCATCGTGGAGACGGAGGCCTACGTGGGGGAGCACGACCTGGCCTGCCATGCCGCCAAGGGGCGCACTCCCCGGACGGAGGTGCTCTTCGGGCCGCCGGGGCGGGCCTACGTCTACCTCATCTATGGCATGTACCACTGCTTCAACGTGGTGACGGACGTGGAGGGGGTGGCGTCGGCGGTGCTGGTGCGGGCGGTGGAGCCGGTGGAGGGGCTACCCGCCGGGGCCCGGACGGACGGGCCGGGCAAGCTGTGCCGGGCCCTGGGGCTGACGCTGGCCCACAACCGGGAGGACCTTCAGGGCGCTCGGCTCCACCTCGAGGCGGGGACGCCCCTCCCGGAGGCGCAGGTGGCGCGCGGGCCGCGTATCGGGGTGGATTATGCCGGAGCATGGGCCCTGGAGCCCTACCGGCTCTGGCTTCGAGGCAGTCAACACGTGAGCCGTCCCCCGTCCAGCAGGCGTCGCGAGCGTGCTTGACGTGGGACGGCGTGACTGGAAGGGTGCGCCCACATGTCCGACGAGGCCGTCAAGGAAGAGGACCGGCAGCTCGTGGCGCGGGCCCAGGCCGGCGACATCAGCGCCTTCGAGGCATTGGTGGACGCCCACAGGGACAAGGTGTACGGCCTGGCGTTGCGGATGACCCGCTCCGAAGCGGATGCCGCTGAAATCACCCAGGACACATTCCTGTCCGCCTACCAACACCTCAAGGACTTCCGCGGGGATGCGGCCTTCAGCTCCTGGGTTCACCGCATCGCGGCGAACAACTCGCTGATGCGGCTGCGGCACCGGCGCGTGGTGCAGGCGGCCGAGGAAGAGCTCCAGGGCCCGGAGTTCACCGAGCGGGGGAGTCTGGCCGAGTACCCCGCACAGGACTGGAGCCGCAACGCCGAGGGCAAAATCCTCGACGCCGAGCTGGGGCGGGCCATCCAGGAGGCGACCGACCGGCTGCCCGAGGGGTACCGGGAGGTCTTTCTCTTGAAAGACCTGGAGGGGCTCAGTTACGAACAGATCGCCGAGGTGACGGGGGACACCATCCCCGCCATCAAGAGTCGGTTGCACCGGGCCCGCCTTGCGCTTCGCGACGCCATCGATCGATTCTATAATCAGAGTGATGTGCGCGAGTGAAACCCATCAGGGGGCTGGGCATCTTCGTGAGTAACGGGGCAAGCCACGGCCGAGGTTCGGATGTACACGTGTAAAGACGCCATCAACCTCCTGTTGGACTTCATCGATGGCGAGATGTCGCCCGAGGAAGCACAACGCCTGCGCGAGCATCTGTCCGGTTGCGCGCCGTGCATCGATTTCCTGCGGACCTACAAGGCCACGCCGGGGTTGTGTAAGCGTGCGCTGGCCCAGCAGATGCCGCAGGAAGTCTCGACGAAGCTCACCGAATACCTGCGCGCGCGCATCAAGTCCGCCTCGTGAAGCTCAACCTGAAGTCGCTGTCGCTGCTGGAGTTGCAGCAGGCCCTGGCCCCCGCGGAGCCCTCGCCCGTCGCGGTGCGCAAGGTGTTCGCCGCCATCTTCGCCCATGGCGCCTCCTCGGTGGAGGAGGTGTGCCAGGCACCCCAGGTGCCACGGCGTGTCGCGGACTTCCTACGTGGAAACACGGAGATGACCCGGCTGGAGGTGGTGGAGCGCCGCCAGGCCGAGGACGGCTTCGTGAAGTACCTCTTCGCCTCGCCCCTGGGGGGCCGGGTGGAGGCGGTGCGCATCCCCATCTTCGATGAGAAGTACGTGGTGTGCGTCTCCAGCCAGGTGGGTTGTGCGCTGGCGTGCGACTTCTGCATGACGGGCAAGCTGGGTTTCAAACGCAACCTGCGCACCTGGGAGATCCTGGATCAGGTGATGCAGATCCGCGCCGAGGCGGACAGGCCCGTGCGCGGCGTGGTGTTCATGGGGATGGGGGAGCCGCTGCTCAACTACACGGAGACCCTGCGCGCGGCGCAGATCCTCTCCCACCCGGCGGGCTTCGCCATCTCCGGCCCGTCCATCACCTTCTCCACCGCGGGCCATGTGCCGGCCATCCGGCGCTACGTGCGCGAGGGGCACCCGTACCGGCTGGCCTTCTCTGTGACGAGCGCCATCCCGGAGAAGCGGGTGAAGGTGCTGCCCATCGAGAAGACGCACCCGCTGCCGGAGCTGGTGGAGGCCATCCGCGAGTACGCCACCGTGCGCCGCGAGCGGGCGATGATCGCCTACGTCGCCATCAGCGGCTTCAACCTGGAGCGTGAAGATGCGCTGGCGTTGAAGCAGGCGTTCGAGGGCATCCCCATCAAGGTGGACCTCATCGACGTGACGGATCCAACGGGCAAGTACCTGCCACCCTCTCCCGAGGAGCTGAAGGCGTTCAGGGATCACCTGCAAATCCTGGGGGCGCCCATCGCCCGGCGGTATTCGGGAGGCAAGGAGATCGGGGCGGCGTGCGGGACGCTGGAAGCTTCACAATACGGGGGCGTGGTGCTGCCCCCGCCCGTCAACGCTGGTTAGTTTGACGGGGCATGGTCGAGTACCTCGACAATCTCATCGCGCACATCGGACTGTTGGGACTGCTGGTGCTCGGATTGGCGGCGGCACTGGAGTACGTGGTGCCACCGTTCCCCGGAGACACCATCACACTGCTGGGCGGGGTGTATGCCGTGCGGGGCGAGCACCCATGGCCCCTGGTGTTCCTGGTGGTGGTGGCGGGGAGCGTGGCGGGGGCGTTCATCAACTACCAGGTCGGGCGGTGGTTGGTGGGGCGCTTCGAGCGGCGGCCGGGAGACGCCTTCTTCGGCATCACCCACGCGCGGCTGGAGGCGGTGCAGGGGCAGATGCGGCACAAGGGGCCGTGGCTGTTGTTGGCCAACCGCTTCATCCCGGGCGTGCGGGGGTTGATCTTCGTGGCGGCGGGGGCGGCGCACATGCCGCGCAGCAACGCCCTCATCCTCGGAGCGCTGTCGGCGATGGCGCACACGGGTCTGGTGCTGGCGCTCGGGGCGGCGGTGGGCGGCAACCTGGAGCGGCTGGAGGCGCTGATGTGGCGCTACCAGCGAGCGGTCCTCGGGTTGGTGGTGGTGGGCGTGATGGCGGTGGTGGTGCGCGCCCTGGCGAAGCGCAAGTCGCCCGCCACCTGAGGGGCGAGCGCCGAAGCCCGTCGACGTCACCCGAATGACAGGGCCAGGGTCGTTCATCCACCCATTTGCGGCTCCTGCTTGTCCACCCACAAGTCCTCGAAGCGCACCTGCGGCGGCGTCTGGTGCAGCCGCAAGGCCTGCACCCGGCCGCTCGCGGCGGCGTGTATGCGGTGGTGGAAGAGGGGGATGATGGGACAGTCCTCGTGGGCAATCCGCTCCGCGAGCCGGTAGAGCTGCTTGCGCCGCTCGGGGTCGATGGTGACGCGCGCCTCCGTCGTGAGCTTGTCCAGCTCCTCGTTGCGGTAGCCCAGCGAGTAGACCGTCTGCGCCTTCGAGTTGAGGTGGAAGTAGAGGAAGTTGTCCGGGTCCGGGTAGTCGGCGAGCCACCCCACCCGGAAGGCGGGGAGCCGCCCCTCGCGCCGCCGCTCCGCGAACTCCTCCGCGCTCAGTTGCACGTGCTCGAGCTCCACCAGCCCCGCCTCCATCAAGAGCCGGAAGAGGACGGCGTCCTCGGCCGAGGTGTCACGTCCCACCGCGTGGTAGAGCGTCAGCTTCAGTTTCCGCATCCCGGCCTCGCGCAGCAGCCGCTCGGCCAGGCCGAGGTCTGGTTGCGGCTCGGGCATCACGCCCTCGTCGTCCAGCAACTCCGGGGGCGTCACCGTGCGGGCCACGCGCGCGCCCCTGTGGAAGCGGTCCACCAGCCCCTGGAAGTCCAGGCCCGCGCGGAGGGCCTTTCGGACACGCACGTCGCTGTACGGGGGCTCACGCAGGTTGAAGCCGAGGAACGACGTGGACGGCGTGGTGCTGGTGACCACCTGCTGTCCGTCCTGCTCGAGCGATTCCACGTGCTGGGCGAACAGGTGCGAGACGATGTCCACCGTGCCCTCCCGCAGCGCGCTCACGGCCTGCTCGCGAGACGCCAGCAGGTGGAACTCGAGCCGGTCCAGCAGGGGCTGTCCCCCGCGCCAGTAGGTGGGGTTGCGCTCGAGCACGATGCGCTCCGAGCCGAAGCTCGCCTGCCGGAACGGACCCGTGCCCAGCGCCTGTCCGTTCGGGTTCAGCCGGGCCACCGCCGTGCGCGGCAGGGCCATCAGATGGAGGAAGAAGGCCTTGGGCTCCACCAGCCGGATCTCGAGCGTCTGATCATCCAACACCTCGATACCCGACACCTCGCTGGCACGACCCGCCGCGAAGTCCCTGGCTCCTTCCACGTCCTCCAGCAGGCCCCGGTCCGGTGACTTCACCGCTGGATCCAGCAGCCGCTCGAAATGGCGCTTCACGTCGCGCGCGTTCAGGGGCGTCCCGTCATGGAAGGTGACACCCTTGCGCAGGTAGAAGCGGTAGCGACGTGCCGAGGGGTCCGCCTCCCAGCGTTCGGCCAGGTCCGGCACCAGCACGCCATCGTCCAGCCGCAGCAGGCTGGAGAAGACGCAGCAGCTCATCTCCAACAACTGGTTGTCCACCGCGAAGAGGGGATCCAACCCGCCCAGGGCCCGGACGAAGGCCGTCTGGTGGATGCCCGCGTGCAACGTGCCGCCCGGGTGCGGGGCCGGGAGCCGGAAGCGGAACACCTCGCTGTCCAGGCTGGCCGCTTCGTGCGCCAGCTGGTCCACCGTGCGGCTCAGTCCATCTCCGATGCGGATGACCTGGAGCGCGTCCTCGCGCACCCGCGCCACCTCCTCGCCAATGGCCGAGTCCCCGCGCATCAGCACCACGTGCGCCGCCCGGATTTCCTCGATGGCCGTGCTCAGCCGCACCACCGCGCTGGACAGGTCCCTGCCGGTGCGTGCCTGGCCCTCGGCCTTCTGCGAGGCCTCCTGTGCCAGCCGCGCCATCTGCTGCGTCTGGTGCACCAGCTCGCGCCCGTGCGCCGCCTGCTCCATGGCCGCCCGGGTCACGTCATCCACGCGCCTGGCCACCCGCCGGCTCGCCTCCACCACCGTGGAGCCCTGCGCCTCCAGCCGCTTCGTCTCCGCCAGCGTGGCCTCCACCGCCGAGAAGGTGCGCTGGGTGATGGTGCGAATCTCCATCAGCGCCTCGGCCGCGCGGTCTCCCAACAGCACGCCCGTGCCCGCCTGCTCCCGGCCCTCCTTCACCAGCGACACCGCCGTGTCCACCTCCCGGCGTACGCCGCCCACCATGCTGGCGATCTCCCGCGTGGAGCGCGCGGTGCGCTCGGCCAGGTTGCGGATTTCGTCCGCCACCACGCCGAAGGGCCGCCCCTGCTCTCCGGCCTGCGCGGCGATGATGGCCGCGTTGAGCGCCAGCAGGTTCGTCTGGTCGGCAATCTCCTGGATGACGTCCACGATGCGGCCAATCTGCGTGGAGCGCACCCCGAGCGAGTCGACCAGCTCCGCGGCCTTGCGGACCGTCTCCTCCACCCGGTACATGCCCTGGACGCAGTCGTTGACGAGCACCTCGCCGCGCTCGGCGGTGGCCGTCACTGCGTGGGCCAGTTGGTTGGTCTCCGAGGCACGGTGGCGCACCGCATCGATGCCCGTCTGCACCACCTGGACGAAGGCCTCGGCCTCACTGGCGAAGCGCGCCAGCTCGTCGCCCGAGGAGGCGATGTGGTGCAGCCGCTCGCTCATGGCCTGCACCTGCTGGGTGGTGCGGTGGGAGAAGTCGTCCAGCGCGAGCAGCGCCTCGGCCACCTGTCCGAGCCGCTCGCTCATCTCCCCCAGCGAGCCGTTGGTCTCCTGGGCGAAGCTCTCCAACTGCGTCACGCGCTTGCCGGCGGCCTGGAGGCTCTGGCCCATGCTGTTGACGGACTCCTGCGAGCGCCCCACCGCTCCGCCCTGGCGGCGCGCGGCCTCCAGCAGCACGCGCACCTCCTCGGACACGCCCTGGCAGGTGCGGCGCACGTTGCCCGTCACCCGCTGCACCTGGCCCAGCGCCCGGCGCAGGGAGAAGAGGAGTCGGCGCACCTCGCGCTCGTCCTCCATCCCCGAGTAGGCGGTGTGGGTGAGGTCTCCCTCGGCCAGCCGGGTGAGCAGGCTGGTGCGCTCCCGGGACTGCCTCGCCTCCCAGAAGAACCAGAAGGCATGGTGCGTCAGCAGCAGCACCAGGGGGGAGCCGATGACCAGCACGGACCAGCCCCGCCAGTCATTGGGTTGGCCGGTGAGGGCATGGAGCAGCCCGCCGATGAAGAGGGCAATGGCGAGCCCTCCGACGACCAGGAATGCGAGGAGGTGCTTTTTGGGGGCCATGAGAGAACGAGGACGTCCCAGGGTATCCCGCATTCTCGCCCGGATCCTCAAATCGGCGCAGACTGGGGGCGTGTTCGCTTTCGTCCCCGTGCTCCTGCTCGCCCTGTCGGCGGGAGGCGTTCCGCCCGCTTCCCCTCCCGAGGAGTCGGCCAGCTTCGTCTTCGCCTGGAGGGGCGTGCCGGTGGGCACCGTCTCCCTCACCTTCTCATCCGAGGCGAATCGCTTCCATTACACCTCGCGACACCTGCACACCCGCGGGGGTCACCTGGGGGAGCGCGTGCGGGAGGTTTCCCTCGAGACTGGCCCGGGAGGCACCGTGGTGGGGCGCACGAGCATCCCGCAGGCGTTGTGGCTGTGGCGGGGCCCCCCCGCCCTCGGGTGTGTGACGGGACGGGAGGAGCTGTCCGGCCGCGAGGGACCCCACTGCGTCACCGCTGTCCGGGGAGACGCGGTGGAGGGGACGATGTTCGGCCAGGCCTTCACCGCCCGCTACGACACGCGCGGACGGATGGTGATGTTGGAGGTGGGCGAGTCACGCTTCACCTCGGTGCCTCCGGGCGTGCGGTTGAAGCCTCCACCGGACCTCTTCTCACGGGGCCTGCCGGTGGAAGGGGAGGTGGGGCCGCTGTCCTTCTCGCCCCCGTGGCCTCTCGACGCGCGTCCCGAGTGGCTGACGACCTGGCGGGTCGGGGAAGCGCGAGCGCTCGCGGCGGCGGTCCACGCGGCCTTCGCGGAGAAGGGCCCCGGGGCCGCGGACTGGAACGAGAAGGGCGAAGGCGAGGCCGGTGGGTGTCTGGCCCATGCGCTGCGCTTCGCGGCCCGGGCGGCGGCGCGGGGGCAACGCGTGGCATTGGTGCACGGGCTGCTCGTCGTGGACGGAGGCCCCGCCCGGCCTCATGCGTGGGTGCGCGTGGGACTCGAGGGCGGCGGAACGTTGGACCTGGATCCCACCTCGTTGGATGCCGTCACTCCCGAGACCCACCTTCCCCTCGCGGTGGCCGAGCCGGGAGGGCCCTCGGTGGAGGCGGGGGAGCGGTGGTTGGCGCTGCTGCGCGGCGAGCACCGGGTGGTGCGCCGGCCTCGCGCGCGGTAGCGGGGCCCCTGCTCACTCGAAGGGGATGACGGACACTTTCGCGCCCGCGGGCGCGTCCAGCAGCTCCTTGGCCCTTGCCGGCAGGTAGGCGTTCTTGTCGTCCAGCCGGGCCATGGTGCGCACCGCGCGGAAGCGGTTGCGCCCCGACTCGCGCTCGAAGGCCACGAGCACGTCGTCGCCCTCCAGGTCGAAGTCCGCCTCGGCCAGTTTCACCGAGCGGTAGCGGCGCACCACGGAGATGTCCGAGAGGTTGGCCTCGAAGTGGGGGCCCCCGTCGAATGGATCGATGCGCTCCACGTAGCGGAAGCCGACGCGCTCCAGCATCCGCTGCACGCCCTTGGTGTTGGGCCCCACCTCACCGAGCACCTTCTGCACGCGCTCGGGGAAGAGCGACGCGTAGACGTCCGAGGAGGGGAAGAGCTCCTTGATGAACTCCTTGTTCTGCCGGCTGAGGCGATCCGCCTCCTGGTAGGTGAGGCCGGTGAACTTCTTGCCGCACGCCTCCCACAGCAGGCTGCGCCCGTCGGGCAGGAGCGGTGGCAACAGCTCGGCGAGCACCCGCGGGCGGAAGATCCGCTTGTGCATGGCCATGAAGAGGAAGCGCACGAAGGACAGCTGCTTGCCGGGCTTGTCCGGCGTGGCGCGGTAGGGCGGA
Source organism: Archangium violaceum (assembly GCF_016859125.1). Lineage (NCBI taxonomy): Bacteria > Pseudomonadati > Myxococcota > Myxococcia > Myxococcales > Archangiaceae > Archangium > Archangium violaceum. The sequence goes on along the minus strand of NZ_CP069338.1, from coordinate 1,294,748 downwards.
TCCACCACCAGGCCGCCGATCTCCGTGGGGCCCTCGTAGTTGTAGCCGATGGACAGCACCTTGTGCCGGAAGTGCCGGCCGATGGTGGCCGAGTAGTGCTCGCGCTCGGAGACGTCGTAGTAGATGTGCGGTGACTCGTAGGTGCCGTGCTGCGCGATGATCATCGACGTGCCGATGATCAACTCGTTGCGCACGTCCTCCAGGACGAAGAGGTATTCGCGCTCGAAGGGGTTCTTCACCTTGCCCGCGAAGCTCTTCACGGACTTGTCGATGATGGCCTCGAGCGTCTCCTCGTTGTTGGGCAGGTTGACGGTGTTGAGCACCGCGGCGAGCCGCTTCAGGCCGGGTAGGTCGGTCTTCTGGACATCGCGCAGGACGAGCATGGGTGTACCCGGATTCCCCCCCCTCATACGGGGGGAACCGCAGAGAGCGCGCACCATACACCACCCATGCACGCCGTCAGCCGGTTGCATGCCCGTTCCCTCCAACGCGCCGCGTTGAGACCGGTGCTCGTCCGGCTGGCCGCCCGGTTCACCCAATTCCTTCCACTTCTCGAGAGGTTTCCCAGAGGGAACAGCCGCTCCTCTGGCCGCCTGCCGGGCTGTCAAGGCGAAAGAAATAACAGCCGCTTGAAATAAAGAAGGAACGTGGGAGCGTGGCCCTCGTCGTTGAGTGTCAAACATCGTGAGGGCGCGCCTTGAGAAGACTCCTGGTTCCACTGCTCGCCATGTTGCTGTCGGGGCCGTCGTGGGCCGGTATCGTCTGGAAGGGGGACTTCGAAACGGGGAACACCTCCCAGTACTCGAGCGCCCAGCAGGTGAGCGCGGACCGGCTCCGGGTGGTCTCGTCACCGGTGTACCAGGGCCGCTACGCGCTCGAGGCCACGGTGAGGCAGGGGGATGACCCCATCAACTCCAGCGGCAACCGCAACGAGCTCGTCTACCAGGGCCGTGAGAAGGAGGGCTCGGAGTACTACTACCGCTGGCAGGTGATGTTCCCTGCGGACTACCCCAGCGTGAAGACGTGGCAGGTCTTCACCCAGTGGCACCACAATGGCTGCTGCGGCTCTCCTCCGGTGGAGTTCTTCGTCTACGGCGAGGAGATCCGCCTCACGCTCACCGACAGCGACACGCCGTGGAAGACGACGCTGAAGCGCGGCGAGTGGCAGGACTTCATCTTCCACGTGAAGTGGTCACCGGATGCGAGCGTGGGCTTCGTCGAGCTGTGGCACAACGGCCAGCTCGTGCTGCCCCGTTACGCGCACGCGACGATGTACCCGGGGGATGGCATCTACTTGAAGCTCGGCCTCTACCGGAGCGACACCGTGCAGCCCGTGGGCGTCGTGTACCACGACGGTTTCATGCAGGCGACGCAGCTGCGGGATGTGCTGCCTCCCGTCTCCTCGCCGGACGCGGGCACGCCAGCGCCGGACGCGGGCACGCCAGCGCAGGATGGGGGCGTCATCTCCACCTCCCCGCAGCCGGACAGTGGCTCCGCTGGCCCGCCGCTCCCCGAGGAGCCGGTTCGCGTCGGGTGCTCGAGCGCGGGCGGGCCGCTCTGGGTGATGGCGCTGCTGGGATTAGGTGGTCTGCTACGACGCGCCCGGCGCCGGGAGAGGTAGCGCTACCCGTCCTCCATGAGGCGTCGTATGAGACGCCCCATCGAGAGGAGAACCGGGATGAGCGACGCACGTGAAGGAGCGGTGCCCCACTTGAGCCCCGAGGAGTTCCGGCGGCTGGGCCATCGGATGGTGGATTGGATCGCGGACTATTGGTCCCGCCTGGAGTCCTTCCCGGTGCGCTCGGCGGCGGCTCCGGGCGAGGTGATGGCGAAGCTCCCCGCGCACCCGCCCGAGGAGGGACTCGGCGGTGACGCGGGCTGGGAGGCCGTCTTCCGCGATCTGGAGCAGGTGGTGCTGCCCGGCATCACGCACTGGCAGTCGCCGTCCTTCTTCGCCTACTTCCCCGCGAACGCCTCCGGGCCCGCGGTGCTCGGCGAGCTGCTGTCCGCGGGCCTGGGCGTGCAGGGCATGCTCTGGTCCACCAGCCCCGCCGCCACCGAGATGGAGACGCGCGTGCTGGACTGGTTGGCCGAGCTGACGGGACTGCCGGCCTGCTTCCGCTCGGACTCGGGCACCGGTGGCGGCGTCATCCAGGGCACCGCCAGCGAGGCCACCCTGGTGGCCATGGTGGCGGCTCGAGAGCGGGTGCGGCGCACGCTCGGCAAGGAGCGGGAGCTGGTGGCCTATACCTCCACGCAGGCGCACTCGTCCGTGTTGAAGGCGGCCATGCTGTCCGGCGTGGTGAGCGGCGTGGCGGATGACGTGCACCTGCGCCAGCTCGGGACGGACGCCGGGTACGCCCTGCGCCCGGACGTGCTGGAGAAGGCCCTTCGCGAGGACCTGGCCGCTGGCCGCCAGCCCTTCTTCGTGTGCGCGTCGCTGGGCACCACCTCCTCGGGCGCGATGGATCCGGTGCGCGCCATCGGCGACGTGCTGGAGCGCACGGGCGTACGCGGCGCGGGCGGCTGGCTGCACGTGGACGCGGCGTGGGCGGGCTCGGCGCTCATCTGCGACGAGCACCGCGCGATGTTGGACGGCCTGGAGGGCGTGGACTCCTTCGCCTTCAACCCGCACAAGTGGCTGCTCACCAACTTCGACTGCAACGCCTTCTACACGCGCGAGCGCAAGGCGCTGCTGGACGCGATGAGCGTGATGCCCGAGTACCTGCGCAACGCGGCCACCGCGAGCGGCGCGGTCATCGACTACCGGGACTGGCAGGTTCCGCTCGGCCGCCGCTTCCGCGCGCTGAAGCTGTGGTTCGTGCTGCGTCACTATGGCGCCAGGGGGCTGCGGGCCTACATCCGCGAGCACGTGCGGCAGGCGGAGCTGTTCGCCTCGTGGGTGAAGGCCGACGAGCGCTTCGAGCTGGCCGTGCCGCGCTCGCTGGCCCTCGTGTGCTTCCGGCTGCGGCCGAGGCCGGGCGAGGAGCCCTCGGCCACGGACGCGCGCAACCGCCAGCTGCTGGAGCGGCTGAACGCGAGCGGCAAGGCCTTCCTCACCCACACCGTGTTGCCCGGCGTGGAGGGCGCGCCCGCGCGCTACGTGCTGCGCATGGCCATCGGCTCCCCTCGTACCGAGGAGCGGCACGTGCGCGCGGTGTGGGAGCAGCTCGCCGCGCTCGCGAAGGAGTCGTGAGCCGCTGTCCGCCGCCTATTGGTTGATGGGCGGCTGCAGCACGCCGAGGCGCTCGAGGTCGTGGCTCATGGCCGCGCGCACCGCCTCGAGGATGGCATCGTCGGAGAAGTACTTCACGATGATCATCCCGGGGGAGACGAAGGAGAGCGCCCGGTCGAGCTGTCGCCGCAGGTGCTCGAGGGTGAAGAGGGTGAAGCCGAAGCGCCTGCCGTCCTGCAGGCGGACCACGACGTCCAGGCTGCCGTCCTGGTTCGAGGCGAGCTCATCGGCGACCAGGATGGAGGCAATCGTCCCATCCTTGATATCGAGGGTGCGCATGGTGGGCCGACTGTAGTCGCCCGCCAGGCGGGGAGGAGGGGCGGGGTGCGGCTCCCGTCCTCTGCTGCACCAATGCCGAGGGGGATGCCGACGCGAGGGAGACGGTATAGGTTCAGGGCACGGGAGGAACGCCTGAAGTCACCTCGCAGACCCACGAAGGAGGAGCTCCTCGCCGCCGTGGGGCGGACGATGCCGGACCTGATCGCGCCCGGGCTGCGGGTCCTCTTCTGTGGCATCAACCCCAGCGTGTACTCGGCCGTCGTGGGCTACCACTTCGCGCGGCCGGGCAACCGGTTCTGGCCGGCGCTGTACGCCTCGGGTTTCACGGAGCGTCTGCTCGCGCCGCACGAACAGGACGAGTTGCTCGCACGCGGCTGCGGCATCACCAACGTGGTGGACCGGGCCACCGTGTCGGCGGACGTGTTGACGGACGAGGAGCTCGCCGAAGGAGGGCGACGTCTGGATGCGAAGGTGCGGCGCTACCGTCCCCAGTGCCTCGCGGTGCTGGGCATCGGCGCATGGCGCACCGCGTTCAAACGCCCCAGGGCCTCGCTGGGTCCACAGCCGGAAACGCTGGGTGACACGCGCGTATGGGTTCTCCCCAATCCGAGCGGGCTCAACGCGCACTACCGGCCCGAGGACCTGGCGCGGTTGTTTCAAGAATTGAGAGTCGCGATGGCGTCGCGCTAATGGCGTGCTCGCTCGTGGCTGCTCTGTGAAGGGATTGAATCCCTATTCGGTGCGTTCCTGGCGCCGTGTGTCGTGATTCGTCACTCGACAGCGAAGCGCCCGACCGGGTACATCCGCTGTCATTCCCTTTCTTGATGATCCTTCCGGACGATCGGGTTTCACTGTTCGTGCGGAAGGTGTGTGCCCATCTGAATTCGCACCCATGAGCCCGTCCATCCACGCACTGGAGCGCCTGTTTTTCCCCGAGGGGAGTACCCCGGAGCAGCAGCGGCGACTGATGAGTCTGCTGGATCGGCTCGTCACGTCCGCGGGCCCGGCGCGGGAGTCCTCCCGGCGCGCGGAGGAGTGGGAGCGCGCGAGCACGCTCGATGATGGGCGCCGTGTCGATCCGCGTGAGCTGCCCGCGCGGGGCGAGAGCCTGGATGCGGTGGTGGCGCAGCTGCTGCATCTCATGAAGGGCTCCTCCTCCGGCCTGAATCTGCCCGGGCTGATGGGCGCCGTGGCCACGGTGCTCGCGAGCGGTGGCGAGGTGCGGGACGAGGAGGGACTCCGGGCGGACGAGGCGGAGTCGCGCGTCGTCGCCATGGTGTCGCGGATGGTGGGCTACGACGCGGAGCGGAGCGGAGGCCGCGTCCTGTGGAGCGCACGCGCGGCGGTGCTCGCGGGGTTGCGCGTGGCCCTCGCGAAGCATGCGCCGGAGGCCCGGCGGAAGGGGGTGCCGCGCAACCTCTATTGCTTCGCGGTGGAGTCGGGAGACGACGCCCTGCTCGAGGCGGTGGAGACCACGGGCCTGGGTGGCTACCACCTCATCCGCGTGAGGAAGCGCGAGGACGGCACGATGGATCCGGTGGATCTGCGCGCCAAGATGCTGGCCGTGACCTCGGGCGGGGATGTGCCCGTCTATGTGGTGGCGGCCATGGGGGCCGAGGGCTCCTCCGCCATCGATGATCTGCGGGAGCTGCGTGAGGTGGTGGACTCCATCACCACGCTGTACGGACTGCGGCCCGTGCACCTCCACGCGGACGCGGCGTGGGGTGGGCTCTACGGCGTCTTCAACAGCTACGACTTCCACGCCAACCCGCTGGGCTTCGAGCCCCGGGTGCTGGAGGCGCTCGCGCTCATCCAGACGCGGATGCGGCACCTGCACCTGGCGGACTCGGTGGGAATGGATTTCCGGTGGCTGGGACGGGCCTCGTTTCCGGCGGGCTTCTTCCTGCTCCGCAATGGCGTGGAGTTGCGCATGGTGGGCCTGCGCTCGCTGGAGGCGCAGAACGGTCTGGCCCTGCTCGCGCAGCTGCGTGCCTTCGGGCTGGAGGGGTACCGGCAGGTCCTGGCCGAGGTGCTGCTGGACGAGCGCGCCGCGCGTGGTGGCGTGGGACGGGGCCTGTCCGGAGACTCCACTGAGGTCGGGGCGTCGCACCCGAGTGGTTCGGAGGTGGCCTCGGGCCTGGCTCCGGAGGTGATGACCCTGCCCGGTCTGCGCTCGCTGCTCGCCCGGCCGAGGAACTGAGCGAGCCGTCCCCGGCGGACTTCCCGTGTTAATTTCCGGGGAGATGTCGTCCAAGAACAAGGTCGCGCTCGTCCTGAGCTACCAGTACCCGGGCAAGTACGCGCTCACCGTCCTCGCGGGGGCGGTGGAGGCGGACGCGGTGGGGCAGGACGTGGCCCTGCGCTTCCCGAGGGACCGGGAGTCGTTGCTGGCCACGGTGCGGGAGTGCCTCGACGAGGGGTACCGGGTGGTGGTGGCGTGGTCGTTCTACTCGGCGAGCTTTCCCGGAGCGGCGGAGGAACTGGCCTGGCTGCGTGAGCGGCTGGAGGGCCGCGAGGTGCTGTGCATCGCGGGTGGGGTGCACGCCACGGCGGAGACGGAGCAGACGCTGCGAGCGGGCTTCGAGCTGGTGGCGGTGGGAGAGGGCGAGCCCGTGCTGCTGGAGCTGCTCGGCCGGCTGGTGCGCGGCGAGGACCCGAAGCAGACGCGCGGAATGTCGCGGCTGGTGGATGGGCGGATGGTGTCGCAGGGGCGGGGCGAGGGCGTGGTGCTGGACACGTACCCGCCGTTCGCGGCGAAGCACTCGAAGTTCGGGGCGCTGGAGATCACGCGTGGCTGCATCTACGCGTGCCGGTTCTGCCAGACGCCGTTCATGAACAAGGCGCGCTTCCGTCACCGGAGCGTGGAGAACATCGCGCACTGGACGCGGGTGTTGCGCGGGGCGGGGAAGCGGGACGTGCGCTTCATCACGCCGACGTCCATGTCCTACGGCTCGCCGGACGAGTCGGTGAACCTGGAAGCGCTCGAGCGGTTGCTGGCGGCGGTGCGCGAGGCGATGGGCCCGGACGGGCGGGTGTTCTACGGAACATTCCCCTCGGAGGTTCGTCCCGAGCACGTGACACCCGAGTCGCTGGCGCTGCTCAAGCGCTACGTGGACAACGACAACCTGATCATCGGAGGCCAGTCCGGGAGCGAGCGGATCCTCCAGGCGAGCCACCGTGGGCACGACGTGGAGACGGTGGTGAGGGCGGCGAGCCTGGCGGTGGAGGCGGGCTTCGTGCCGAACGTGGACTTCATCCTGGGGTTGCCGGGAGAAGCGCCGGAGGACGTGAGGGCGACGCTGGCGTTGATGAAGCGGTTGTCGGAGCTGGGAGCGAAGGTGCACGGGCACACGTTCATGCCGCTGCCGGGAACACCCTACCGCGATGCGCCGCCGGGAGCGGTGGACGCGGAGACGCAGAGGGAGCTGGACCGACTGGCCTCACAGGGCCGGCTCTACGGCCACTGGAAGCAGCAGGTCGCACTGGCGAACGGAATCGCGGCAAGACGCCAACCCAGACGCTAGCCGAGCCTCCACGCCCTCTCCCTCCGGGAGAGGGTCGGGGTGAGGGTAGGTGTCAAAGTGTTCCACCCGGGGATTCGTGGCCCGGTTCCAGGACGACTACTGTGCGGGACCGAGATGCGCTTCAAGTTCGTCCACGCCGCCGACCTGCACCTGGATACTCCCTTCCGAGGAGTCCCCGCCGACTCGGGGCTGCTGAGCACCTTCCAGCAGGCCACCTTCCGGGCCTTCTCCCGCATCGTGGACCTGTGCCTGCGCGAGCACGTGGCCTTCCTGCTGCTCGCGGGAGATCTCTTCGACGCGAAGGACCGCTCGGTGCGCGCGCGACTGGCGCTGAGGCGCGAGCTGGACCGGCTGGACGTGGCGGGCATCCAGACCTTCATCGTGCACGGCAACCATGATCCACTGAGCGGGGACACGGGAGCCCTCGGTCTGCCCGGCTCGGTAAAGGTCTTCGGTGCCGACTGGGAGGAGGAGGAGGTCCGGAGGGACGGACGGCTCCTGTGCCGGGTGCAGGGAATCTCCTACCCAGAAGTGGAGGTGCGCGAGAACCTGTCGGCGCGCTTCCGCCGGACGGCGCCGGACTTCACGGTGGGCCTGCTGCACGCGAACCTGGGCGGGGTGGAGGGCCACGGCAACTACGCGCCCTGCACGGTGGAGGACCTGTCCGCACGAGGCCTGGATTACTGGGCATTGGGCCACGTGCACACCCGTGCCGAGTACACGCTCGGGGGTGGGGCGGTGGCCGTGTACCCGGGCAACCCGCAGGGGAGGCACGTCAACGAGCCGGGCGAGCGCGGCTGCATGCTGGTGGAGGTCGAGGACGGGAGGACGCGGCGCCGCTTCGTCCCGGTGGACCGGGTGCGCTGGCACCGGCTGGAGGTGTCGCTCGAGGGGCTCGGGTCGCTCGACGCGCTCTTGGCCGCGGTGACGGAGCAGGTGGACGCGAGCTGCGCGGACGAGCTGGAAGGCCACGCGGTGCGCCTCACGCTCACGGGCCGGGGACCGCTGCACCGCGAGCTGTCCAGAGCCGAGGCGCTCACCCAGCTCGAAGCGGACCTGCGCGAGCAGCTCGCCCAGCGACACCCGCCGGTGCTGGTGGAGTCCCTGCGTGACGCGAGTCGGCCCGAGCTGGACCTCGAGACGGTGCGCCTGGCGGGAGGCTTCTCCGGGACATTGCTGGCCGAGGCCGAGTCACTGACGAAGGACCCCGAGGCCCTGGCCGCGCTGTGGGCGGAGGACGCGGAGCTGCGCTCGTTGTGCCAGCGCTTGAAGAGGCTGGGCGTGGACGCGCTGGAGAAGCCCCGGCCGGAGTGGGTGGAGCAGGCGGGAGTGCGGGTGGTGGAGCAGCTGCACGAGGAGGACGAGGCGTGAGAGGGGGACTGCGAATCGACGTGCTGCGCGTCCTCGGCTTCGGCCACTTCTCCGGCTACGAGCTGGAGTTGGGGCCGGGCCTCAACCTGCTGTACGGGCCGAACGAGGCGGGCAAGAGCACGCTGCTCGCCTTCATCCGCGGCATGTTGTTCGGCCTCGAGAAGCGGGGCCGCTCGGAGTCCCGGTACGAGCCCGAGGCGGGGACCTTCGGGGGAGAGCTGTGCGTGAGCTCGGGCGTGGGCCCGCTGGTGGTGCGCCGCGTGGCGGACAAGCGCGGCAGGGCGCCGGTGACGGTGCTCAGCCCGGAGGGACACGAGCTGCTCTCCTCGCGGCTGGACGAGGCACTGGCGCACGTCTCCCGCGAGCTCTTCTGCGAGGTCTTCGCCTTCAGCCTGGACGAGCTGTCCAGCTTCGAGATGCTGGCCGAGGAGGACGGAGTCTCCCGGGCGCTCTTCGCCGCCGGTCTGCGAGGTGCGCGCAGGCTGCCGGAGGTGGAGAAGCACCTGGAGAAGCGGGCCGGAGAGCTCTTCAAGGTGAGCGGGAAGAACCCCGAGCTCAACCAGCTCCTCCGCCAGCTGGAGGAGGTTCGAGGGCAGCTCGACAAGCTCAAGGATCGCCCGGAGAAGTACTTCGAGGAGCGCGAGCGGCTGGCGTCCCTGGGGAGGCAGCAGGAGGAGACGGCGGCGCTCCATGCGTCCCTCGCGCGTGAGCTGGAGCGGCTGTCCCGGCTGGAGTCGGCGCTCGGAGACCTGGGGGAACTGGCGCGCCTGAGAGTGGAGCTGGCCGCGCTGCCGGACCTGTCGGCCTTCCCGATGGGAGGAGAGGCCCGGTTGGATGAGGTGCTCCACCGGTTGAAGGAGCTCCGCGCCGAGCAGGCCCGCGTCGAGCAACTGTTGTCCGGGGCAAGAGCCGAGCTGTCCCGGCTGTCCGCCTCCTCGGCGGTGCGGGAGCGGGAGGAGGGGCTGCGTTCGGTGCTGGTGGCCTTCACCGCGCGGGCCGAGCTCCTGAGGGCACTGCCAGGCCGCCGCGCGGCGCTCGATGCGAGACGCCGGGAGGTGGAGCAGGCCCTGGGTGGGTTGGGGCTGCGCGTGGACGCGGCGGGGCTGCTGGCGCTCGAACTGGGCGCCGCGGCGCGAGGGGCGCTGGAGTCCCTGGCGGATCGCCTGTCGAGGGCGGAGGCCGAGCGACGCGAGGCGGAGGTGGCGCTCGGGCGGGCGCGTGCGGAGCGGGAGCGCATCGAGGCCTCCCTGGCGAGGCTCGAGGCGGAGCGCGCGAAGCTCCCGGACGTCTCCGCGGCGGAGCTCCGCCAGCGGCAGGCGGCCCTGGGTCGCACGAAGTTGCTGCGTGTGGAGCGGGACCAGGTCGCGGCGCAGCGGGCGGAGATGCAGCAGCGGCTCCAGGCCCTGCGAGCCCAGGCGGAGCCCGAGCCCGGAGCGGCCCCCGCGCCCTGGTCGGTGCTGCTGGGGGTGCTGGTGGCGGTCATCTGGGTGGGGACGCTGTGGCTCCACTCGGGGGTGACGGAGGCCGCCATCGCCCTGCTGGGGGCGCTGTTTCTCGTCGTGCCGCTGGCGCTCGGTTACCGGCGTGCGGTGAGGAGCCATCAGCGGGCGGTGGACGCCCACGCCGCGCGCCAGCACCAGCGTGCCCAGGAAGTAGCCCGGCAGCAGTCGGCGCTGGACACCCTGACGGGACGGTTGGTGGGGCTGGAGCGGGAACTGGCGACGGCCGCGAGCGAGGCGGGCGTATCGGCCCAGGCGACGGTGGCCGGGCTCGCCGGGGCGGACGCGGCACTGGCGGAGGCGCTGCGGCAGGCGGAGCGCGTGGAGCACCTCGGGCGCGAGCGTGAGGCACGCGAGGCGGAGCGGGACGGCGTGGTGCGCGAGGCCCAATCCGCGGAGCTGGCGGGACGGCGGGCCGACCTGCAGGCGAGGACGCTCCGGGCCGAGCTGGCCGCGTTGCTGGAAGCGCGAGGCTTCCCCACGGACCTCTCTCCCCTGCGGGCGCTGGCGCTGTGGCGCGACGCGGCCGAGCAGCGGCAGCGGCTGGCGGACCTGGAGGCCGACGCGCGGGCCCTGGCCGTGGACGAGGCCGCCTGTGAAGCGGTCGTCTCGCGGTTGCACGAGGAAGCCCGGGCCGTGGGGCTCCCGGAGGGGCCGGCGGAGTCGGTGGCCGCGCGGGTGGCCTCGGAGCTGGAGGATCTGAAGACCCGGGACGCCCAGGCGAAGACCCTGCGTGCACGCGGAGACGAGTGGGCGGCGGACAGGGCCCGGCTCACGCGCCTGCGGGAGTCCGAGGAGCAAGCGGTGGCGGCGCTGCTGGCCCAGGGCGGTGGCGACACCGAGGAGTCCTTCCGGCAGCGGGCGCGGCAGGCGGAGCGCTTCGACACACTCACCCGCCGCGCACGAGAGCTGACCTGGCGCATCGAGGCCACCACGGGCCTGGAGGAAGCGACGGCGCGGGAATCCATCCTGTTGGCGGGAGGCGAGGAGCGCCTGAAGGAGAAGCTGGCACAGCTGCGGATGCAGGAGCCCGCCTGCGCCGAGCGCCTGAAGGTGCTGCACACCGAGTACGGCGCCGCCCGGAACCAGCTCGCGCAGTGGGAGAGCGACGAGCAGGTGGCCGCGCTGCGGATTCAAGAGGAGCGGCTGCGGGCCCGGGCCGCGGAGCTGGCCACGCGCTATGCCCAGGACCGACTGGCGCTGGCCCTGCTGGCCCGAGCGCGGCGGCGCTTCGAGGAGGAGCAGCAGCCGCGCGTCATCCAGCTCGCCTCGGAGCACTTCGCGACGCTCACGGGAGGCCGGTACCGGCGGGTGTTCGTCCCCGCGGGAGGCAAGCGGGAGCTGCGGGTGAGTGACGCACGCAGGGACTGGAGCGCCGAGCAGCTCTCGCGAGGCACCCGGGAGCAGCTCTACCTGGCGTTCCGGCTGGCGGTCATCCAGGACTTCGGGGAGACGCGCGGGGCGTTGCCGCTCATCGTGGACGACATCCTGGTCAACTTCGACCTGGAGCGGACGCGCGGCACGCTCCGGCTGCTGTCCCGCCTGTCCGAGCACCACCAGGTCATCGCCTTCACCTGCCACCCATGGATGCGCGAGTGCTTCGAGGCCGAGGGCGCGCGGGTGGTGGAGCTGACGTCCGGAGGGCCCGGAAAGCTCGAGGCCGCGAGCCCCCGGGGACAAGCCTCGGGAGTCGCGGCCTCGACGGGGCGGGTGGGGTGAGGGAAGAGAGAGGAAAGACCCTCACCCCGCCTGCGTGTCTCAGAACTGGTGGGCCTCGGTGGAGTCGTTCAGGGCCAGGGTGCTGGCGCAGCCACCGGAGATGACCTCGGCGACCTTGTCGAAGTAGCCGGTGCCGACCTCACGCTGGTGACGCGTGGCCGTGTACCCATCCTTCTCCGAGGCGAACTCCTTCTGCTGCAGCTCGGAGTAGGCGGCCATGCCGCAGTCCTTGTAGTTCCGGGCCAGCTCGTACATGGCGTAGTTGAGCGCGTGGAAGCCGGCCAGGGTGACGAACTGGAACTTGTAGCCCATGGCGCCCAGCTCGCGCTGGAACTTCGCGATGGTCTTGTCGTCCAGGTTCTTCTTCCAGTTGAAGGACGGCGAGCAGTTGTAGGCCAGCAGCTTGTTGGGGAACTTCGCGCGGATGCCCTCGGCGAACTTCTTGGCCTGGTCGAGGTCCGGCGTGCTGGTCTCGCACCAGATGAGGTCCGCGTAGGGCGCGTACGCCAGGCCGCGGGCGATGGCGCACTCCAGGCCGCCCTTGAGGCGGTAGAAGCCCTCGGCCGAGCGGCCCGCCTTGCGGTCGATGAAGGCGTGGTCGTACTCGTCCGCGTCGCTCATCAGCAGCTTGGCGCTATCGGCGTCCGTGCGGGCCACGAGGATGGTGGGCACGCCCATCACGTCCGCGGCCAGACGCGCGGCCGTCAGCGTGCGGATGAAGTTGTTGGTGGGCACCAGCACCTTGCCGCCCATGTGGCCACACTTCTTCTCGCTGGCCAGCTGGTCCTCGAAGTGCACGCCCGCGGCGCCCGCTTCGATCATCGACTTCATCAGCTCGTAGGCGTTGAGCGGCCCGCCGAAACCCGCCTCCGCGTCCGCCATGATGGGGGCGAACCAGTAGCGGTCGTGCTTGCCCTCGGCGTGCTCGATCTGATCCGCGCGACGGAGGGAGGCGTTGATGCGGCGCACCACGTTGGGGACGCTGTCCACCGGGTAGAGGCTCTGGTCCGGGTACATCTGCCCGGCGGTGTTGGCGTCGGCCGCCACCTGCCAGCCGGAGAGGTAGATGGCCTCGAGACCCGCGCGCACCATCTGCACGGCCTGGTTGCCGGTGAGGGCGCCGAGCGCGTGGACATAGTCCCGGGTGTTCAAGAGCTCCCACAGCCGCTTCGAGCCCATCTCGGCCAGCGTGTAGCTGATGCGGATGGAGCCGCGAAGCTTCTCGACATCCGCCTCCGAGTAGTTGCGGGTGATTCCCTCGAAGCGCTGGGTGTGGAGCTTGGCGTGGGGAGAGGCCTCATTCTTCGTCGTCACGGCGTCGTACATGTCTCGGCTCCTCACTGAAATTCGTGGATACGGCGTGGAAGAGAAGGAACTGCGGTTCGTTGAAGACGGCCTCTCAGCCGTGGGACATCAGTGCTTCGTAGGCGGGCAGGGTGAGGAAGTCCTCGAACCTGTCCGCGGTGGAGAGCTTCTCGAAGAGGGCGGTGGCCTCCTTCAGACGCTCGGCGCCGTAGCGCTCGCTGGCGCCCTCGGACTCGATGCGCTTCACCTCCTCGGCGAGGACCTGTCGGAAGCGCTCCGGGGTGACGGGCTTGCCGTCGGCGAGCGGCACGCGGTGGTGCATCCACTGCCACACCTGCGCGCGTGAGATTTCAGCGGTGGCCGCGTCCTCCATGAGGTTGTAGAGCGGCACGCAGCCCAGGCCCCCGAGCCAGGCGGCCATGTACTGCACGCCCACGCGGATGTTGTGGCGCAGGCCCTCCTCGGTGCGCGTGCCCTCGGGCATGGCGATGAGGTCCGCCTCGGAGATGCGCACGTCCGGGCGCTGCTTGGAGAGCTGGTTGGGCCCCGGCATGGACTTGTCGAAGATTTCCCGGGCCACCGGCACCAGGCCCGGGTGGGCCACCCAGGTGCCGTCGTGGCCGTCGCGCACCTCGCGCTCCTTGTCCGCGCGCACCTTGGCGAGCGCCGCCTCGTTGGCGGCCGGGTCGCTCTTGATGGGGATGAAGGCCGCCATGCCGCCCATGGCGTGCACGCCGCGGCGGTGGCACACCTGGATGAGGCGCAGCGAGTAGTTGTGCAGGAAGGCCTTGTCCATGGTCACCTGCCCGCGGTCGGGCAGGACGAACTTCGGGTCGGCCTGGAGCTTCTTGATGAAGCTGAAGATGTAGTCCCAGCGGCCGCAGTTGAGCCCCGCCGAGTGCTCGCGCAGCTCGTAGAGGATTTCGTCCATCTCGAAGGCGGCGGGCAGCGTCTCGATGAGGACGGTGGCCTTGATGGAGCCGCGGGGGATGCCCAGCTCGCCCTGGGCCAGGTGGAACACGTCGTTCCACAGCCGGGCCTCCAGGTGGCTCTCCATCTTGGGCAGGTAGAAGTAGGGGCCGCTGCCCTTCTCCAGCAGGGCGCGCGCGTTGTGGAAGAAGTAGAGGCCGAAGTCGAAGAGCGAGGCGGAGACGGGCTTGCCGTCCACCTCCAGGTGGCGCTCCAGCAGGTGCCAGCCGCGCGGCCGGGCGAAGAGGACAGCCGTCTTCTCGTGGAGCGCGTAGTGCTTGCCGTTGTCGGCGGTGTAGCTGATGGTGCCGCGCACCGCGTCGCGCAGGTTGAGCTGCCCGCGCACCACGTTGTCCCAGGTGGGGCTGTTGGCGTCCTCGAAGTCCGCCATGAAGACATTGGCCCCCGAGTTGAGCGCGTTGATGATCATCTTGCGCTCCACCGGGCCGGTGATCTCCACGCGGCGATCCAGCAAGTCCTTGGGGAGCGGGGCGACGGTCCACTCCGACTCGCGGATGTCCTTCGTCTCGGAGGGGAAGCTCGGCCGCTCGCCCCTGTCATAGGCGGCCTGCACGGCCTTGCGTCGCTCGAGGAGGGACTCGCGCCGCGAACCGAAGGTGCGCGCCAGCTTCGCCACGAACTCGACGGCCTCGGGCGTGAGGATGGCCTCGTACTCGGGCAACCAGGCCCCGCGAAGGGTGACTCCCTGTCCCAGGGTCCGATGTCCCCCGGTGCGTTGCGACGTAGAGGAGGAGGGAACGGCCGCGTCCATGCAAAGCTCCTTGACGGGGTGCGTTGTAAAAAGCGCCAACGGGCTCCAATCTGTGTCCGTCCCGAGGAAGTGTGAACCCCCTATGATCGAAAGTCGACAGGTTTGTAAGGATGTCAACACGAGCGGGATTAAATTTGTAAATTGACCGACCTGAAAAAAGCGAAAAGGGGGGCTGCAATGGGGGGGAGGCGTGGTGCGTAGGGAGGAGTGAGGCCGGTTGAGGGTGGGGCCTCCACGAGGAGCGGAGCCATGGAAGAGACGAAGCAGTGCGTGGCGTGCAGGATGGACATCCGGGCGGATGCCGCGAAGTGCCCGCACTGCCGCGAGCGGCAGGCGGCGCCGGGGCCGATGCACCGAGGAGGAGAGGGGCGGGTGGTGGCGGGCGTGTGCCTCGCGCTGGCCAGGCAGCTGGGCCTGGACGTGGGGCTGGTGCGGGTGGCGTTCGTGCTGGCGCTGGTGGTGACGGGCGGGTCGGCGCTGGGGGTCTACCTGCTGCTGTGGATGCTCACGCCGGCGACGGCGATGGGGCGGGCGCCGGTGCAGCGGGTGATGAGCTGGGTGGGGAAGGTGGCGGGCTCGGCCGTGGAGGAGCCCCGGATGGAGCGCAAGGTCTGAAGCCCGCCTGCCCGCGGTAATTTTGTAAATGCCGAGGCGGCCCCCTCCCCCCTCGGGGGAGGGCGGGGGGTGAGGGTAACGGGCATCCCGGGTTCCCTACGCGTGGCATGACACGACGTCAGAGGTCAGGTGCATCCTGGGCGTACGAGTCAGAGAACCCCGGTTGTCCCACCTGACTTCAGAGGTGCTCACATGGCGGACAAGCCGCCCCGGCGCGAAGCCACATACGCGGACCTGGAGGCGCTCCCGCCCAACCAGGTAGGCGAAATCATTGGAGGCGAGCTGTACGTCAGCCCGAGGCCGAGGCCGAGACATGGTCGGGCGACCGTTCGTCTCATCGGTGCACTGAGCCCGTTCGACCGGGACGAGGGAGAGGAGGGACCTGGGGGCTGGGTGCTTCTCGTCGAGCCCGAGTTGCACCTGGGTGGCGAGGTCCTGGTGCCGGACCTGGCCGCGTGGCATCGCGAGTGGATGCCCGAGATACCCGAGCAGGTGGGTATCGAGCTCGCGCCGGACTGGGTCTGCGAGGTGCTCTCCCCCTCGACGGCGGCGATCGACAAGGGCCGGAAGATGGGCTCGTACGCACGCGAGGGCGTGAAGAACCTGTGGCTCGTGGATCCAGTGATACGGACGTTGGAGGTGTTCCGGCTGGAGAACGGCCGCTGGTCGACGCGGGGCACGCACGCGGGAGAGGTGACGGTAAATGCCGCGCCCTTCGAGGCGCTCTCCCTGGAGTTGGGGCGCCTCTGGGCGCGTTGATCAGGGCAGCTTCGGGCGGATGGGGCGGGGCGCCTCGGGGTTGACGTCGAGCAGGCGCACGCCATCTCCCTCCCGCACCGTGCCTCCGCGCAACACCCTGGCGAGCTGACCCCGCCTGCCCCAGGACTCCTTCAACAACCCAGGGCGGATGCGCTCGAGCTTCGAGCAGGGCACGCAGGGCTCGGTCAGCTCCACCACCACCTCGCCGCCGAGGGCCAGACGCTGCCCGGGCGGCAGGGACTCCAGCGGCAGCCCGTGGATGACCACGTTCTCCTTCAGCGCTCCGGGCCCGAGCCTCAGCGCATCATGGGAGGCCTCGTCCAGCAACAGGAGCTGCCGCTTGCCGTGGGGCTTCTTCTTCCCATGACGGTCGCCCACGAAACCCCGGCCCTCGAGGGCCTGGGCCTCGGGGACGCGCTTCATGGGGGTGCCTCGCTCCTGGGCGAGCAGCAATGCGCGGATGGTGCCGGTGGGAGTGTCCACTTCCGGAATCCTGTGCGTGGCCTCGTCCCACCGCAAGACGGATGCGGAGACTCGCGGGGGCGGGGGCGTCTGGCCCGTGTTATCGCACCGGCTCCCGTCGAGGAGGCAGCCACGTGAGCAACCAGAACGTTCGCATCGAAAAGGACACGTTCGGCCCCATCGAGGTGCCGGCCGATCGCCTGTGGGGCGCGCAGACGCAGCGCAGCCGGCAGAACTTCGCCATCTCCACCGAGCGCATGCCGCTGGCCCTCATCCGCGCCCTGGTGTTGGTGAAGAAGGCGGCGGCGATCGTCAACATGGAGAACGGCACGCTGCCGAAGGACAAGGGCGAGGCCATCGTGAAGGCCGCCAACGAGGTGCTCGACGGCCAGCATGACGAGGAGTTCCCGCTGCTGGTGTGGCAGACGGGCAGCGGCACGCAGACGAACATGAACGTCAACGAGGTGCTGGCCAACCGGGCCTCGGAGCTGCTGGGCGGCGAGCGCGGCGAGGGGCGCAAGGTGCACCCCAACGACGACGTCAACAAGGGCCAGAGCTCCAACGACGTCTTCCCCACCGCCATGAGCGTGGCCGCGGCGGAGGCCGTTGTGCGCAACGTGCTCCCCGAGCTGCAGGCGCTGCGGGACGTGCTCGCGGAGCGGTCGGAGAAGTTCCGGGACATCGTGAAGATCGGCCGCACGCACCTGCAGGACGCCACGCCGCTGACGCTGGGCCAGGAGTTCAGCGGCTACGTGGCGCAGCTGGAGCACGCGCGCAAGCACCTGGAGCTCGCGCTGCCGCACCTGTCCGAGCTGGCGCTCGGAGGCACCGCGGTGGGCACGGGCCTCAACGCGCCCAAGGGGTTCGCCGAGCGCGTGGCCCAGGAGATCGCCCGTCTCACGGGCCACCCCTTCGTCACCGCGCCCAACAAGTTCGAGGCGCTCGCGGCCAACGACGCGCTGGTGCACGCCCACGGTGCGCTCAAGGGGCTGGCCGCCGCGCTCTTCAAGATCGCCAACGACGTGCGCTGGCTGGCGTCGGGGCCGCGCTCGGGCATTGGTGAAATCACCATCCCCGAGAACGAGCCGGGCAGCTCCATCATGCCGGGCAAGGTGAACCCCACGCAGTCCGAGGCGCTCACCATGCTGTGCGCGCAGGTGATGGGCAACGACGTGGCGCTGTCGCTGGGTGGCGCGTCCGGCAACTTCGAGCTGAACGTCTTCAAGCCGCTCATCATCCACAACTTCCTGCAGAGCTGCCGGCTGCTGGCGGACGGCATGCGCAGCTTCCGGCTCCACGCCGCGGTGGGAATCGAGCCGAACCTCGGGCGCCTGAAGGAGAACCTGGAGCGCTCGTTGATGCTCGTCACCGCGCTCAACCCGCACATCGGCTACGACAACGCGGCGAAGATCGCCAAGAAGGCGCACAAGGAGGGCAAGACGCTCAAGGAGGCCGCCGTGGAGCTGGGCCTGCTCACCCCCGAGCAGTTCGACCAGTGGGTGCGCCCGGAGAAGATGATCGGCAACCTGTAGGAGTAGGCTGGGGCTTCGCCTGGTACGGAGGCAAGCCCCGGATGCACGAGGAGCATGAAGTCGAACTGCGCGTGGCCGTCGCCGAGGGGCTCCTCTCGCGGGAGGAGGTGGACGCGCTGCGCGAGGAGGCCGGGCGCGCGGGGATGAGTCCCCTGCGGCTGCTCGTGGAGCGGGGCCGGCTCTCCGAGGAGAGCCTCGTGTCCCTGCGAGGCCTGGTGAGGGAGGCGGTCCCGGACACCCGTCCGGACGAGGCGCCCCGCTTTCCCGTCGCGGGCTGGGAGCGCTACCAGCCCGTGAGGTTCCTCGGCCAGGGCGGCATGGGGCGGGTGTTCCTCGCGTACGATCCCCGATTGCGTCGCGACGTGGCCCTCAAGTTCGTCCGGGATGGAGACCCCGAGCTCACCCGCCGCTTCCTCACCGAGGCCCGCGCCCAGGCCCGGGTGCGTCACGCGCGCGTGTGCGAGGTGTATGAGGTCGGTGAGGTCGACGGGAAGGTCTTCATCGCCATGCAGTACATCGACGGGCAGCCGCTCAGCGTGCTCGCGCGAGCGCTCACCGTCGAGCAGAAGGCGATGGTGCTCCGCGAGGCCGCGCTGGGCGTGCACGAGGCGCACCGGGTGGGGCTCATCCACCGGGACCTCAAGCCCTCCAACATCCTGGTGGCACGCACCGCGGAGGGCTCCCTCGAGCCCTATGTGATGGACTTCGGGCTGGCGCGCGACTGGAACGAGCAGGGGACCGCCACCGGCACGGTGCTCGGCACGCCCCACTACATGGCGCCCGAGCAGGCCCGGGGCGAAGTGACGACGTTGGACAGGCGGGCGGATGTCTACAGCCTGGGCGCCACGCTCTACAGCGTCCTCACCGGCCAACCGCCCATTCCGGGCAGCAATGGCCTGGAGGTGCTCAACAACATCGCCAACTGGGAGCCGCGCCCGCCGCGCGCGCTGGATCCGGACCTGCCGGCGGACCTCGAGGCCATTGCCCTCAAGTGCCTGGAGAAGGACCGCTCCGCCCGCTACGACTCGGCGCGTGCCCTGGCCGAGGACCTGGATCGGTTCCTGGCGGGCGAGCCCATCCAGGCCCGTGCCGCGGGACTCGCGTACCGTCTGCGCAAGAAGCTCCGCAAGCACCGCGCCATCGCCTCGGTGGCCTCGGTCTCGCTCGTCGCCGTGGTGTTCGCCCTGGGGTGGGCGGGCCTCCAGCGCCGCGACGCCGTGCTGCGCGAACATCTGGCGCGGCGCTTCACCGAGCAGGTCGCGAGCGTCGAGTCCGCCGCCCGCTACTCGGACCTCTCACCCCTGCACGACACGCGCGCCGACCACGAGGCCCTCCGGGCGAGGATGACCGGGCTCGAGGAGGAGATCCGCCAGGGGGGTGAGCGCGCGGTGGGGCCGGGCCATTACGCCCTGGGGCGTGGCTACCTCGCCCTGGGTGACGAGGCGAAGGCCCGCGAGCTCCTCGACTCCGCGTGGGCGCACGGCTTCCAGGAGCCCCGGGTCGCCTATGCGCTGGCGCTCGTGATGGGCCGCATCTATCAGCGGGAGCTCGACGAGGCACGGCGGATCCGGGATCGGGACCAGCGGGAGGCCCGTCTGCGCGAGGCCGGGCGTCGCTATCGGGAACCCGCGCTCGCGTACCTCCGGCGGAGCGAGGGGGCGGACGTTCCCTCCGCGGGTTACGTGGCGGCGCTCATCGCCTTCTACGAGGAGCGCTACGAGGACGCCCTGGCACGGCTCGATGCCGTGGGGGATGCGCTCCCCTGGTTCTACGAGGCCCCGCTGTTGCGAGGCGACATCCTCGTGGCGCGTGCCTGGCGGCGGTGGGAGCGGGGCGAGCGCGATGGGGCGTTGGATGACTTCGATGCGGGCCGCCGGGCCTACGCGAAGGCCGCGAGCATCGGCGAGAGTGTGCCCTCCATCCACCGGGCCCTGGCGAACCTCGAGTTCTTCGCGCTGATGACGGAGTTGTATGGCCAGGGAGAGGTCCTGCCTCCCTTCACCCGTGCGCAGGAGGCGCTCTCCCGCGCGCTCACGGCCGCGCCGGACCACTACCCGAGCCGCGTGCTCCAGGCCCGGCTCTACCGGAGGCTCGCCGAGTTCCGGCTCCACCAGGGCGGCGATGTCGGGGCTCCGTTGAAGCAGGCCGAGGAGGCGGCGCGGAGTGCCCTCGAGCTCGCGCCCACGTCTCCGGACGCGCCCCTGGAGCTGGCGCAGATCCACTGGGTCTGGGGCGGCTACCTGGAAGGCCGCTCCGAGGATCCTCGTGAGCACCTGCGCCAGGCGGCCGGGTTGTTCGACGGCATCGCCCCGGAGGCACGGGGCGTCGAGTTCCACCTCAACCGGGGCCTCGTCTTCACCACGTGGGCCGACTACGAGGATCAACTCCGGGAAGACTCCTCGGCGCACCGGGAGGCGGCCATCCAGGCCTATCTGGCGGCCATTGCCCTGGACGAGCGCATGCCGGCGGCCTGGAGCAACCTGGGGACGGCGTACTTCTCCCGGGCCTCGCTCCCTCGCGCCAGTGCGCCCGAAGGAGACCTGGAGAAGGCCCGGGCCGCGCTCGAGAGAGCCCAGGCGCTCAACCCCGGCTTCGTGGTGCCCTACTACTACGCGGGTCAGGTCTTCGAGCTGCGGGCCCGGCTCCTGCGCGCGCGGGGGGCGGATGCCCGGCCGGAACTGGCGCTCGCCCTGGAGCAGTACCAGAAGGGACTGGCCATCAATCCCCGCTTCCTGGCGTTGCTCAACGGCATGGGCACGGTGCTGCTGGCCCGGGCACAGGAGGAGTGGGACCACGGGGGCGATCCCTTCGTGTCACTTGACGAGGCCCGGGCCTCCTTCGCGCGGATGCTGGAGCTGGAGCCGAAACATCCCGCCGCCCTCAACAACCTCGGTGAGGCGAGCGCGCGCCGGGCCTTCTACCAGACACGGCTCGGGGTGGAGCCCGGTCCGGCCACGCGGCTGGCGGTGGAGTCCTTCCGGCAGACGCTGCCGCTGCTTCCCTCCAGCGCGACGCCGTGGACGAACCTCGCCCTGGCCTCCACCAACCTGGCCCTCTTCGAACTGGAGCACGGGCGCGACCCGGGGGCGAATCTGGCGAGTGCGTCCGAGGCCCTCCGGGAGGCGCTCGCCCGCGACCCGAACGATGAGAAGGCCTGGCAGGGGCTTGGGGAGCTCCGAGGGCTGGAGGCCCGCTGGAGAGCACTGCGAGGGCGGGCCCGCGCCGGGGATTTCGAGGCGGCGGCACAGGCCTACGAGAAGGCGCTCACGCTGGCGCCGGACAACCAGGAGGCGCGTGTCGGCTTCGCCCACTTGTGCCGGGAGTGGGCCGTCTGGCTGCGGGGAGCGCACGGTGAACCCGGTCCGGTGCTGAAGCGTGCGCTCGGACTGGCGGAGGAACTGCTGAGGGCGGGACCCGGAGGGCCGGAGGCGCACGTCCTGCACGCGAGCGTGCTGGCGGAGCTGGCGGAAGGGGAGTCCGTTGCCGAGGAGCGGCGGAGTCTGCGTGCCAGGGCGCTGGAGGAGCTCACCGAGGCGCTCGCACGCAACCGCAACCTGGAGCCCGGAGGGAGTGGTCTCCTGTCGTGGCTGCGGCGGTCCGGCGCCGATTCGCCATAGTGGAGTATCCACGAAGTTCTTGGACCTGGTCCGAGAACCCGTGGATGTCCCCTCTCCCTCTGGGAGAGGGCTAGGGTGAGGGTGTTCCCCTGGACTGCGCATCATACGAGCGCTCGAGTCAGCGGCTGGTGATGGGGCATGGATGCGCCGCGATGTGAACCGGGGCTGCGGAACACGGGTGTAGACCCTCACCCCCCGCCCTCTCCCAGAGGGAGAGGGAGCATGCGCAACACGACTCTGTCCAAAGACTTCGTGGACATGCCACTAGCCCATCCGGCGCGCTCCGGCCCGCTCCCAGGGCGGGGTGCCCGCATAACGCTCCGCGAGGAACGAGACGAAGGCCTTCACCTTCGAAGGAACCAGGCGCCCCGGCGGGTGGACGGCGAAGATGCCGGTGTCGGGTATCGACCAGTCGTCGAGCGCCCGGACGAGCCTCCCGGCGCGCAAGTCCTCCGCGACGAGGAACGTGGCCAGCACCGCGAAGCCACAGCCGCCCACCGCCGCGAGCCGCAGTGCCTCCGCGTTGTCCGAGACGAGCACCGGGCGCCCCCGCGCCTGCACTTGCTCGTTCCCTCGATGAAGGGTCCACATCAGCCCCTCCGAATAAAGGCTGAAGTAGAGGCATGCGTGTTGGGCCAGGTCCTCGGGCTTCGTCACGGGCCTGCGGCCCCGGAGGTACGAGGGCGCCACGCAGAGGACGCGGTGGTTGGTGGCGAGCCGGCGGGCGACCAGGCTGGAGTCCGCCAGTGTGCCGATGCGGATGGCCACGTCGAAGCCCTCCTGGACCAGGTCCACGTAGCGGTCCAGGAACGAGCACTCCAGCGCGATGCGCGGGTAGCGGCGCAGGAACTCCGGCAGAGAGGGGGCCACCTGGAGCTGCCCGAAGAGGTTGGGCACGGCCACGCGGAGCCGGCCCCGAGGCTCCGCGGCCAGACCGGAGACGAGCGCATCCGCGTCCTCGACGCGGGTGAGCACGTCCGCGCACCGTTCCAGGTACAGTGTCCCTGCCTCCGTGAGTGACACGTGGCGGGTGGTGCGCCGGAGGAGCGCGGTGCCCAGTGCACCTTCCAGGCGCGCGATGCGCCGGCTCAGCGCGGAGGCACTGATGCCCAGCTCTCGCGCCGCGTCCGCGAAGCTCAAGGCCCGCGCCACCGCGGTGAAGCTGAGCATGTCTTCCAGCCGGTCCCTCATCGCCACACGCTCCATGCCGAGCGCCTCCCGATTGTTGCACGTGGTGCACGAGTCTAGTGCCGCGCTCCCCGATGATGGAGCCGGGCCCGCGGGCTACGTCTGCACTGCACGCATCGGGGGCGCGGCGGCCATCCAGGCCCTGTGACTTCCCGCCTCCGTGGGAGCACGAACATCATGACGGATACGAGAGTTTCCAGGACGTTCCAGGGGAAGGTTGCCCGCGTCACGGGGGCTGGCAGTGGAATGGGCCGCGCCGCGGCCGTGGCCTTCGCGCGCGAGGGAGCCTCGGTCGTCCTCGCGGGACGGCGCCGCGCGGAGCTGGACGCGGTGGCCGTGGAGGTCGAGTCCGCGGGCGGGCGGGCCCTGGCCGTCCCCACCGACGTCGCGAAGGCGGAGGAGGTGGAGCGGCTGGTACGCACGACGCTCGAGCGCTTCGACCGGCTGGACGCGGCCTTCAACAACGCGGGCGTGGAGGGCGTCTTCGCTCCCATCCATGACTCGAAGGTCGAGGACTTCGACTCCACCTTCGCCATCAACGTCCGGGGCATCATCGACACGCCCATGCTCCGCCGCCTATCGACGGAGGAGTCGCGGCGGCCCTTCATCGCGCACGTGCCCGCGCGCCGGCTCGGCAGCCCGGAGGAGGTGGCGGACGTGGTGCTCTGGCTGTGCTCCGACGGAGCGCGCTTCGTCACCGGCCAGAACATCCTCGTCGATGGCGGGTATGCCATCGCCGGCCACCGTCCCTGGGCCTGATCGGACGCAAGGATTCCAACTCGGGATGACATCCACATGAACTGCTTGCACCTCATTGGAGCCCTCACCGCGGCCCTGCTCACCGCCGCTCCCTCGGCCTCCCCGATCACCACCCGTCTGCCCCTGCCGGCGGGCTTCACCTATCCCAATGGCATTGCCCACGCGGAGGACGGGACGCTCTTCGTCGGCTCTGTCTCGAATGGCCGCATCCTGCGCCGGGCTCCGGGAGGTGACTGGACGGTGCTGTTCCCGGGCTCGAAAGAGGTCTTCGCCGTGACGAGCCTGCGGCTGGATGTGGCTCGCGGGCTGCTGTGGGGCACCTCTCCCGATGCCATGGGCCTGCTGCGTCCGGGCGGAGCCCTGGGGCGGCGCGCGCCCCGGATCTTCTCGATGGATGCTCGCACGGGCGAGGTGCGGCGAATCGTTGCCATCCCGGAAGGCGGCCTGGGCAATGATCTCACCGTGGCGCCGGATGGCGGCCTGTACGTGACGGACAGCACCCGGGGCTCCGTCCTCCACCTGCGCCCTGGAGGCGAGCGACTGGAGACGTACGTGTCCGACGCGCGCTTCCTGGCGAAGGGGGCGGGGATGAGCAGCGTCGGCCCCGCCGGTATCGCACTGGCACCGGATGGGCGGACACTCGCCGTCAATACCTACGGGCCCGGACGGCTGTTCCTCGTGCGCCTGGGCTCGGCGGGAGCGCCGCCCACCGTGAGCGAGGTGGAACTGCCGCGCCGGCTGGAGAACCCGGACGGGATGCGCTTCGCGCCGGACGGCCGGCTCCTGGTGCTGGAGGGAGCGACGAGCAGCGGGGATGGGCGCGTGGTCCGCATCGACGTGCTCGGCACCGCGTCCGGGCCCCGGCCCATCGAGGTGCTGGCCTCCGGAATGGAGTCCCCCGTCAACCTCACGGTGGACGCGAATGGCCGGCTCTGGGTGACCGAGGCCCGGCTGCGCGACCGGCTGCTTCGAGGCGCCGAGGCGAAGGTGCCGGACGCGTTCTGGGTGACGGAGCTGTCCGCCCGGAAGTGAGGGGCCCATGACGGTGGGCTCCACCCGCTCCGCGCTGACCACGGCCCTCCGATTCAGCGGGGACGCGGCGGCCGGGCCTCCTCGTCATCGGGGAGCGGGGTCGACGTGCCGACCTTGATGGAGATGGTGGAGCCCGTGTCGTGGATGGGGGAGCTCGCCCCGCTCTTCGACGTCTGCTTGAGCTCGTACGTCTTCTCCGGGGCGTCCGTGCTCACGGTCTCGCTCTTCGGCTGGGCATTCTGACCCGACAGGTGGAAGTGTGACGACCCGAAGAGCTTGGACGAGGGAGCGCCATGCTTGTTGTCGACCTCGAGATGGACGGTGTCGGGGGTGGCGTTCTCGAAGTAGAGGATCGCGCCCCGGGTCACTTCCACGCTCGAGGGTGAGACGTTGGCGGTCCCCATCCCCAGGAAGGTGTTCACGCTGAAGCTCTTGGAGTGCTTCTGGTCCGACCAGGTGTACGTGAGCGTGAAGTACTGATTCTGGTTCGAGGCCCCGGGGGCGATCTGCGCCGGGGTCGTCCCCGAGACTTCGACCGTGGCCGTGTTCTGGCCGGAGACCTGGAGGAACGCGTTCGAAGGGGTCGTGGAATCCTGCTGGCCGGCGTAGACGCTGACGGTGATGGAGCCGGTGAGCCCGTCGAGGGAGAAGGACAAGGTGTCCCCCTCGAAGGCGTTGCCCCCCCAGCTGCTGTCCTCGAATTCGAAGCCGCTCGTGGTCAGTTTGATGCCGAAGGTATTGGGCACGATCGTGTTCCTCCGTGTGGGGTGTCGGGAGTCCGCTTCGGGACTCGGGGCCGCGTCCATAGCAACCCCCGTGCCCGCGTCCGCCGCTCATCGCTCCGAGTTGCCCAGGCCGAGCTCCTTGATGCGGCGGTTCAGCGCCCGCTTGGACACCTCCAGGCGGCGGGCCATGGCCTCCAGGTCGCCCCCGCTCTCATGGAAGCAGCGGGTGATCTCCTCCGCGCTCAGGTCTCCCGCGGTGCGGATGTTCGGGCTCTTGTCGATGAGATCGTAGATGGAGGAGCGGGGAATGCCGAGCCGGTCCGCGGCGGCCTTGAGATCCCAGGAGTGCTCCCGCAGGGCGGCGAGCAGCTCCTCCTCGGCCACGTCGGAGGCCTTGCGGCGCGAGCCCGCCTTTTCGGGAGCCGGGGAAGCGGAAGACTCGGACGCGCGGGGCGGGAGCGGGGCCGAGGCGGAGTCCAGCTCCTGGGCGAGCCTCGGGTCGAGCCGCAGGGCGGGCTGGCCGCGGCTGCCAATCACGAGCTGCCGGGTGAGGTTGCGCAGCTGTCGGATGTTACCGGGCCAGGCGTAGCGGAGCAGACGCACCGCCAGGGAGGAGGGCATCCACGGCGCGGCGTGGGCATCCTGGGGCGAGAGGCGCCAGAGCTCGCCGAGGGCCTCGAGCTCCTCGCGGGCGAAGTGGTGGAAGAGCAGGCCGATGTCCTCGCGGCGCTCGCGCAGGGGCGGCAGGCGGATGTCGTAGCCGGCCAGCCGGTGGAGCAGCGGGGCCTTGAAGCCACCGTCGCGGATGCGCTCCTCCAGGTGGGCATCCGTCGCGGCGATCAGCCGCACATCCGTCTTGAGGGGCGTCTGGCCACCCACCGGGTACATCTCTCCGGTCTCCAGCACCCGCAGCAGCATGACCTGTACCTCGGGAGGCGCTTCGCCCACCTCGTCGAGGAACAGGGTGCCGCCCTGGGCGGCGCGGAAGAAGCCCTCGCGGTCGCGGGTGGCACCGGTGTAGGCGCCCCGGTGCGCGCCGAACAGCTCGGCGGCGGCCAGCTCCTTGGGGATGGCGCCGAGGTTCACGCTGACGAAGGGGCGGTCGCGGCGAGGGCTGTGGCGGTGGATGGCCTGGGCCACCAGCTCCTTGCCCGTGCCCGTCTCGCCGCGCACCAGCACCGGCACGTTCAGGTCGGCGATGCGAGCGATGTGCTCGCGCACCTGGCGGATGCCCGTGCTGCCTCCCACCATGCCCAGGGAGTCCCGGGGCTCCTGCACCTCGGGTTCGGCCAGGTGCAGCAGGAGCACCACGCGCTCGGAGAGCTCGAGTGGCACGCCGGAGACCAGCGCCTCGGGTGACAGCTCCCAGCTTCCGAGGATGGGCGCTCCCGAGACGACGCGCGTCCCGCCCTCGGGGACGGACACCACGAACCGCCCTTCCCTGCCGGGGGAGAAGCGCAGGGGCATCCGGCTCACGAAGGGGTCCGACAGAGGCAGGCCGAAGGGACTTCCGGGCCGGGTGAAGTCCGGGCTGTTGCGCGAGACCTCCACCGTCCTTCCAGCCAGCAGCGCGTCGAGCAGCAGCCGCTCGCCCACGCGCTGCGGCATGGGATGGGAGACGATGGTCAACGAGGGGACGAGGTGGGGGCCCTGCTCCCCGAGGGGCTGTTGCGGTGTGATGGCCGTGGAGACATCGGCCACGGGTGGAGCAGTGGGGGTGGAGTCGCGGGCTCCAGGGCGGTTCCGCATGGCCTGGAGTCTACGTCGACCGACGTGTCGGAGTGTCGCGCCGGCGTGTCGTCCATGTCCCGACGTTTCAGGTCGGCACGCGCGCCCCCGCGGAGTACCTTCACGGCCCCATATGAGCTTCCCCTCACTGGACGATATCGAGACCCCGGCGGCGCTCGTGGACGAGGAGCGCCTGGAGCGCAACCTGGCGAAGGCCTCCGCGTACATGCGCGAGCACGGGCTGCGGTGGCGGCCGCATACGAAGACGCACAAGGTGCCGGAGCTGGCGGCGAGGCAGCTCCAGGCGGGCGCGGTGGGCGTCACGGTGGCCACGCCCCGCGAGGCGGAGGTGATGGGCGCGGTGGCGGACGACGTGCTCCTGGCCTATTCGCCCGTGGGCGCCTCGAAGCTGGCGCGGCTGATGGCACTGCCCCGGCGCGTGCGGCTCTCGGTGGGGCTGGACTCGCGGGAGGTGCTGGGGGGGCTGGCGGAGGCCGCGCGTGGGGCGGGGCGCACCGTGGGCGTGCTGGTGGAACTGGACCTGGGGATGCGCCGGGTGGGCGTGCAGACGCCGGAGGAGGCCGTGGCGCTGGCCCGCGAGGCCTCGGGGGCGGAGGGACTCGAGTACCAGGGCGTGATGTTCTACCCGGGGCACATCCGCATGCCGCTGGCCGAGCAGGGCCCGGTGCTCGCGGAGGTGTCGAGGCGGCTGGGCACGTTCCTGGACGCGCTGGGGGCGGTGGGGCTGAAGCCGGGAATCGTGAGTGGCGGCTCCACGCCCACCCTGTGGCGCTCGCACGAGGTGGTGGGGATGAACGAGGTCCGTCCGGGCATCACGCCCCTCTTCGACCGGGCGAGCGCGTGGATGGGCGCGTGCGGTTGGGAGGAGGTGGCCTACTCGGTGCTCGCGACGGTGGTGAGCACGGCGGTGCCGGGGCAGGCCGTCATCGACGCGGGCTCCAAGGCGCTGGCCAAGGAGGAACTGCCCGTGGAGGGCTATGGCGCGCTGTTGGACCAGCCCGAGGTGGTGGTGCGGACGATCTCCGAGGAGCACGGAATCCTGGACCTGTCGCGCACGGCGTGGAGGCCGCGCGTGGGCGAGCGGGTGCGGGTGGTGCCCAACCACGTCTGCGTCTCGGTGAACCTGCAGGACGAGCTGTGGGCCGTGCGCGGCGGCCGGGTGGTGAAACGCTGGGACGTGACGGGGCGGGGCCGGGGGCCTGTGTAGCGCGCATGCGCGTTGCCAGCATGCCCCGAGGTCGGCATGGTGGGGCCATGAATGATGTCGCCTCGAAGGAGTCGGTTTCCACGACCTCGCGTGCGGCGCTGTCCGACGCCGCGCTCGGTCATCTCGTGCTGCGCCTGGTGTTGGGAATCAACATCGCCATGCATGGCCTCACGCGTGTCGGCGACCCGGCCGGGTTCGCGCAGGGCATCGTGAACGGGTTCGCCCAGACGCCCCTGCCCGTGTGGAGCGTGCGCCTCTTCGGGCTCGTCCTCCCGTTCCTCGAGCTCGTGACGGGAGTGGGGATGCTGCTCGGGTGGCGCCTGCGGGCGTTCCTCCTGCTGGGCGGCGTGACGATCGCGGCCCTCACGTTCGGAACGTGTCTGCGGCAGCAGTGGGAGACCGCGGGGCTCCAGCTCTTCTATGCCCTCGCGTACGCGTGGCTCCTGCACCATGCCGCCGAGGCGCGCTTCACCGTGGACTCCTGGTTGGCCCGGCGCCGCTGAAGCGCCGCTCCGTGCTCAGTGGACGGTGCGGCCCTCCTGGCTCTGCCGGTAGACGGGGAGCCGCAGGGAGTGCAGGAAGCCGATGGGCCGGATGCCTCGGCCGTCCAGGAAGGGATTGAAGCGCAGGCGCTCCGGATCCAGCCTCACCTCCTCGCGCAGGTGGATGTCCGCCAGGGGCGTCCAGGTGTGCGGCAGCCCATCCTCCAGGGGAAAGACCTCGAAGGTGAGGAGGGCGGTGCCCGCGTGCATGGCGTCCTTCAACCGCTGCACCCGTGTGCCGGACCGCTGGGGCGCGCCGCGCGGCGAGGTGAGCCGCAGCTTCACCTTCCCGAGCCCCAGGACCGAGAAGGGCGCGATGCCGAAGTAGTCGTTCTGGAGCCAGTCGTGGACGCGGGTGGTGAGGAGCGCGGGGGCCAGCGACCAGAAGTGGCGCGCGGTGGCGAAGAGGACGTCCTGGTCCTCGGGTGAGGCCTCCTCGGTGATGCGCGCGTCGCGCCGGAAGCGCACCGAGGCCCCGAGGATGTCCGGCCACTCGCGTCCGCCCCGCCAGGTGGCGGTGGACAGCCGCACGAGCGCCGGGCCCGCGAGGCGCTCGGCCACGCTCGAGAAGGGCGGGTCGGTCCGGATGGGCACGGCCTCGGCCTGGAGGCAGATGCCCTCGGGATGGAGGGCGCGGGCGTGGCGCAGCTCCGCGGCCACGCGAAAGGATGGACTCCACAGGGTTCCCACGACCCGTCCGACCGCTTCTCCCAGCACGCCCATGTTGCACCTCCTCCGGGAGCACAGGGTGGGGGGTGATGGGGCCTTTGGCCACGATGGGTGCCCCGCCAGGAAGGAGGGCGGGCGGGGGAGCTACTCCAGGGCCGTCCAGAGGTCGTCGAAGGCCCGACAGAAGGGCTGCACCAGACGTGGGTCATCCGACACGAGCACGTTCTCGTGGTTCTGGTCCGCCGCCGAGCGCGTCCAGTTGTAACTCCCGGTGAGCAGGCGCATCCGGTCGAACACGGCGAACTTGTGGTGCATGTGGGCCTGCGTGCGGTCCACCCGGACGGGCACGCCCGCCTCGCGCAGCCGGTGGATGTCCGAGCCGGGATCCAACGCCTTGTCCCCATCCGACACCACCCGCAGCCGGACGCCCTTCTCATGGGCCTCCATCAGGGCCCGGGTGATGCGGTCGTCCGTGAGGGTGAAGACGCACACGTCCGCGCTGCCCCGCGCCTCGCCGATGAGCCGCACGATGGCCCTCAGGGGGTCCTCCCCGGGGCTGAACCAGGCCTCCACCCGGCTCGTCTCGCGCAGCTCCCGGGAGGGCAGCAGGGCCTTTATCGTGTCCTCCAGCCAGGAGATGACCTCGCGGGCGCGGAGGTCGGTGACGGAGGTGCGCGCCAGCTCGAAGGCCCGCGAGCGGAACAGGGCCAGCACCGCCTCGCCGGCCTTGCGGTCGTCCAGGACGGCCTGGAGCGCCTGCCGCTCGGTGCGGGTGAGGGTCCTGTCCTCCAGGGTGGAGGCGAGGATGGCGTCGATGTCGGAGGCGTTCATGGGGATACCCGGGAAGGGTCCCGAGCGTAGCCTGGAGTACGATCTGGAAAGAACGGGGGGGCGCCCGGGTCGAAGGCGCATTAGTGTTGGGGGGCCATGAACATCCCTTTCGTCATCGAGACCACGCACCGGGGCGAGCGCGCATACGACCTCTACAGCCGGCTCCTCAAGGACCGGATCGTCATGCTGGGCACGCCGGTGACCGATGAAGTGGCCAACGTCATCGTCGCCCAGCTGCTCTTCCTCGAGTCCGAGGACCCGGACAAGGGCATCAACCTCTACATCAACTCGCCTGGCGGCTCGGTGACGGCGGGTCTGGCCATCTACGACACGATGCAGTACGTCAAGTGCCCCGTGTCGACCATCTGCGTCGGGCAGGCGGCCTCCATGGGGGCGCTGCTGTTGCTCGCCGGGGCGACGGGCAAGCGCTACTCCCTGCCCAACTCGCGCATCATGATCCACCAGCCTCTCGGTGGCGCGCAGGGCCAGGCCTCGGACATCGACATCCAGGCCAAGGAAATCCTCCGTCTGCGCTCGTACATCAACGGCCTCATCGTGAAGCACACGGGCCACTCCATCGAGCGTATCGAGAAGGACACCGAGCGCGACTACTTCATGAGTGCCGAGGAGGCCCGGCAGTACGGCATCATCGACGAGGTCGTCACGAAGCAGCTGCTGACGCCCTCCGCGCCCGCCACGCCCACCAAGGGCTAGGCGTCCTCGAAGGACCTCGTTCCGCGCAAGCGCTGCGGCCCGTCATTCCCGCGGGTGCAACGCTTGCGTGCCGGACACCGGGGCTCTCGTCGCGTCGCGAGGGAGCACTCGTGGCACGGACCATGCTCACCTTTGAACCGTCATGGTCCCTCTTCGTCCCGCCATTGCTTTCGTCTTCTCCTGCTCGCTCCTCGGCATCGGCTGTGCTGGCCCGACGCAGGAGCGCCGCATGTACCCGGAGCCGTCCAACACCGTGCAGCAGGAGCTCGGCTACCGCGACGTCGTCCGCATCGGCCAGGAATACGCCGTCTCCTCGGGCTATGAGGTGACGGAGGTGGCCGAGGCCGTACAGGTCCGCCCCAACTACTGGCGGATCCGCTTCGGCCTGGCACCCCGGGGCTCGGGGCGGCTGCTGGATATCGAGTTCGACCAGGCCCAGCGTCAGGTCGTGGGCGCCACCGAGGTGGGTGGCGCCGCGGGCCGTGTGACGCCGGGTCCGTGAGCGGGCGCCGTCAGGGCAGGGTCGACAGGAATCGCGTCACGTCCTGCTCGAAGCGGTCCGCCTCTTCCAGGTACGGGAAGTGCCCGCTCTTCTCGTACTCGAGCAGGGTGGCGTTGGGCAGCGTCTTCACCAGCGCCTGGATGCTCTCCAGACCGACGGAGTGGTCGTACCGGCCGCCGATGGCGAGCACCGGCGCGGTGACCTGGGCGGAGCGCGTGAAACGGTAGCTCGTCAGCTCGGTGGAGAAGAGAGCGCGGGACATCTCACCCGTGTTGCGCAGGCCGCTCTCCGCGTCGATCGACTCCTGCATCTGGAGGTACGTGGCGTCGTGGAACTGCAACTGGTTGAAGAAGGACTGCGCGTCCACGCCCCGCAGCGCCCGCATGACCTGCTCGTAGTCCGACGTGTCCTCCTGCGAGGCCAGCGTGGTCAGCCGCCCGGGGTACAGGCGCTCGAGCTCGCGCTTCCAGGTGGCGAAGGAGAGCGCCGTGTCCGAGATGCCGCTCACGTACACCACGCCCGCCACGCGTTGGGGATGACGCACCGCGTACTCCAGCGCGAGCGTCCCGCCGAAGGAGTGGCCCATCAGCACCCAGCGCTCCACGCCCAGCTCCTGGCGCAGCGCCTCCAGGTCCGCCACCAGCACCTCCAGCGAGTAGCGGCCGTCCCAGGGGCGCTCGGAGCGGCCACAGCCCCGCTGGTCCAGGTACACCATGCGCCGGGACTTCTCGAGGCGCGCGCCCATGAGCTTCGAGAAGCTGTAGCTGTTGTAGCCGGGGCCACCGTGGAGGAAGAGCACCGGGGCGCGCTCCGCCGGAGCCTGGCCGGCGATGCGGTAGTACAGCCTCACCCCGTTGATGATGCGCTGGTGCTCGCCAGCGCTCAGCGGTGGCTCGAAGTTGGAGAGGGGCGCGTGGTGCGTACAGGCGGTCACCAGCGCGCACAGGACGGCACAACCCAGGAGTCCGAGTCTCGAGAAACGCATGCCCCGTATGTGTCACCTCTGGTCTCGGGTTGCCCGTGCCCGCGGTGGGAAATGTCGCCCGCTGTCCGGCGCGACTGTTGGCTGGTGGTTACTCCACCCGGGTGATGCGGTTCGTCTCTGGCGGAGAGAGCGGCGAGTGGGCCTTCAGCCACGCCTCCAGCGCATCCACGTCCACCATGCCGCCGCGCCGTTCGGTGCCCTCGGCGAGCACGCGGAAGCCATCTCCGCCGCCGGCGAGGAAGCTGTTCACCGTCACTCGGTAGCGGCCCGTGGGGTCCACGGGCACGCCGTTCAGCCGGATGCTGGCCGGGTCCACCTTGTGGCCCACGGGCGCCGAGGCCTTCCATGTATAGGAGAAACCCCGCGAGGGCTGGAGGATGCGCACGAGGTTTCCCTCCCACTGCTGCTCCAGCAGGGTGTGGAGCTGCGCGCCGGTGAGCGTCAGCGTCACCAGGGTGTTGCCGAAGGGCTGGAGGGTGAAGGCCTCGCCGTAGGTGACATCGCCCGCGTCGAGCTCCCCGCGGATGCCTCCCGGGTTCATGAAGGCCACCTGGGCTCCCGCGTCCTTCGTCGCCGCGAGCTGTACATCGGCGAGGGTGTTGCCCAGGGTGGACTCGCCCGAGGGCCAGCGCCTGTCGTCCGGTTGCTCGAGCGGCGCCGACGCCCGGCCGAGGACGCGATCCCTCATGGGCGCGGCCAGTCTGTCATAGCGGTCGATGAGCGCCTGCACCTCGGGGGGGCCCTCCGCGTCCCGGGTGACGACGACGTTGCGCGCGGTGCTCTCCACCACGTCGCCCGTGGCCGCGTCCAGCACGAGGTCCAGGTCCGTGATGAGCCGCCCGTAGGACGCCGCGCTGGTGACGCGCTTGCCGTCGATGACGCAGTTGTAGGACTGGTGGGTGTGGCCGCTCAGGACGGCGTCCACCTCTGGATCCATGCGGTGGACGATGTCCACGATGGGGCCGGAGATGCCCTCGCATCCGTCGTACGACGAGCCCGTCTGGACGCCGCCCTCGTGGAGCAGCACCAGGATGGCCCGCACGCCCTGCTCGCGCAGCTGGGGCACCAGGGTGTTGACCGTGTCGGCCTCGTCCCGGAACTGGAGCCCCTGGATGCCGGCGGAGTCGACGATCTCCGGGGTGCCCTCGAGCGTCATGCCGATGAAGGCCACCTTCACGCCCCCGAAGTCGCGCACGACATAGGGGGGGAAGAGCGTGTGGCCCCGGGCGTCGACCACGTTGGCGGCGAGGAACTGGAACTTCGCGCCCTCGAAGGGCGTGCCGTCCTGGCAGCCATCCACCGGGTGACAGCCGCCGGCCTGCATGCGCTGGAGCTCGGCCGCCCCCTCGTCGAGCTCGTGGTTGCCCACGGCGTTGAGCGTGAGCCCCGCGAGGTTCATCGCCTCGATGGTGGGCTCGTCATGGAAGAGGGCGGAGACGACGGGGCTGGCACCGATGAGGTCCCCCGCGGACACCACGAGGGTGTTCTCCGGGTTGCTCGCGCGCAGCTCGGCCAGATGGTGGGCGAGGAAGCTGGCGCCTCCCGCCTTCACCCTGAGGGGGCTGCCGTCAGGGCCCTGCCCGGTGCGGATTTCTCCCGAGGAGCCTGGAGGCGGCGCGAGGTTTCCGTGGAAGTCATTGAGGGCCAGCACCTGCACGTGCACCTGACGGGGGCTGGAGGCTGGCTGGGTATGGGCGCAGGAGAGCAGGAGCGCGGCGGCGAGCGGAAGGGCGTGGAGCGGAGAGGGGCGGGAAGGCGAGGGGGGGCGCATGCGGTTGCTCCTATCTTTCACAACCCAGGTGTTACCGCATGTCTCGGTATTGGCCCTAGACTCGACTGACTGGAGGGGGAACGTCATGTGGGCCCGCTCGTACACAGTCCGCGCGATGTTGGCCGTGGGGTTCCTGCTCCTCTATTACACGGCGACGTTGGGTGTGGCGGTCGTCCTGCTGAGCCTCCCGTTCCGCGTCGACACGACGCACCGCTTCCACGCGCTGTTCGCCGCGCTGTGCCTGGCGGGGGCGGGCGCCATCCTGTGGAGTCTGTTGCCGCAGCGCGAGCGCTTCGTGTCACCCGGGCCCCGGCTCACCGAGGACGCGCACCCGAGGTTGTTCGCCGCCCTTCGGGACGTGGCGCGGCGCATGGAGGTGGAGCTGCCCCCGGAGGTGTTCCTCGTCGAGGACGTCAACGCCTACGTGACCCAGGTGGGCGGCTTCCTCGGCTTCGGTAGCCGGCGCATCCTGTGCATCGGCCTGGGGCTGCTGGCGGTGGACAACCTCTCCCAGTTCCGTGCGGCCGTGGCCCATGAGCTCGGCCACTTCAAGGGCGGGGAGACGAAGCTGGCCGCGGTCATCTACTCCACGCGCTCGTCCATGAGTCGCGCCCTGTCGTTCCTGGGCGAGGACGACCGGATGCCGCTGCGCAAGCCCTTCACGTGGGTGCCGAAGCTGTTCCTGCTCATCACCCAGTCCATCAGCCGGCAGCAGGAGCTGGTGGCGGACGAGTGGAGCATTCGCATCGCCGGCAGGCACGCGCACATCTCCGGCCTGCGGCGCGAGTCGCTGCACGCGGTGGCCTACCGCCGCTTCCTGGAGCACGAGGTGTACCCGCTGGCGCACGAGGACGTGGTGCCGGACAACCTCTTCGAGGGGTTCCGGCGCTACCTGGCGAGCTCCGCCTGGGCGGAGGCGCAGCGGGAGCTGGCGGGGGGCGTGCCCGAGCGGGAGGCGGGTTCATACGACTCCCATCCGTGCATGAAGGAGCGCATCGCCTTCGCCGAGCGGATGGATGGAGTGGAGCAACCGCTGGACGAGACGCCCGCGTACACGCTGCTGTCGGACGCGGAGGCGCTGGAGCGGCGCTTCACGGCGGAGCTGTGGCCGAACGCGGTGGAGCTCATCCCCTGGGCCGGGGTGGGAGCGCGCTGGAGCGTGTTGTGGAACGAGACGGCCAGCCGGGTGCAGGCGCGGGTACCGGAGTTCTCGCTGGCCCGGGTGCCGTCGTTGCTGAAGGACGCCGCCGCGCGCGAGTCCTTCGCCGAGGCGGTGGATCCGCGGCTGGTGGGCTACCGGGCGCCGGACCGCACCGAGCGGGTGCACGAGGTGGTGGGCCACGCGGTGAGCGCGTACCTGGCGAGCATCCTCGCCCGGCACGGCATGGCCTGGACGACGTCCCCCGGCGAGTCGCTGGAGTTGGAGTGGAACGGGGAGCGGGTGGACCCCACGGCCCTGGTGGAGGAATGGCTGGCGGGGACGGGCGGGCCCGAGGAGCTGGAGCCCCTGCGGAAGCGGCTGGGCGTGGCGGAGGATGCCACCTGGAGCGTGGAGGAGGAGGAGCGCGTGAAGGCGCTCGCGCCGCGGGCTCCGGTGACGCTGCGGCGTGTGGGGGACGCGGTGACGGTGCGCGCTCCGCTCGCGCGGATGGGCCTGCCCCACTGCTGCGCGCTGTGCGGTGGGGCGCTCGCCCACCACGTGGAGACGCGCTTCCACGTGGGGGGCATGATGCGGGATGACGGGGAGATCACCATCCAGGTGCCCACCTGTGAGGCCCATGCGCGCCAGTCGCACAAGGCCTTCAAGGTGCGGCGCTACGAGGAGGAGTCGGGCTTCATCACGCTCGAGGTACCCGATCTCGCGTACGCCCGGCTCATCCAGCGCAGCAACGCGTGAGCGCCGTCAGTGCACCGGCCGCTGTCCGGAGCGCTCCGGCATCAGGGACAGCTGCTCGCGCGACACGGTCTCGTTCCCCGTGGCCTTGCCCGTCTCGATGAGCGACTTGAAACGTAGCAGGTCGTCATCCATCTGCTTCTTGGGAGAGACCCCGAGCAGCCGCGCGAAGGCATGGCCCAGCGCGCCCGCGGGCGGGTTGTAGCTCATGCGGATGTCCAGCCGCGTGGAGCGACCTTCGTTGAGGGACTCGAAGTGGATGATGCCGGCGTGCTCCACCGTGGAGCCCTCCACGCTCTTCCAGGCGAGGACCTGATGGGGGATGAGCCGGGTGATGAGGGCATCCCACTCGAAGACGATGCCGGCCGGGCCCTTCACCCGCCAGTGGGAGCGGTCCGCGCCGCTGGTGCGCACCTCCTCCACGTGGCTCATGAAGCGGGAG
Organism: Archangium violaceum; assembly: GCF_016859125.1. Classification (NCBI taxonomy): domain Bacteria; kingdom Pseudomonadati; phylum Myxococcota; class Myxococcia; order Myxococcales; family Archangiaceae; genus Archangium; species Archangium violaceum. Next base: position 1,258,080 of record NZ_CP069338.1, on the reverse strand, counting down.
AAGTTCTCCATGGCCCGCCAGAAGCGGAACACCTCCTCCACCGGTGCATGGACGGTGATGTCCTTGTGGATCTCGATGCCCAGACGCCCGCCCCCCACGCCGGTGAGGCGCTTGAGCTCGATGTTGGTGATGCTGCGCAGGGTGAGCAGCGAGCCGAGCAGGGTGGAGGTCAGGCCCGGCACGCCCCAGTGCGACAATCCCCACATCAGCAGGCTCGCGCCCCCGAGGCCCCCCACGAAGCGCGCGGCGGGTGACCAGTTGCGCTGGAGGAACTCGGGGCGGTCCCCCGGCCGCAGCGCGCCGCCTTGCAGCTCGGGGTGACTTCCGGGTTGCTTGAACACCCTCAGGTTGTCCACCACGTCCCTCACGCCAGACACGTGCGAGACGCGGGAGAGGATCTTCGGGTGCTCGACCTTGAGGGCGACCCCCTCGAGCCGCACCCGTCCCCGCTCGACACTCACCTGGATGGCATGCGGGTGAGAGCACACGCGGCCAAGCGCGGAGCGGATACGGGCCTCGATGGTCCTGTCGTCGGCCTCCTCACGGCGTATGCGGCCCAGGGAGTTGAAGAAGAAGCCGCGCGTGCGATGGACGAGGTCACGTGTCACCACGCACGCGGCGTTCTCGGCCTCGTGCACGGCGTGAAGTACCTTGTCGTGGGCCACGGCGCGGCGACGCCGGCCACTGCGAGGATCCGCGAGGTACATCAACCCCGCTCCCAAGCCCACTCCCCCTCCCACCAGCCACCAGGTAGCTCTCATTTCCCCGCCCTCCTTGGAACTCCTGTGCACCAAGCTGGGGTTGCGCGTGCGGCTCGGCAGCAGGCGGGCGAGGGCTTCTTCCCTTGGCTGTCTCGTACCCGGTCCCACCTGGATGCGCAGATTGAGGGGTCAGGAGGGGAACGCATGCCAGAGCAGCCGCCCAGGACACCCGGCTCACCGATGAAGGAGCCGGAGCCGCAGAAGACGCCCCAGAGGGAGCCGGGGCCCGTGGGTCCACCGGAGATCGAGCCCCCCTCGCGGAGGCACGCGCCGGAGATCGAACCGCCCACGCGTCAGCCGCCGGAGATCGAACCTCCCCGGCGCGAGCCGGACGACAATGAGCCGGGCCGTCATCATGAGCCGGAGATCCAACCTCCGGGCATCCACGAGGCGCCCAACCCGGACAATCAGCCGCCGGGCGCGCCGACCATCATCGCGTGAGTCGAGGACATCTCACGGCTCGCCGTGCCCGGTCCCGCTGGGGCTGGAGCACGGCGGGCCGCTTCAGTCGCCACCGCCCGCGCGCTCGTACAGGTGCTCGATGACCTGGGCGTAGTGCTGGGTGACGACGTGGCGCCGCACCTTGAGCGAGGGCGTGAGCTCGTTGCGCTCGATGGTGAAGTCGTGCGGGAGGATGACGAACTTGCGGATGGACTCCGCGCGCGACACCGAGCGGTTGGCGGATTCGATGGCCTGGCTCACCTCGTTGCGCAGCGCCTTGTCCTCCACCAGGGACTCCAACTTCTGCCCGTCCTTGCCGTTCTTCCGGGCCCAGTTGGAGAAGGCCCCGGTGTCGATCGTGACGAGCGCCGACACGAAGGGCTTGCCCTCGCCCACCACCATGGCCTGACTGACCAGGGGGTGCTCGCGGATGCGGTCCTCCAGAGGCCCCGGCGCGACGTTCTTGCCGGCCGCGGTGACGAGGATCTCCTTCTTGCGGCCGGTGATGCGCAGGAAGCCCTGCTCATCCAGGCTGCCGAGGTCTCCCGTCTGCAGCCACCCGTCCGGGGTGAGCGTGCGCTGGGTGGCCTCCGGGTTGTTCCAGTAGCCGACGAAGACCTGGGGCCCCTTCACGAGGATCTCCCCATCGTCCGCGATGCGCACGGTGGTGCCGGCCAGGGGCTGGCCCACGGTTCCAATGCGGTTGGAGCTATCGGAGTTGAGGGTGAGCACGGGGCTCGTCTCGGTCATGCCGTAGCCCTCGAGCACCGTGATACCCAGGCCGTTGTAGAAGTGATTCAGCCGCTCCGGGAGGGGCCCGCCGCCGGACACGACGAATTGGAGCTCCCCGCCGAGGACCTTGCGGAGCATGCGGTACACGAGCCGGTCGAACACCGCGTGCTGGAGCCGCGTGAGGAGTCCGATGCGGCCCTGGGAGCGCTCGCGCGAGTACTGGATGGCCGCGTTCGTGGCGAGCTCGAACACGCGGCCCTTGCCCGCGCTCTCGGCCTTCTGTTGGGCCGTCTGGAATACCTTCTCGAGCACCCGGGGCACGGTGCCGAACCAGGTGGGCCGGGCCATGGCCAGCTCCTCGGTGATCTTGCCGGGGCTGGTGGCGAAGGCGACCGTGTTGCCCTTCTCCACGGCGGCGAGGAAGAGGATCTTGGCCAGCGCGTGGGCGAGCGGCAGGAAGAGGAACGTCCGGTCCTGCTCGGTGATGACGCCACCCGCGTGGGCCAGCACCTGGAGGGTGTTCACGCGGATGTTGGCGTGCGTGAGCTCGCAGCCGCGAGGGCGGCCCGTGGTGCCCGAGGTGTAGATGAGGGTGGCGAGGTTGTCGGTCCGCAGCCCCGACAGCCGCTCGTCGAGGCGGGCCTCGTCGACCTCGTCTCCGCGCTGCTGGAGGTGCTCGAGCGCGGCCTGGTCGATGACGAAGGTGTGGCGGCAGTCCGGGAGCCGGTCCGCGGACTGACGGTAGAGGGCGTGCAGGGTGTCGGTCTCGAAGAACGCGACCACCGCCGCGCTGTCCTTGAGGATCCACTCCACCTGATCGGCGGAGGAGGTCTCGTAGATGGGGACGGTGGTGGCTCCGGCGGCGAGGATGGCGTAGTCGAGCAGGACCCACTCGACCCGCGTCTTGGACATCAGGGCCACGCGTTGGCCGGGCTCGACGCCGAGCGCCATCAATCCCCGGGCGAGCCGACGCACCGTGCGCGCGATGTCACCCGCGGACAGGGGCTCGAAACGGTCACCGGCACGGCGCGAGAACAGGGGCTTGTCCGGGTTCTTGCGTGCGTGCTCGAACAGGGGTTGGAGCAGGTGTGCATCCGGTGCGAGCGCGACCTGCCCCTGACCCGCCATCTCCTTCTTTTGAGTGCTGCCGCTCATAGTGGGGGCGCACCATAGGGCCTCCAGATGGTCGCGACCACGGATTCGCGGCACACGCTGTTAGAGAGCGCGCATCACGACTTTTCTCGGAAGCTGGGACGCTGGCTGTTTCCCGCTAACGCCGCGAGAGGATGCGGCCCTGTCCGTCGATCGCGTACTCCGCTCCCGCGTCGGGCACGATGAACCCGGGAGCACATTTCGACAGGTCGGGGGAGAGCAGGACGAAGAAGAGATCCTCGTGGGCCCGCATCACCACCGTCCGATACGTGTCCCAGCGGGCGAGGCATTGATACTCGGGTCCCTTCTGGTTCTCGGCCTTGATGTGGGAGGGCAGGTAGTCATTCATGGCCACCGAAAGGGCTTTCATCATGGCCCCCTCGAGGCGAACGCCACGCTCGTATGAGTCCGGGAACTTGATTCGTGCCGCCTCCTCGGGAGGCGCCATCTCGGCCTTCTGGTATTTGTGATACCCGAGACGTTCGAACAGCACACAGCCCGAGAGCGTGCAGGCGCAGAGGAGGACGGAGGGGGTGAGGGATCTCATGTGTGGAGCCCGAAATGCTCAGGGGAGCCAATCCTTGCCTTCATACAAGCGGAAATCGCCCAGATCATTGTAGACCTCCCCAATGGGAACCCATGTTTCCTCGCGTAGGGCCGAGACGATGCGCGTGGAGTTGTTGTAATTGTAGGCCCTGCATTCACCGGTCTTCTCTCGGAAGAAGATCATGAGCTGGCGGTCCCAGACCTTTCCGGTACCGGTATCGAAGAATCTCACGGGCCGCCAGGCGACACTCAGGTCTCGCCGGGAGAACTCCCGATTGTTGGGATGGGTGTGTGCACCTCCGAGGACGATGGGGTTCGCGTGGCTCGGATCCTGGAGGTGATTGGGCAGGGTGCAGGTCTTGGCCACTGGAGCCAACTGTCCTCGGATGTCCGAGAGGTAGCTGAGGAAGTACGCGTTCTCTTCCCGTGCGTAGTAGTACAGGGCGCAATACTCGAAGCCGTAGGGCCCATTGGACGTACCGGGTTGGCTGGTCATGATGTCGCAAGCCCGCGTGGCCAGTTGCTCCAATGAGTTGAAAGGGCCTGCCAATGGTCCATCGACTTGAAGGTGTCCGGTCGGCAAGCGGCGCACCCGTACGTTGGGGTTGGGGCTCGAGCAGCCCAGGGTGTTTCCCATCAGGGACAGTAGGAGCAGCCAGCAATACCTGTCGGGCACACCCCCTCCTCGGGTCGTCAATGCCTTGGAGTGAAATCATCTCGTTCTGACTGTGCTGCCGTCAAGGCGGACCAGTTCCGCGGCTTCACGGCGAAGGTGCTGGGACGTGGGCTTCCGTGGTGTCAGTGCCCCGGACTACTCTGTACGTACTGCGTCGATAGGGGGACCTGAGAATGGCCGAGGAACGGACGTACCTGGAGCTGTCGGAAGAGGGGGGCGGCTCGCACAAGTTCTACGAGGTGAAGGTGGAGGGCAACTCCCTCACCGTTCGCTACGGCCGCATCGGCGACAAGGGCCAGACACAGGTCTCCCAGTTCCCGTCCCCGGACAAGGCGCTCGCGGAGGCTCGCAAGAAGATCAACGAGAAGGTCCGCAAGGGTTATGCCCCCGCCGTCATGGGCCAGCGTACGAAGCGCTCGGTCACCCGCCGGGAGATCACCAGCGGTCGCTCCAACGCGAACCAGGCTCCGCTCCTCTGGAAGTTCAACTCGGGCGATCGCGCCTTCGGCATCTTCGTGGACGACTCGCGCTGCTGGGTGGGCAACGAGAGCGGTTCCATCTACTCGGTGGACCATGAGGGCCGGACGCTCTCCCAGTTCCGTCTCGCCGATGGCGTGAAGTGCATCGTCGCCGATGACCGCTGGCTCTACGCCGGGTGTGACGATGGTCGTGTCTACGACCTCGGGGGCAAGGTGCCCCGCGTCGCGTACAACATCTCGGACGACGTGGACATCTACTGGCTGGACATCAAGGACGGTGTCCTCGGCGTGTCCGACGCGGGCGGCAAGCTCACCGCCATCAACCACGAGGACGAGTCCCAGTGGGAGAAGCAGAGCGTCGGCACCCATGGGTGGATGGTCCGCTGCGACGAGCTGGGCATGTACCACGGCCACGGGCGTGGCCTGACCATGTACGACTGGGAGGACGGCCGGGAAATCTGGCACCGCCCCACCCAGGGCAACGTGCTCTTCGGCTGGCAGGAGGAGTCCTCCCTCTACGCCTGTACCAACCTGGGCTTCGTGCACCGCTTCACCAAGAAGGGCGACGCGGGGCCCGTCATGCAGTGCGACGCGGCGGTGTTCTCCTGCGCCGCGGTGGATGACGGCCGGTACGTCTTCGCTGGTGACAACATGTCCAGCGTCTACTGCTTCAACGACAAGGGCCAGCGGCTGTGGAAGTTGTCCACCGGCTGCGGCTCGGCGTTCTCCATGCAGTTCTTCCAGGATCGGCTCTACCTCGTCACCACCGAGGGCGTGCTCGCCTGCGTCGACGCGAGCGAGAAGGCCATCCAGGCCGCGCAGTCCGGCTCGCTGCCCAAGGCCCGCGACATCAAGGCGCCCGCGCCCGTGGCCGCCGTGCCCGTGGGTACCGTGGAGACGACGCGCGAGGCGGACAGCGGCGTCATCGTGGAGTGCTACCAGGACGGCCCGAACCTGCGCGTGCGCGTGGTGTCCCCCGGCTACCGTCCCGACTTCCACGTGCAGTTCCCCAAGGACATCCGCCAGGCGGGGAGCCGTTACGTGGTAGAGGGTGTTCACGAGTCCGCGCGCGGTGGCTTCTACCGCGCCTATGGCGACATCCGCAGGCTGGTGAGCTGACGTGAAACTGCTCGAGCAGGTGAGCCTGCTCTTCCAGGAGGGGAAGAGCGACAAGGTGTACGAGGTGGACCTCCTGGAGGTCTCCCCGGGCCAGTGCGTGGTGAACTTCCGCTACGGGCGGAGCGGCACCGCGCTCAAGGACGGCTCGAAGACGCCCGTACCCGTGTCCCAGGCCGAGGCGAAGCGCGTCTTCGACAAGCTCGTCCAGTCCAAGCTGGATTCGGGCTATGTGCGTGGAGGCGCGCCCGGTACTCCGGCCTCGCCGCCCGTGCCTCGCACTCCCGCGCCGCCTCCTCCGACGGTGGAGGCTCCGGCTGGCACGTCACCTCGGGAGCGCGTCCTCCTGGAACAGCTCCAGCAGGAGGCCCAGGCCCGGCGCTGGTTCCGCCGCGCTACCGTGCGTGCCCAGCCTCGGGACCTCGAGCGCGTCATCTGGCGCCTGGGGGAGCTGCGTGTGCGTGCCGCCGAGCCCCTGCTGCTGCCCATGCTGGAGCGGGCCACGCCCCTGCGCGCGTATTGCGTCGCCGCGGCCCTGGGTCGCCTGGGCTCGGAGGCCTCCGTGTCCGCGCTCGGGCGGCTCTACGCGAATGCCTCCACGCCGGACATGGTGCGCCGCATCGCCACCGAGGCGCTGCTGCGACTCTCCGACGAGTCCACCCGCGCCGACTTCCGCCGGGACGTGGTGGGGAAGCTGCCTCCCGCGCTGCGCGAGCCGGCCCGGGGTGGGGACGCGGAGCCCTTCGGCAAGGCGCTCGATGCCTGGCTCGCCTCCGGGAAGGAGGAGGCGGTCGATGTCCTCGAGCCCCTCTATCTGGTGGACTCGGAGACGGTGCGGCCCGCGCTCCTGCGGGTGCTCCGCACGGTGCCCTTCACCCTGCGCGCGGTTCGGGTGCTGCGCCACCTCTTCAAGGCGGCCGAGTACCGGTACGACGGCGAGGTGTTCGGCCTCATCGCTTGGCGCTACGAGAAGGAGCGCCATCTCAGGCTCAGCCACCCGCGCGGCTATACCCGCGAGACGCGCACGTATCTCCGGCGCCGGGTGTGGCGCACGCTGCGCCGGCTGGGCGAGCTGGAGCGCCCTGAGTTCGTGAAGATGGCGGTGGGCGTGCTGCTCGCCTTCAACGACGCGGACGCCGTCCCCGTGCGCACCACCGGCTGGGGCCGCGACCAGAAGCAGTGGGACGTCTGGTGGCCCTACTGGGCCTTCAACCAGCTGCTCTACCGCGAGAGCTCGCGCTACGAGCCCCTGGAGAACTCGCTCGCCTTCCGTTGCCTGGGTGCGTACCGGCCCGGAGACAAGGCACCTGACGTCCGCGAGGAGGCCTTCCCCAAGCTGTGGGAGCGCACCCCGGCGGGCCTGCTGCACCTCCTGGACGAGAGTGGCTGCGCTCCGGTGCACGACTTCGCCTCCCGCGCGCTGCGCGCCTGCCCGGACTTCCTCGCGAAGCTGGACGTGGACGCGGTGGCCATGTTGCTGGAGCGCCCCTATGTGTCCACCGCGCGCCTCGGCTTCGAGCTGGCCTCTCAGAGGCTGGACGCGCGGCGCGAGCCCCGGGCGCTGCTGCTCGCGGTGGCGCGCTCCTCGTACCCGCCCGCCCGCCAGCAGGCGTTCCGCTGGATGGACGAGGTGCGCCACTCCCTCATCGAGGACACCGGCTTCATCGCGGGGCTGGCCACCGCGCGGCACGCGGATACCCGGGCCTATGCGGCCAACCTGGTGCGCGGCTCCGTGCTCTCCGAGCAGGCCGTGCGGACGCTCGTGGGCCGGTTGGTGGCGGCGCTGCTGTCCCTGAAAGAAAAGGAGGACGGCCCCCTCGCCACGGACGTGGCCCGCGTGGTGCTCGCCGCGCTGGGGCCTGTCTCCCGCGCGGTGGGGCTGGAGGTGGTGCGCGACCTGCTCGCCCACCCGATGCCCGAGGTGCAGGAACTGGGCGGCGAGCTGTTGCTGCGCAGGGAGCTGCGCACCGAGCCCGTGCCGGAGGACCTGCTCCTGCTGCTGGTGCAGTCCGAGCACGCGCCGCTCCGGGCCCTGGGGCTGCGGCTGCTCGCGCTCCTCTCCGAGTCCGAGGCCACGCTGCTGGCCCAGGAGGATCTCCTCACGCGTCTGGCCACCAGCCGAGTGGCGGATGTGCGCGCAGCCGTGCGCCCGTTGCTCGGGCGGCTCCTGGCCGCGAGCCCCTCCGCCGGAGCGCGGGTGGTGGAGGCCCTGCTGGGCGCGCTGCTGCGCCGACGCCTCCCGGAGGGCGTGCCGGCCCACGTGGCCGCGCTTCTCTCGGGAGAGCTCGCGCCCGCGCTGGCCGCGCTGCCGGTGGAGACGGCGTGGCGGCTGCTCGAGTCCGAGGACGCCGACGCGCAGACGGTGGGCGCGGAGCTGCTCGCCCGCCATGGCGCGGTGTTGACGGTGGACGTGCCTCGCGCGGTGAAGCTCGCCGGGCATGACGTGTTGGCGGTGCGCGAGTGGGCGTGGCGCTGGCTGGAGGCCCACGTCCCCGAGGTGCGCGCGGAGCTATCCACGGCGGTGGGCCTGCTGGACTCGCGCTGGGACGATGCCCGCGCCTTCGGCTTCCGCTACTTCCGCGAGCGCTTCGCCCCGGAGGACTTCTCCCTGGAGGTGCTCGTCTCCGTGGCGGACAGCGTGCGCAAGGACGTGCAGGCCTTCGGGAGGGACATGCTCACGCGCTCCTTCCGCGAGGAGGACGGGCCCACGTTGCTCCTGCGCCTGTCCGAGCACCCCGCGCCCGCGGTGCAGCTCTTCGCCACCAACTACCTGGACCGCTTCGCCCGTGGCAACCCGGCCCTGGTGGAGCAGCTGACGCCCTACTTCACCCGGGTGTTGAGCCAGGTGAACAAGGGGCGGGTCGCGCGACAGCGCGTGCTGGGTTTCCTCCAGCGCGAGGGCCGGAGCACCGAGGCCAGTGGCCGCGTCGCCATGGAGGTGCTGCACCGGATGTCAGCCACCATCGCTATAGAGCATCGGGCCGCGGCGCTGGAGGCGATGCTCTCCATCGCCAGGGCACAGCCGTCCATCCCCGTTCCCTTCCACGTCCGCCCGGTGGAGGTCCGCCGTGCAGTTTGAGTATTCCTACGCGGGCAACACCGCGGTGCAGCACCGGGGGGACAGCACCCAGCTGTCCTTCGCGCCGGACCTCAAGCGCCAGCCCACCTTCTTCTCCGGCGAGCTGCGCCAGAACGTGGCCTTCCGCGAGGCCATCTCCGCCCTGCACGACGTGGTGGTGTCGGACCTGCGCTTCAAGCCCAGGGACAAGACGGCCTACAAGCTCTGGGCCGCGCAGCAGGAGCAGGTGGACCTGGCGGCCGTCGCCTCGCAGCGCCAGGCGGTGGCCAGCCGCCTGAAGGCCCTGCGCGAGGAGCTCGCCGCGTTGGAGTCGGAGAGCTCCAATCGCATGCGGGCCTTCTACACGGCGCGCTCGCGCTACTTCCAATACCTCTACGAGAAGAACCGGGACCTGTGGTTCGTGTTCGATCCGGTCATCACCGTCCACCCGGACGAGTGCTTCTTCGAGTGCTTCAGCCAGGACGAGTCCAGCTACGGCCGGCTCGGCGCCAGCTACGAGGTCTTCCAGGACATCGGCGAGTTCTCGTGTGGCACCACCAACATCGACTACTCGACGCCGCTCTACGACGAGTTCCAGAAGATCCGCTCCTACAAGCGCACGCGCTTCGAGGTGGACCCGAGCGGCTTCACCACGCGGACGGGCACGGACACGGCGTACAAGGAGGTGAAGATCGACCTCCCGGACTCCTGGGTGCGCGGCTTCCTGCAGGTGAACTCGGCGATGGCCCTGCCGGCGGTGAGCTTCACGCTGCACCCCATGGACGTGCACAACTTCCTCTTCGTGCTCGCGCGGCACAAGGAGAAGAAGGGGCCGCGCTCCATGCGCTACAAGCTGGCGCCGGGGCAGCCGGTGAAGGTGGTGTTCGAGCCGTGGGGGACGGAGGTGGTGTGTCCGCGCTCGGTGTTCGAGGGCGAGGGCACGCACGACATCCGCGTGTGGGGCCGCCGGCGTCTGCGCGTGCTGGAGCGGCTCATCCCCGTGGCCCGGCGCTTCACCGTGCACCTGCTGGGCACGGGGCTGCCGTCCTTCTACGTGGCGGACCTGGGGGACCTGTCCTTCACGCTGGGTCTGTCCGGGTGGACGGCCAATGACTGGTCCACCGCGGGCAACTTCGATCTGATGGCGCCGCGCGGGCAGGTGGACGAGCTCACCCGCCGCCGGGTCTTCGACGCGCTCAAGGAGACGTGGTCCGCCAGGCCCGAGGCGCTGGCGGCGAAGCTGGGGCTGGAGCGGGGCGTGGTGCTCGGCGCGCTGTCGGCCTGGACGCAGGCGGGGCGGGCCATCTGGGATTTGAACAAGGGCGTGTACCGGGCGCGCGAGCTGAGCCGCGAGCCCCTGCCCATGGACAAGCTGCGCTTCGCCAACGAGCGCGAGGAGCGCGCCACGCGCTTCCTGGACGCGAGGGCGGTGGACCTCAGGGTCCGGCTCGGATCCACGGACGCTTCGGTGGAGCTGAGCGGCGCGGTGAAGGAGGGCACGAAGGTGTTGCGACCCACTTTGCGACTCGACGCGGACCAGCGTATGGTTTTCGGTGAGTGCACGTGCAACTTTTTCCAGCAGAACAAGTTGTTCCGGGGGCCGTGCGAGCACCTGCTCGCGTTGAGGCTCCAGCACTCACGGGTATCTCGCACATGAGAGAGGCGAGGGTCCGCGCACGCGGCGGTCAGGGGGCAGTACCTTGCAACCCGGGCGGTGTTTCGCCGTCCATGCCTCATGGCCTGTCATGCATCACTGGCCCGCTCTTCACTGTGCGTTGCCTCCCTCCCGGTGGCGGCAGCGCTGTCGACCTCGTTGGTCCTGCGCGCCACCGGGAGGGGGCAACGCTTGAGTTGAGACGGTCCAGTCCCGAGAGCAGTACGAAGGTGCTCTCTGACCGCCGCGTGGACGGACCCTCCCTCTCTCCCTGAGTCACCATGTCCTCCCAGCCCCCCCGTAACCGACAGGAGCTGTACGACCGCATCCGCGCCAGCTCCCGGGAAGAGGTCATCCTCGAGGAGATGGTGCGCCTGGGCTTCTGGCCGGCGCGCACGGGCATTCCCGGGGACCCGGCGGACGTGGTGCACCGGCGCAACGAGCTGCGGGGGCAGATCCGCGCGCTCGCCACCGAGCGGAGCCGGCTGGGCAACCTGGAGGCGATGAAGCGCGAGCTGCGCAAGCGGCGGCTGGAGGAGAGCCGGCGCAAGCAGCAGGAGACGAAGGAGCGGCGCGAGCGCGAGCGGCAGGCGCGGGCCCAGGCCTGGAAGGAGCGCAAGGCGAAGGAGCTGCTCTTCCTGGGCCGGGGTGTGTCCGAGGGCCTGAGCGAGCGCGTCACGGATGAGGCGAAGCTCACGCGCCAGGGGCTCCCGGTGCTGGCGGCGCCGGAGGCGCTGGCGCAGGCGTTGGGGCTGAGCGTGGGGAAGCTCCGGGCGTTGTGCTTCGCGCGTACGGTGTCCACCTCGAGCAACTACGTGCGCTTCCTGCTGCCCAAGAAGACGGGCGGCACCCGGCTCATCTCCGCGCCCCTGCCGCGCCTGAAGGCCGCGCAGGCGTGGGTGTTGGAGAACATCCTGGAGAAGGTGCCCGTGCACGAGGCGGCCCACGGCTTCCGCGCGGGGCGCTCCATCGTCACGAATGCCCGGCCGCACGTGGGCGCGGGCGTGGTGGTGAACCTGGACTTGAAGGACTTCTTCCCCTCGGTGCTGTACCCGCGGGTGAAGGGCGTCTTCGTGCGGCTGGGCTACAGCGAGGCCACCGCCACGGTGCTGGCGCTGCTGTGCACCGAGCCGGACGTGGAGGAAGTGGAGCTGGACGGGCGGCGCTACTACGTCGCCCAGGGCGAGCGGCGGCTGCCCCAGGGCGCGCCCACTTCACCCGCGCTGACGAACATCCTCTGCCGGCGGTTGGATCGGCGCCTGTCGGGCGCGGCGCGCAAGCTGGGTTTCGTCTACACGCGCTACGCGGATGACCTCACGTTCTCCGCCCACGGGCCGGGACCGCACGACGCGGGCGAGCTGCTGCGCTTCGTGCGCTGGCTGGTGCGTCAGGAGGACTTCACTCCGCACCCCGAGAAGACGCGCGTCCTGCGCCGGGGCCGGCAGCAGGAGGTGACGGGCATCGTCGTCAACGACAAGCCCGGCGTGGATCGCGAGACGCTCAAGCGCTTCCGCGCCCTGCTGCACCAGCTCGAGAAGAGCGGGCCCGAGGGCAAGACGTGGGGCCGTGGCGGGGATGTCATCGCCTCCGCCGTGGGCTACGCCCACTACGTGGCCATGGTGGATCCGGTGAAGGGCGGGGCGCTCCAGCGGAAGGCCCGGGCGCTCGAGGCGCGTTACGGACGGGCGCCCGTGGCCCCTCCTGCTCCCGCGGCGCCTCCCGTGGAACCCGTGAGCCGCCCGGAGAGCGAGCGGAAGCCTCCCGAGCCCCCGAAGAAGAAGTGGTGGAAGCTGTTCTGAGCGGGGACTCGCGGTAGGTTCGCGCGCGTGAATTGGACCGTCGTCTTCGTGGTGCTCGGCGTGGTGGTGCTGCTCGGGCTCATCTTCTGGGTCGTGGGTGGCAACGAGGTCAGCCGCCTGCGCGAGCAGTACTTCCGCAGTGTCCCTCCACCTCGGGCCCAGGCCGAGGAGTCCCTCGCGCGTCACCTCGCGCGCCTCCAGGAGCGCTACCCCGGGAAGACGGAGGTCTGGTACCTCCGCCGCGTCCTGGCCGATCTGCAACGCGATCGCCGGTGAGCCCCGGGGCGCGGCTCAGCGCGTGCCCGTCGCCGCGCAGCGCAGCATCATCGCTTCCAGCTCCTGGCGCGTCTGTGCCAGCGTCTCGCGCCGCATGTCCTGGCGCAGCGCGTTCGACAGCGAGCGCGACAGCGTCCGGACGATGGTCAGCTCATCCGAGGACCAGCGGCGCTCCTTCTGGCAGTCGTCCAGCCGCAGGAAGCCCCACCACTGGCCGTTGATGTTGCCCACGTTGATGGGGCTCAGCAGCACCGACTGCACGCCCTGCGCCTCCAGGTTCACCTGCAGCGGACCCTGGATGTTGCGCACGAGCTCCCAGACCGGCTGTCCGCGCGAGAGCACCTCCACCCAGCCCGCCATCTGATCCTTCAGCGGGAACGTCTGCAGCAGCGGCGTCATGGGCGCCGAGCCCCACGCGTGCCTCAGCGGCGCCAGCCGCTTGCCCGGCATCGTCGCGGTGCTGTTCTCGTAGACCACCGCCCGGTCCACCCCGATCGCGCGTCCCACCAGCTCGATGGCCGCCATCACCGCCTGACCCGAGAACCCCTTCTCCACCAGCAGCTTCGAGGCCTCGGTGACCTTCGCGAATGCTTCGACCGACATCGCATCCTCCGTGCCGAGGGTGAACCCAGCATCAAACCGGAAAACCCGTCTGGGCCGTCTTCCTGGCCAATCTTGGTCTCATTGAACAGCAAGGATGCCGGGTCTGTCAAGCCTCCCTGGATTTTATCAGCTCATTTGAAATTCCACGGTTCGTCACGGTGTGCGCCTCGGGGCGCCGGGCTCGGGTAGCCTCGGGGCACCCGGTGCCGGCCGATGGGCCCGGACAGGAGGTCTCGACAGGATGGAGAGCCTGGACTCGCGCCTGGAGCAGTTGGAGCGCCGTTGCCGCCGCCTGCAGTCCGTCACCTTCGTCGCACTCGCGCTCGGGGCGCTGGGGATGGGGGTGGCCGCGCTGCGCCCGAGGTGGCCCGTGGAGGGTGGGGAGCTGGTGGCCTCGCGGTTGACCCTGCGTGACGCGCAGGGCCGCACCCGCGCCACGCTCTCCGCGAAGGAGGAGGGTGAGGGCGGCCTGGTGCTGCACGATACCGAGGGCCGGCCCCGGGCCCTGTTGGGCGTGGACAACAGCGGCTCGCCCCGGCTCCGCTTCGCCACCGCGGAGGGCGCCATGCTCGCCGAGCTCACCGTGTACTCGGACGAGGCCCCGCGTCTGGCGCTGGGGAAGAACGGAGGCACCGAGTTCTTCTCCGTGTCGCTCATGACGGACGGCTCCTCGCGCCTGGAGCTCGCGGACGAGGACGGGCGCCCCCGGGCCATCCTCGGCGCCGACGAGCACGGCGCGCCCGGGTTGCTGCTCGTGGATCGCAAGGGGCAGCCCCGGGCCTCGCTGCGGGTGTCTCCCAAGGACGACGCGAGCCTCGTCCTGGAGGGGCAGTACGGAGAGGTGTTCCGCGCCCCCTCCTCCGTTCAGTAGGCCTGGGGGTGGGGGACGGTAGGGGGTCTTACGTACATCATAGTGGAGGAGGCAGGCAGGCGGGCCCGGAGCTCGCGAGGGCTTCTCCGGGCGCGCCGCGTCCCTACCTTCCCACGTTCATGGAGTCACCACCGACGGTCACTCACGGGTGGGAGGGGCCAGACGAGCTCAACCGCCAGCATGAGATGCGGGGGCCCATGGGATTGCCGCCCGGGTTCGGGGCCTTCTGCCATGCGCTCTACCAGTCCACCCGCGTGAAGCTCGAGCCGGGCCACCGGGTGGAGCTCGTCGAGAACGGAGCCGTCTTCGACGAGCTGTGCCGCGCCATCCGCCAGGCCACCGAGTCCATCCACATCCTCGTCTTCATCTGGCGGCCCAGCGAGCCCTCCAACCGGCTCGTGGAGGCGCTGTGCGAGCGCGCCCGCGCGGGAGTCGCCTGCCGCGTCATCGTGGACCCCGTGGGCAGTGAGGAGGTCCGCGGCGAGCACGACTTCGATCCGCAGGTGGAGCAGCGGCTGCGCGACGGGGGCATCGAGGTGCACTACTTCCGGCCGCTGTCGGGCAGGTGGCTCGGGCGGCTGTTCGGGCGCACGCACCACAAGCTGGTCATCATCGACGGGAAGCGGGGCTTCACCGGAGGCTTCGGTATCTGGAAGTCGTGGCAGGGCCAGGGAGACAGCCCCGAGGAGTGGCGCGACACCCACGTGCGCGTGGAGGGCCCCACGGTGCGCGAGATGCAGCTCACCTTCGCGCGGGCCTGGCAGGAGTGTGGTGGAGCGCTGCTTCCGGAGAGCTGCTTTCCGGAAATGGAGCCCATGGGGGATGCGCACGCCGGCTTCGTGGAGAGCATCGGGGCTTCCGGCATCTCCGACGCCGAGCGCATGCTGCGCATGGTGTTCGCCGAGGCGCGAGAGCGCCTGTGGATCGCCAACGCCTACTTCACTCCGCCCAACGCCATCCTCGAGCAGTTGATGGAGAAGCGGAAGCAGGGCGTGGATGTGCGGGTGCTCGCGGCGGGGCCCGTGCATGACTGGCGCATCGTCCGCGCCTCGCAGCGCGCCACCTACGAGAAGCTGCTGAAGGGTGGGGTGCGCATCTGGGAGTACCAGCCCTCGATGATGCATTCGAAGACGGTGCTCGTGGATGACTGGCTGAGCGTGGTGGGCTCCACCAACCTGGACGCGCTGTCGCTGCACCGCATGCGCGAGGGCTCGTTGGTGGTGGCGGACCGGCACCTGGCCTCCCAGCTCGAGACGTGCTGGGCGAGGGACCTGGAGCACTCGAAGGAGATGACGCTCGCGCGCGGGGGGCGCACCAACCCGTGGCGGCGCTTCGCGCGGCAGGTGACGCAGATCCTCGCCGTGGACCGCTGAACCCGGCGCGGCTCAGCGCGGCTGACGGACGCCCACCTGCTGGCACATGGACAGCACCGGGCACGTGGAGCACCGGGGCTGCGTGCCCGTGCACACGTGCTTGCCGAAGGGCACCAGCAGCCGGTTGAGCTCCACCCAGTGCGCCCGGGGCAGCTTCTCCTCCAGCGCGGCCAGGGTCTGCTCGGGAGTGCGTGCTCGCACGTAGCCCCAGCGATTCGTCACCCGGTGCACGTGGATGTCCACGCTGATGCGTGCCTGCCCGCAGGCAATCCCCAGCGCCAGGTGCGCGCACTTGGGCCCCACGCCCTTGAAGGACTGGAGCACCTCGGCGTCGCACGGCAGCTCGCCACCGAACTCCTCCACCGTCCGCACCGCGATGGCGTGGAGCGTCTGCGCCTTTGGCTCGGGGAACGTCACCGGGCGGATGAGGGCGTGGATGCGCTCCGGCCCCAGGTGGCGCAGCGCCTCGGGCGTGCGGGCCTGGGAGAGCAGCCGGAGGGCCACCGGCAACGACACCTCGTCCCGCGTGCGGATGGACAGGATGCAGCCCACGAGCTGCTCGAAGAGGCTCGCGTGGCCGCGCGCCGCCAGCTCGAACATGGCGGCGTCCGCGAAACCCCGGATGGACTCGCGCACCCGTGCCAGCACCTCCTCGAGGTCGAAGGGGGCCTTGTCCGCGCGGGGAGGGACCTCGGGAGCCTCGCGGACCGTGCGTCCGCTGAGGCTCGCCGGGGCCCGCCGACTACTGGGAGCCCGCCTTGGAGCTGCCGGGGGCATGGATCTGCCTCTTGTCTTCCTTCCCGGGCTTGTTGGGGCCGCCGTGGGTGCCGAACTCGCCCGCGTTGCGCTGCTTGGGGTACTCCTCGTCCGGCCGCCGCTCCCGGCCCTGACCCGAGACGTCTCCCGAGTCCACCTTCGGATACAGCTTCTCCTTGTCCTCGTCGGAATGCAGCTTCTCCCTGTCCTGGTCCTGTGCCATCGGGCACCTCCCTTTCCGGGAGAAGATGGGGATGCGGGATGGGGGTGGCTGCCGGGCGCTGCCGCACCGCCGGGCCGGCAGGCCGTCAGGCGCCAGCTCCCATGCCCGAGCCGCCTTCGCCTGGCCTTTCGAGGAGGGAGCACGATGCCTACCCTGTGTTCGCCTCGAGGGAGGGGCGACATCGATTCAGGGGGGAGGGCAGGGGAGGCCTATGCGCAGAGTCGAGCGGACACTGATTCAATCGCTGGAGGAGCGTTTCCGGCGGATCACCGAGCTGCTTTATGACACGCGCGTTCCCGCCGATGTCCTGGATGAGGAGGTCCTCCCCTTCCTGGCGGAGGACATCACCTTCACCGACCCCTGGCAGCGCGGGGCCGGCCGTGAGATCTACCGGCGCGGAGCGGCGGGCTTCCACTGCATGTTCTCGTTCGACTTCGACATCACCCAGCTCAACGTCCAGCTGGAGGAGGGCGGCCTCAAGGGCCGCGCGATCGTCGACGGGGTGATGAACCTGAGGCAGTTCAGCTGGCTGTACACCTATCCGCTCAGGACCATCCTCGTCTACGACTTCACCCTGCTGGCGCCTGCTTCGCCCGGAGGGGACTTCAAGCCGCTCATCCATGCGCACGAGGAGATGTGGAGCTTGGGCGACATGATCGCCGCCGTTCCCGGGGTGGGCTGGGTCTACACGAAACTCTTCCGCAAGGGCTTCAGCTACGGCTTCCTGGCGGCGTCCGCGCTCTGCCGCCGTGCGCGAGGCGCGCCGAGCCCGTCCTGACCCGCCGCGCGAGGCAGCCGCTTCACGTGCGCGGCTTCGTCCCTACCTTCCGGGGACGGAGGTTGCACATGACGAAGGTCACGAATCAGCCGTCGGGGGTCGTCGCGGGCACGTTGGATGTCTCGGGTCCGGCCAAACCGGACGTCGGCTCGCCCACGGATGCCGGAGCGGTGCTCTCGCGTCGGAAGGTCGCGGCGACCCGGGCGAAGAAGGCGGCGCGGAGAGCGAAGAAGCCCGTGGCCCGCCGTGTGGCGAAAGTGGGCAATTCCCGCCAGAAGCGCTGAGGGTTCGCCATGCCCGTGGCACGAATTCTTCCCGTGAGCCCTTTGCAGCGCGCAAAGCGTTCCTACCTTCCCCCGGAGTGAAACGGCCCCGCGGACGGAACGCCGGGGCCACACAAGAGGAGAAACGCATGACGAAGAAGGCACTGCTGGCCGTGGCGCTGGGGACCCTGCTGACGGGAGTGGGCTGCCACCGCAATACCCGTGAGAGCGCCGAGTCGGACATCGAGCGTGCCGGGGAGAAGACCGAGGACGCCGCGGAGAATGCGGGCGACAAGGTCGATGACGCCGCGGAGAACGCCGCCGACAAGACCGAGGACGCCGCGGAGAACGCTGGCGACAAGATCGAGGACGCGACCGACAAGTAGTCCCCGGCGCGCATCGGCGGGAGTGGGCGCTCCGGTGGTGGGGCCCGCTCCCGCGCCCTTTCGCGCCGTCCCGTTACCCGGCCGAGCGCAGGTCGAGTGCGTACCAGCGGTCACAGCTGAAGTGGCCCGTGGCTCCCATGGGCGTGCAGAGCGGCTGGAAGCCCAGGCGGCGGTAGAGCTTCTGCGCCTGCTCCATCCTCGCCAGCGTCTCCAGGTAGCACGTCCGGTAGCCGGCCTCCCGCGCGAACGTCAGGCACTGCCGCAGCAGTCGTTCTCCCACGCCGCGCCCGCGTGCCTCCGGCAGGAAGTACATCTTCCGCAGCTCGCAGACACCCGGCTCGTCTCCCTCCAGCGGGGCGATGCCACCGCCACCCAGCACCCGGCCCGTCTCGTCCTCCACCACCCAATAGGCCCGGCCCGGTCGCGAGTAGGCCGCGCTCATCCCATCCACCTCCGCGTCGTTGATGGCGAAGCCCGGCCCGTTCGCGCCGAACTCGGGCATGACCTCGCGGATGATCGCCGCCACCGCCGCGTCGTCCCGCGGCTCGATGGGGCGCAGCTTCAGTTCCGTGCTCATGATGGGCTCAAACGTTCCACAGCCTCCGCTCCGAGGCCAGTGCCCTTGTGTGAACAGCTCTCCATGGCCCGCCGCGTCAGTGGTGCGGTGTGGTGGATTTCCCGGTCCGGGAGCCCCTATACACCCGCCCGGGAAGTCCCTCCTGGAGACATCGCACATGGCCAACAAGGTCAAGGCAGTCCTCATCGGCGGTACCGGCTACGGCGGAGCGGAGATCCTCCGCCGGCTCCTCTTCCACCCGAACGTGGAGGTGGTGCGCATCACCGCGGTGGACAACATCGGCAAGAAGGTGGGCGACGTTCACTTCAACCTCGCCGGGCTCACGGACCTGACCTTCCAGGAGATGCCCCCCGCCCAGGCGGTGGCCGGCGCGGACGTGGCCTTCCTGGCCATGCCCCACAAGACCACCGCCAAGGTGGTGCTGGACATCATCAACTCGGGCGTGCGCATCGTGGACCTGTCGGGCGACTTCCGCCTGCGCGACGCGGCCTCCTACGCGAAGTACTACGGCGTGGAGCACCCGGCGCCGCAGATGCTCACCGACGGCACCTTCACCTACGGCATGCCCGAGCTCAACCGCGAGGCCATCCGCAAGGCGCGCTACATCGCGAGCCCCGGTTGCTTCGCCACCACCATCGCGCTCGGCCTGCTGCCGCTGGCGAAGGCGGGCCTGCTCTCCGGCCCCATCCACACCGTGGCCGCCACGGGCTCCTCGGGCAGCGGCGCCAATCCGCAAATCACCACGCACCACCCGCTGCGCGCGGCGAACCTGCGTACCTACAAGCCGCTCGAGCACCAGCACATCCCGGAGATTCTCCAGACGCTGCGCATCGCCGGAGGCAAGGAGGACATGTCGCTGGAGTTCGTGCCCGTGTCGGCGCCGCTGCCGCGCGGCATCTTCTCCACCTCGTTCGCCGAGGTGCCCGCCTCCGTCACGCAGGAGCAGCTCACCGCCGCGTGGAAGTCGGCCTTCGCCAACGAGCCCTTCATCCGGACTGTCGGCGGCGGCCGTCAGCCCGAGGTGGTGGGCGTGTCCGGCAGCAACTACGTGGAGGTGGGCTTCACGCTCGGCCCCGTGACGGGCAACACCCGGCGCGTGGTGTGCTTCTCGGCGCTCGACAACCTGGTGAAGGGCGGCGCGGGCCAGTCCATCCAGAGCTTCAACGTGATGATGGGCTGGGACGAGCGTCTCACCCTCGCCGAGCCGGGGCTGTGGCCGTGAGTGGGCTCTCCGACTTCCGCGGGCGCTGGTTCGTCGTGAAGATTGGCGGCGAGCTGGCCATGGACAAGCAGAAGCTGGCCGCGAGCGTGGGCGCCGCCGTGCGCGCCTTCCTCGACGCGGGCATCCGCGTGGCCGTCATCCACGGCGGTGGGCCCCAGGCCACCGAGATGCAGAAGAAGCTCGGGCTCCAGCCGAAGATGGTGGCGGGCCGGCGCTACACCGACGAGGCCACCCTCGAGGTGATGAAGATGACGCTCGCGGGCCAGGTGTCCGTGGATGTGGCCTCGGCCTTCCGCATCGCCGGAGTCCCCGCCCTGTGTACCACCGGCATGTCCGCGGGGCTGATCGACGCGAAGCGCCGGCCTCCCAAGGTGATGAGCGGCGCGGGTCCGGACCCGGTGGACCTGGGGCTGGTGGGCGATGTCGTGGGCGTGGACACCGCGCGGTTCCAGAGCCTCTCGGACGCGGGCTTCGTCCCGGTGCTCGGCTCGCTCTCCGGTGACGCGCAGGGCAACGTCTTCAACATCAACGCCGACACCGTGGCCACCCGCGTGGCCGCGAAGCTGGGGGCGGCCAGGCTGTTCCTCGTGTCCAACGTGCCGGGCGTGCTCGCCAACAAGGACGATCCGTCCACCCGCCTGCCCACGCTGACGCCCGCCGAGGCCCGCGAGAAGATCGCCTCCGGAGTCATCCAGGGCGGGATGATTCCCAAGGTGGAGGAGAGCCTGGAGATGCTCGAGGAGGGCATCGAGGCCATTCACATCGTGGGCATCTCGCCCAACGATGCCGTGCTGCACGAGGCCGAGAAGCCCGGCAGCCACGGCACCGCGTTCCTGCGCGGGTAGTGGGGAAGCCCACGTGCGCCCGTGTCCCCTGTGCGGAGGATGCACCGGGGCGCGGGCGCGCTACCGCAATCCCCTCAACCGCCGATGGGCCCGAGCGACGTGCGCTGCTCCACCGGGGCCTGTGGGCGGGACGCCTCCGTGTTGGGGAACCAGCGGTCCCGCAGGCGGATGACGGGGAGCTCCACCAGCCGACGGATGGCGACGCTCACCACGATGGCCAGGGGGATGGCGAGCGCGGCGACGAGCGCCCCCGAGGCACCGGGGAGGGCACGGCGCGCGAGTCCGAACACGGTCAGGTGGGTCAGATAGAAGGCGTAGGAGATGTCCGAGATGAAGGCCGCGCCGGGAACGGACACCTTCTCGAGCACGCCGCCAGGAGACGCGGACCACACCAACACCGCGAATCCGACTGCCAGCCCCGTGAAGCTCAAGAGCCAGGCGGTGGGAGTGGTGACGAGGAACGGCTTGGCCAGCACGAGCGCCACGGCGGCGGCCACGGCCCAGGGGCCCAGGCGCTTCGCCGCGGCGGTGGGGGAGGGCAGCGCGGCGACGACGAGCCCCATCGCGATCCCATCGAGCCGGCAATGGGAGAACACGTAGAAGGACCGCGTCTCCAGGGCGATCTTCTTGAGCACCTCGAGCGGGGGCATTCCCGCCAGCCACCAGTGCAGGAACCGGGAGGAGATGCTCACCACCAGGCACGCCACTCCGACGCTCAGGAGCATGCGCCGGGCACTCATGCGGGGGAGCAGCCTTCCGACGGCCATCAGCACCAGCGGCAGCATCAGATAGAAGTGCTCCTCGATGCAGAGGGACCACGTCCAGTTGAACCGCGGCATGTCCGACAGGTACGTCTGCAGGAACACGAAGTACGCGGGGAGCGAGCCATTCCAGCTTCCGCGCGAGCGTCCGAACGCCTCCGTCAGGAGTCCCACCAGCAGCACGGCGTAATAGGCCGGGAGCGTTCGCAGCCACCGGCGGGACCAGAAGCCGAGCACGTCGAGCCCGCCGCCGGGCACCAGCATCCGGCAGAGGATGCGTCCGATGAGGAAGCCGCTGAGGACGAAGAAGAGGTCCACTCCCGCGGGGCCAGCGCCCATCAGGGTCCGGATGACCGGAGGGAGCCCGTGCAGCTCCGGGGCGATCTCGAATAGATGTCCCACCATCACCCAGGTGATGGCGATGGCCCGGAGCAGGTCCAGTCCAGGGATGCGATGGGATGAGGCAGACATGAGGAGCCCCCCGTGAAAAGGGGCGCAGCATGCCAGCACCGTCCGTGTACCTCCAGCCTCGCGTGACCCGTTGGAGGCGCGCGCGGAGTTGCCCGCTCGCCCCTCGGGGGTCCTGCTTCCTGCGCTCCCGCTATCTCCTCGTCTTCGGGTCGCGCCGCCCGGCCATGCACTGGGCTGGAGTCGTGCCGAGGAACCGTCTGAACATGGCGATGAACGCGCTCACGCTCTCGTAGCCCAGGGAAAAGGCCACGTTCCCGACCGGCTCCCCCTCCGACAGCAGTTCCAGGGCGCGTGCCAGCTTCGCCTGCTGCCGCCAGTGCACGAAGGTCATGCCCGTCTCCTGCTTGAAGTGGCGCGTCAGGGACCGCTCGCTGATGCCCGCCCAGGAGGCCAGGGCTCCCATGCTTCTCGCATCGGCGGGGTTCGCGAGGAGCACCCGGGCGATGGCGGCGAGCCGCCGCTCCCGAGGCATGGGCAGGCGCAGTGCCAGCTCCTCTTCCGCCACCTGGAGCTCGTCGATGGCGACCTCCGCCAGGCGGGCCTGGGCCGGGCCGAGCGGCGCGCCGGGCTCCCAGTCCGTGGCGCGCTCGACGATGGCCTCCAGCACCCGGGACATGCGCACGACACGGGCTTCCCCGGGGAGCCGGTCACAGGCCCGGGCCGAGACATAGACACTCCAGCCGCGCGTCGGGCCGTACCACTGCGCCGAGTGCCATGTGCCGGGAGGAATCCAGCCGGCCATTCCCGGCGGCATGAGCCAATTGCCGCGTGAGGTATGCACCACCAGCAGCCCGTTCTCGATGGAGAACAGCTGTCCCCGCGCATGGCGGTGCCGGGCGAGCTCGGGCTCCTGGCCCGAGTGGATGGGAATGGCGATGAGCGCCGGGTCGTCCGGGCGCTCGATGGCGGCGATGATGTGCTCACTCGGCTTCGACATGTTGGCGGAAGGTCGGTATTCTTTGGCAGGATGACGTTACCACGCCAGACATGCCCAACCCTATGGTGATGCATGAACAATCATTGCCATGGAGCTCCAGCATGAAGGATGTCATCGAGGTCGCGGTCGTTGGCGGTGGTCCGACCGGGTTGATGCTTGCCTGTGAATTGGCCCTGGCGGGCATTGCCGTGACGGTGTTCGAGCGCAGGGATGCGCCGGTCCAGCAATCGCGCGCATTGACGCTCCATCCGCGCTCGCTCGAGGTCCTGGCGCTGCGCGGATGGGAGGGGCCCTTCCTGGAGCGCGGCAAGCCCGTGCCGACCGGCCACTTCGGCATGCTCGATACACGGCTCGACTTCTCGGCGCTCGACACGACCTTCAAGTTCACGCTGTTCATCTCCCAGGTCGTCACCGAGACGCTGCTCGAGGAGCGCGCCCGTGCGCTCGGGGTGGACATCCGGCGCGGATACGAGATTCGGGAGATGCGGCAGGACGCCGAAGGTGTGGACCTCGTCGGCTCGGCCTCGGGTCAGGCCTTCCGCTGCCGCGCGCGTTATGTGGTTGGCGCGGATGGAGCGCGCAGCATCGTCCGGCAACTCGCGGGGATCGGCTTCGTGGGCACGGACACCACGGTCACCGCCATGCTGGGCGACGTGGTCCTCGCCGAGCCCCCCTCGACGCCCGCCTTCTCCACCATCAACCCCCGGGGCGGCATCATGATCGTCCCGCTCGGCCCCGGCATCCACCGGGTCATCCTCTTCGACCCCGAGCGCATGCAGGTGCCGGTCAAGGAGAGCGTCACCCTCGACGAGCTGCGGCGGAGCGTCACCAGGATTTGCGGCACCGACCTCGGGATGAGGGACCCCCAGTGGCTGTCTCGCTTTGGCAATGAGACGCGGATCGCCGAAACCTACAGGTCCGGCCGCGTCCTGCTCGCCGGCGATGCCGCGCATATCCACTTCCCCGCTGGAGGGCAGGGCCTCAATGTCGGCTTGCAGGACGCCATGAATCTCGGCTGGAAGCTCGCCGGCGTGCTGCGGGAGCGGGCTCCGCTGTCGCTGCTCGAGAGCTACCACCGGGAGCGCTACCCGGTGGGCCATGCGCTCACGCGCAACACGGAGGCGCAGACCGCCCTCATGGCCTGCTCACCGTCCGTCCTGGCCTTGCGCGACATGCTGTCGGGCTTCTTGAAGGACCCGGCCCTGAACCGCTCCCTGGCGGAGCGTCTGGGGGCCATGGACGTGGTCTATCCGGACCTGGAGGTGCCTGCCCCCCGGTTCGAGGGCGGGCTCGTGACGGCGTTGACCGGCAAGCGGCTCCCCGACCTGGAGCTGAAGCTGCTCGATGGGGTCGTGAAGAGGCTCTATTCCTTCATGCACGAGGGGAAGTGGTTGTTGTTGCAGCTCCGAGGTGGCCACGGACCCGCCGTTCAGTTGGACCCGGCGTGGAGGGAGTGGACGAACGTCGTTCAGGCCCGTTTGGGCGATGACCGCGAGGAGCTCCGCGGGCTGAGCGGACTCCTGCTCCGCCCGGATGGGCACGTGGGTTGGGCCTGGGCCTAGGCGCCCCCGTGCGCCCGTGTTCCCTTGTGCAGTAGCATGCACATGAACTTGGGCGCACCGCGTCGTACGGGTGGCACCCCGAGGTCCAAGTTCCTCATTTTCCTGGGCCTCTCGCCCGGCATGGTCGTTGTAGGGGCCTCACCCAACATGTACTGCTCGTCCTGCCGCCAGGAGCGTCTCGGCGGACTTCGCTTCTGCGCCGCGTGTGGCAAGGCCATGGCACCGCGTCCTCGCGAAGTCCTCGAACGAGAGCTCGACCACGTCCACTTCCTCCTCGCGGAGATGAAGGAGTGGGACTCCACATATGTCCCCAAGGGTGCTCGGACCTATCTGACCCAGCGCTATGAGCGGCAGGCTCGCATCCTGCTCTCCGTGCTCGCTGAGTCTCCCGCGGACGCGGTGGCTCCAGCGGTCGCGGTGGCTCCCGCGGACCCGGTGGCTCCCGCCGCGGTTGCCGAGCCCGCTGGGACCCTGGGCGAACAGGACGGCGTGAGTGCTCCCGTGAGTCCTCCGGAGGTCTCGCCCGCGGTGCCGGAGGTCGTGCACGCCGTTCCCCCGGTGGAGGCCGGGGAATTTCAGGGTTCTCCAGAGCAGGTCGAGGTTCCCCTCTACCCTCACCCCGGCCCTCTCCCAGAGGGAGAGGGGGTGGTTCCTCCTGTTGTCACCGAGCCCCTCTTCGAGGCTCCCGCTCCTCGCACCGTCACCGCTCGCATCGTCGAGGAGGTCTCCACCTGGGACACCGTCTGGCGCCCCTTCCTCTACGAGAGCATCGGTTGGTTCATCGGCGCCTTCCTCATCGTCGCTGGCTCCCTCTACCTCGCCTTCGATAGTTGGGCCGGGCTCACTTCCTTCTCCCGCTCGCTCGTCGTCTTCGGCATGACCGCGGGCTACTCCGCCGCCTTCTCCGTCTGCGGAGCCCTGCTCGCCCGCCGCGAGACCCTCGCCGGTGCCGGTCGCATCCTCGGTCTCATCGGCGCCGCCGTCGCTCCGCTCGCGGGTGTCGCGCTAGGGCCTCTCGACAGCCTCAGTCTGGACGGGGTTCCGCTCGCGCTCCTCCTTCCGTTGCTCCTCGCCTGGTCCGTGGGTGCCGCCGCCCTCGTCCGCAAGCCCGCCGAATCCTTCGACGCGCCCTCTCGTCCCATCGTCCAGCTCGCGCTGCTCGGCACCACGTTGATGATGGGGCTCGCGACGCTCCTCGCGCGTCTCGGTGCTCCCGCGTTCTGGCTCGACGTATTGCCCTGCGCCCTCTTCTTCGCGCTCTCCCGCCGGCCCGTCCCCGAGCCCCGGAGTCGCAAGGCGCTCGGCTTCGCACTGGCCGCGCCCCTGTACCTGTTGCTGCTCTACGGGGTGCGCCTGCACCTGGCCCTCTCCGCCGCCGGGGTGCCCCTCTCCCTTGGCAGCTACGCTCCGTTCCTCGCGTTCCTGCTCGCCGCGAGTCTCGGTTTCCGCCGGCTGCCGCCCCACGAGGCCGCGGATTCGCTCTCGGTCGGCGTCGCCTCGCTCCAGGTGGTCTGTCTCGTGCTCGCGGCCACGGGCTCGCCCCCGTCCTTCTTCCTCACCGCGGCCACCTTCACCTGGACCCTGTTCGGGCTCTCCCGTGGCGAGCTGTTCCGGGTGCGTTGGCTGTACCTCGTCTATGCCGGCGCGTACTTCTCCTATTCCTCCTCGGGTCAGCTCGTCCCGGGCGTCGTGCGGGCCCTGCTCGACTCGCTCAAGGCCTCGCTCGGCTACCCCGTGTCGGGGAGGCTTCCGTTCCACTACGGCGCGCTCTCGGCCGTGCCCTTCGTGCTCGCGGGTGTCGTCCTCGCCGGGTGGTTGCGTCACCGCGCGGAACAGTCCCCCTCGGCGCGTGACGAGGCGAGCGCCGAGGTGCTCCTGCGCTCCACCGCCGTCGCCAGCGTCCTCTTCGCCCTCCTCGGGCACGCGGGCGCCGACCAGCGTCCGGCCTTCTGGACCGCGCTCGGGCTCACCGTCGTCTGCGTGGCCAGCGGGCTGTTCTTCGAGCGCCTCTACCTGTCCATTGTCGGCGCCGCGCTCACCTTCCTTCTCTCGTTCTCCGCCCGGATCCTCTTCGGTCCCGCGGTGGCCTCGATGGTGTGCGGTGGGGTGGCGCTCGTGTTCGCCGCGCTGTCGCTCGTCTGCACCCGGCGCACGTGCCTCACCTTCAGCACCGCGGTGGGGTGGCTCGCGTCCGTGGGCTTCGTTCACGGCCTCCAGGCGGGTGCCCATGGGTCCGCGTTGATGGGCATGGTGCTCTGCGGTGCCGCCGGGGTCCTCGTGGCGTGGAACCTGGCCAATCCGTATCTGCTCGCCGTCGCCGGCTTCGTGGCAGCGGCCGTGGTGCCCAAGCTCGCCAGTCTCGTCGAACCCTCGTGGGTGCCCCTGGCGCTCACCGTCTCGGCGTTGGGGCTCGCCTTCCTGGGGTGGCTCGGGGGCCGCGCGCGGCTGCTCGGCTGGTCCGGGGTCGCGTATGCCCTCCTGGCCTTCGTCTGGGGCCTGTCCATCCAGGTGCCCTGGTTCGGCGTCATCGTGCTCCTGGCCGCCGCCGCCGTGGCCGTGGCCTCGCGTGTCACGCCCGGGGTGCGTCCGCTCGCGGTCTTGCTCGCGGGCTTCGCGCTCCTGCCTCCGGTGGGCGCCTTCTCCGTCTGGCCGTGGATGACGCCGGCCCTGTCCGTGGCCCTCTTCCTCCCCTGGGCGCTGGGGGCCTCGGTGGCCGCCGCGCGCTGGGGCCGGAGCGCGAGCACCTTCACCGCGGGTCTCGTGGCGCTCGTGTATCCCGTGGTGGCGGTGCTGGCGGCACGCGGGAATCAGCCGTACCCGCTCTCGCTCGGAGTCGCCTTCACGGCCCTGCTCACCGCGCGTGCGCTCCACCCGTCCCTCAGCGTCGTCGTCGCCTCGCTGTGGGCCTGCGTCCATCTCTTCCCGCACTTCGAGGCCGCGCACTTGCTGGGGGCGGCCACGCTGCTGAGCCTCATCGCCCTCCTCGAGTCGCATCGCGCGGCCTTCCGGCACCTCGCCGGGGAGCGCCGCTTCGCACTGGCGGCGAGTCTCTGCGCGCTTCCCTTCTTGTTCCTGGCATGCGTGGGGTCTCACGGCCAGGTGAGCCCGCCGACGCTCGCGGGCGCGGTGGTGCTGCCCCTGGTGTGGACGCGCGCCAACCGTCAGCCCTTCTTCGCGGCCCTCGCGCCGCTGTTCACCCTCTTCCTCGTCATCCCGTCGCGGCAGTCCATGCCGTGGGCCTGCGCGCTTCCGCTGCTCGCGCTCGGGGTGGTGCGGGCCGCGGAGCACCTGCCGTCCGCGCGAGTCCTCCTCCTTGGACGCAACGAGGACGCGGCCGCGCGTCAACTGTCGGGGTGGATGCAGGGCGCGTTGACGTTGGTGGGCGTGGTGCTCGTGCCCGAGACGAAGGCCAGTCCGTGGGTGTTCGCACCCCTCGTGGCCTCGCTCGTGTTGCTGCCCGGGTCCAGGCCCTCGGTGCGCGTGGGGCTCGGGGTGGGTCTGCTGCTCTTCTGTTTCCCGCTCCACCCGGTGGCCATCGCCCTGTTGCTGGCGCTCGGCTTCCTCACACACCACCGTCCTGACGCGCTGTGGGCCTTCTTCCGCACGCCGGTGGACACGTTGCTGCGGCCCGTCACCGTGTTGGGGTCGCTCGCGCTCTGTGGGTGGACCCTCGTGCTGGACGCGCCCATGCCCGGCGCCATCACCCTGTTGGCCGGGGTGCTGCTGGTGGGGGCCTTCCTCCTGTCGCGGCCCTGGATGTTGACGGCCTCGGTGCTCGTGCTCGCCGGTGCTTCCCTGGGCAGGACGCCGGAGCACGGCTTCCTCGAGTGGCGTCCGGAGTCGGCGCTGGCCTTCGGCGCGGTGGCGCTCGGCGCGGCGTTGCTGTCGGCCCTGTGTCAGGTGGGACGCGTCCAGCGCGCCGTGTCGCGGTGGGCCGAGCGCCTGTCCCCGGGGCTCCCCGGCACGTGGAGCGAGCCGCTGTGGATGGCGGGCGCGCTGGCCACGGGAGTGCCCGTGGTGGTGCACCTGATGAACCTGGGGCCGGGTGCGCTGCCCCTGCCGGTGGCGCTGCTGGCCGGACTCGCCTCGCTGGTGTTGGTGGTGACGCGCGAGCGGGCCATGGCCAACGTGGCCACCGCGTTGTTGGCGGGGGTGCTCGTCGCGGCGGTGCCTCCGCTCTGGGCGCCCGCGGTGGTGAGTGGCACGGGGCTCCTGCTGTGCATGGTGGGCACGTGGCTGGACGAGCGCGACGTCGACGTGGGCGCGGCGCTGCACCACGCGGGCTGGGTGTTGTCGCTCCTCTCCCTCTTCGGGCTCCGGGAGTTGAAGCACCCGGGCACGGCGGCCTGCTTCCTGTTCGGCATCGCGACAGCCTGGGCGGTGGTGTACCGGCGTCCCGAGCGCGCGGTGGTGGGGTGGGTGGCCTCGCTGGTGGGGTTGCACGCGCTGCTCGCGCACGTGGGGGCGCTGCTGTCCACCGGCCGGGGGGCGGAGTTCATCCTCCCGTTCTTCGGGGCCCTCAGCGCGCTGCTGGCCACGGCGGCCCTGTACCTCGCGAGCGACCGGGTGCGCCGGGGCGTGGGGCACTCGTTCGCGGTGGTGGCCATGGTGGAGGTGCTCGGCGGCCTGGCGCTGGTGCCCGGGTCCGCCGGAGTGCTGGTGGCGGCGCTCGTCGACTGTGTCTGCCTGGCGGTGCTCTTCTTCGCCCTGGTGCGCCGCGCCGTGCGTGAGCAGGACGAGACCTCCGCCTTCCTCGCGCAGGGGACGCTGGTGCTCGGCTACCTGTCGGTGCGCCTGCACGCGCTGGCCTCGGGCCTGGGCACGGCGGACAGCCTCGTGGCGCTGGTGGGCGGTGCGCTCTTCTCCGGCCTCTACGTCTTCGCGATGCGCGAGGGCTCGGGGTTGCCCGTCTTCCGCCGGCCGGCGCTGTGGGGCGCGTTCCTCTTCCCCCTGGCGGGCCTGCTCACGGCGCCGTGGCACCAGCCCCTGTACGTGGCGGCCCTGCTCGTGGGCCATGCCGCCCACTTCGCGGCGTTGTCCGTGCACCCCTCGCAGCGTGGCGTGTCCTCGCTGGTGTCGGTGGGGGCCTTCAACGCGGCGCTCTTCCTCGTCTGGGTGGGCACTGGCTCCGGAGAGCCGCAGTACTACGTCATTCCCGGAGGGCTCTCATTGCTGGTGCTGCTGCGCGTCTTCCACGATGCGCTCGAGCCGGACACGCGGGCGAAGCTGCGGGCGTTGGCCATCACCCTCGTCTATGTGGCCGGGGCGTGGAAGCCGCTCATGTTCCAGGACGGTGGGGCCATGTTGCTGTGCGTGCTGCTGTGCCTGGTGGGCGTGGCGGCCGGCATGGCGCTTCGCATCCGCTCCTACGTGTACCTGGGCAGTGCCTTCCTGGTGACGTGCGTGCTCGCCAACCTGGCGCGCTTCGGCATCCGGGACCACCGCATGGGCGCAGCCTTCCTCTCCCTGCTGGGCGTGGGTGTGGTGGGCTTCATGGTGCTCTTCACCGCCAGGCGCGCCGAGCTGCTGGAGCGCTACGAGCGGGTGCGCGCGATGATGGCCACCTGGGAGGGGTGACATGGGCAACGGCAGGCGGCGGTCGTTCCTGTCGGTGATGGCTGTCCCGCTGCTCGTCTGTGCATGCGGGACGGCATCTTCCCCGGTCGTGCCGAGCGCGAGGCCGAGGCGGGACGGGTATGCACAGACGTTGGATTCGGCGTCGAGTGCGTGTCGGCAGAATCCCGCCTACTGCATTGCCCCTGCTGGCGAGGAAATGGTTCTCCCGGTGCAGCCTCGGCCACCACCTCCTCTCCAGAGCAAGAAGCCGCACGACGTCCGAAGGACAAGGCGGAGGAACAGACCCGTGAAAAGACGGGTGAGCTGACGTGGCAGGAGTTCAACAAGAGATGCAACGAGGAGTTCACCCTCTGCTTGCACACCGCCACTCAGGGGAAGAATGGGCCACTGTTCAACCACAGCCATTGCTTCACCTGCCGGGATGTGTGCATGCGCAACCGTGGAGTCTGGCCCGCTGACGTGGACGGAACACCTTGCCTATGAGCCGGGAAGAAGAGGATTTCCACCGGAGATGGAGAGAGGGGGCCGACTCACTCGCCAGACTCTACGTGTCGTTATTGGATGCGTCCTATACCCAGTACGAGCGTGAGTTCCTGGTGCTGCAGCGCCGGTTGCTCTCCACCTGTGAGACCTCCTGGGAGCAGTTGGAAACGCGCCGTCGCGTCGCCGAGGAGTTGTTGATGGGGGCCTACTCGCGGGGGGTTCCATGGGCGGACTTCGGAAGGGCCCTGAAGCGCATCCGGCGGCTGGGGTACTCGAACGTCGAGCGGCGCGTCCATGTGGCCATCCTGTTCGCGCGCTGGTCGACGCTCTACCCGGAGCACAGGCCCGCCGCACGGCGCTTGCTAGACGTAGCGGAGCGGCACTTCCTGGCGGCCCCTCGGGATGTTCCTCTGTACGAGAGCATGAGGCAGAGCCTGGAGCTCATCAGACGAGATCCCGGCTTCGAGAGGCCTTCTCGGTCCTGATAGGGCCGTCGTTCACCGCTGCCGGCCGGAGATGTGTCCGGACGCCGTGTTCGCAGCCTCCCAGGCGGGGAGCCGTGCTGCGTGAATCCAAGACGTCTGTCGTGGCGACACGCATGGCCCACCTCCGCGGTGCCTTCTCCTCGGCCCACTGCTCGAGTTCGTTTCCCTCTGTTGTCCACCGGATGATGCGGCCAGTGATGACGCGCGTTGACGCGCTGCGCATTGTGGCCGCCCACCCCAGCGGCCTAAAGAACGCCTTGTTGGCACTGTGCCAATACGTAATGGAGGGCTGCGCCATGAGACTGCGGTGGAACCGTGAGTTGGCGTTTTCGAGCTTCCTGATTCTCGCCCTGAGCGCTTCTCGGGCAGCCGCGGACCCGTTGCCGTTGTTGGATTCGACGGCCATCCGGTCGCCGTTCTCGGCGGCATGCGCTGGGCAACCGGATTCCACTCCGTTGCCGGTGGATCCGCGCACCCTGGTGGTGCCCGGCGTCAACAAGCCTGGGGCCGCGGTGCAGTTCAATGCCTACTGGGTGGACCTGCACACGCCGCCGCCGCCGTTCGTCTCGACGCTGGCTCCGAATCCGAAGACCTGCGGCGAATTTCGCGCGAGCGTCGCTCGGGGCCGGGAGAACATCGAGACCCGTGCCTACTTCCAGTCCTTCACCAACTCGCTCGCCTACTACAACCTCTATAGGCTCTGGGGCTACCTCACCCGCCCCGTCGACTTCGACGAGCAGGTCATCAAACGCTATGGGCTCGCGAAGGCGCCATTCCGCAACCCCTACCCGCTGCCGTGGGAGAACCCCAACCTCACCGATGGCGGCAGCGGGCAACTTCCGCTGGGGCTCGTGCAGGAGAAGGACGAAAACGGGCGCTACACGGGAAGAATCAGCTCCGGCTGCTCGGGCTGCCACGATTCGCGGCTCGGGAGCGAGCAGGAGGCCGGCTTCGTGTGGGGCCGCTCGAACGACGCGATAGATGCCGGCTTGATCCAGTCCGACTTCTTCCGGTCCACGGGCGTGGGGACGGTGTTCCAACTCGTGCCCGTGCCCTGGAGCGTGGGCCGCGGCACGAGTGACGCCATTGGCATCGTCGACCTCCTGCCCGCCCTCTTCGACATGGACTCGCTCGCACTGGCACCGAGCCTGCTCGAGTTCTTCCCGACCCATGCGGGGGGCATGTCCCGTGCGCCCAACTGGTGGTACCGCGCGTTCAAGACGCGCCAGTTCTGGGATGGGGCGCTCACCTCGGACAACGTCCGTTCGGAGATGGCGTTTGGAATCGCGAACCTGGGTCGCACGCCCGAGCAGCGCCGCGCGCTGACCGCCGAGTTCGAGGACAACGACAACTTCTTCCTCTCGCTTTCGCCCCCCCTCTACCCCAAGGAGATCAACACCGCGCTCGCCGAGCGGGGAGCCGTGCTCTTTCACGAGCGTGACCTCTGGGCGAACGGCGCCAACGACAACATCCCGAAGACCCCCGGCAATGGCTCCTGCGCGAGCTGCCATGGCGTCTACTCGCCACGCTACGCCGCCAACCCCGCGTACCTGCCCGATCCCCGTCTCAAGGGCATTGCCGGCGTCATCACGCCCATCGAAACCATCCGGACGGATCCGGCGCGCGAGCGACTGATGGCCGACGTGCGTAAGCGCAGAGCCTGGAACACGTCCTTCCTCGCCTACAACGACCAGTCCCCCGACCACGGACCCTTCTACGACGACCCCATCACGAGCGCACTGCGCCGCGTGCCTCGCAGCGCGTACGACAACGGCCTCGGGCCCGTCTACTCACCCGAAGGGCCGAACACGTGGATCGAGCCGTTCGGCTACATGGCGCCGCCACTCTACGGCGCGTGGGCCTCCGCGCCTTTCTTCCACAACGGAAGCGTGCCCACCCTCTGGGAGGTGCTGAAGCCGTCGGACCGCCGGGCGGTATGGAAGCGCCAGCAGACCTCCACCAACGCGCTGGGAACCAACGCGGGTTACGACACGAGCCATGCCTCGTATGACTTCGCGAAGCTCGGCTGGAAGGTGACGCCACTTGCCTGCGGAGATGTCCCGAGCAACGACCCGTTCATCCCCTGTAGCCAGGAAATGGCGACGCCCGACATCCTCTTCGCGAGCATCGCCAACCTCGTCGCGAACTACAACTCGCTCGCCTACCAGTCACCGCCGCCCATTACCCGGAAGCAGATTCGCTCGCGGATGATCTTCAATTCGCATCTCTATGGGCTTGGCAATGGCGGGCATGACTTCACGCAATCGCTCACGGACGACGAGCGCTGGGCCATCATCGAGTACATGAAGACGCTCTAGAGCTCCGGGAAGAGCCGCTGCCTCCGGCTTCAATCCGGCCAGAGGCAGCGGTGATTACAGCGAGTGCAGCAGGTGACCGCCATCGACGGGCAGTGCGACACCGGTGATGAAGGCGCCGGCGTCGCTGGCCAACAGCAGCAGCGCGCCCGAAAGGTCTTCCGCCGTACCCAGCTTCTTCGACGGGATGTTGTTCTTGAGGTAGGCCTGACCGCGCTCCGACTTGAAGTAGCCGGAGTTGATTTCGGTTTCGATGTAGCCGGGGCAGAGCGCGTTGACGCGGATGTTGTTGCGCATCAACTCCAGCGCCATGTGCCGGGTGAGTTGGATCAAGCCCGCCTTGGACGTGGCATACAGCGACTCCCCATAGCCGACACCGATGCCGAGGATCGAGGAGATGTTGACGATGCTGCCGGGCCTGCCGGCCATGCCCGGTTGATCGACGAACGCACGGGCGACGCGCCACGCCGCTTTCAGGTTGGTATCGACGACGTACTCCCAGTCTTCTTCCCGCGTTTTCGCGAAGAGCATCGATCGGGCGACGCCGGCATTGTTGATCAGCACGTCGATGGTGCCAAAGAACCTGCCCGCCTCCTCGAATGCGGTTTTCACGCTGTCGCGATCGGTGACATCCATCGCCACGGCCGCGGCATCACCACCGGCACTCTTGATGCGCTCGGCCAGATGCCGCAGGCGATCGACACGGCGCGCGGCGACCACCACCTTGGCGCCGGCTTCGGCCAGGACCCGCGCGAAATGCTCGCCGAGACCGCTCGACGCACCGGTTATCAGCGCCACGCGGCCGGTCAGATCAAAACGATTCTTGTTCATGGTGTTCTCCTGCGGTCCTGCCGGTGTCATGGGAGCATCGCCACGGCCATCTCCGCGATCGGACCGGCCAGCGCGCCGTAGTCCATGGCCTTCCTGCTCGACGCATTGCCGTCGAGAGCGCGCTTGTAGACGCCCTGCAGAATCGCGGCGATGCGGAAGAAACTGAAGATGATGTAGAAATCCCAGTTCGGGATCGCCTTGATGCCGGTCAGCTCGCAATAGCGCGCGACATACTCTTCTTCCGAGGGAATGCCGAGTGCCTCGCGGTCAAGGCCGCCGAGGCCAGGGATCGCCGCATCCGGCGGCAGGCGCAAATGCATGCATTGATACGCGAGATCCGCCCACGGGTGGCCGAGCGTCGACAGCTCCCAGTCGAGCACCGCGACGATGCGCGGTTCGGCCGGGTGGAACATGACATTGTCGATGCGGTAGTCGCCGTGGTTCAGCGCGACCTGACCGTCGTCGGCCGGCACGTTGGCGGGTAGCCACTCCATCAGCTTTTCCATTGCCGGCATGGTGCCGGTCTGGCTGGCTCGGTATTGTTCGCTCCAGCGTCTGATCTGACGCTCGAAATAGTTGCCAGGGCGGCCGTAGTCGGTGAGTCCGGTCTGCTCCAGGTTGACCGTATGCATCGCGGCGAGTACGCGCACCATCTCATCGTAGATTGCGCGGCGCTCGGCTGGTGTCTGTTCAGGCAGCGCGCCGTTCCAGAAAATGCGGCCCTCGACGAATTCCATCACATAGAACATCGAGCCGATGACGCTGTCGTCGTCGCACAGTGCGAGCATCCCTGGCACTGGCACCTGGGTCGCTGCCAGCGCCCTCATCACACGGTATTCGCGGTCGACCGCATGCGCCGATTTCAGTAGCAGCCCGGGCGGCTTCCGGCGCAGCACGTATCTGCTCTTCTCTGTGCGCACCATGAAGGTCGGGTTGGACTGCCCGCCCGCGAATTTGGTGCATTCCTGAATCGTGCCGAAATCGGCGATCCTCGCAGCCAGATACTTCTGCAGATTTTCGACATTCAGCGTGTCGACTGTCTCGGACATGGATACGCCTCCTCGAGAATTCGAGCCCCCACCGGCCGTGCAGGTGCCGGACGCGGCCGCTTCCTGGCTCAAAGTGCTGACAGCTCCTGGATGACCTGCTTGCCGAGCGCCATCATGTGGACCTGATCGGGACCATCGGCGATGCGGCACCAGCGTGCGTAGTTGAACGCCTCGGCGAGGAAATAATCCCCGGTCAGGCCGCCGGCTCCGTGTAGCTGGATGGCCATGTCGATGACCTCGAAGCCGAGTTGCGGCACCATGATTTTCGCCATCGCGATCAGGTCTTTCGCCTCTTTATTGCCGACGCGGTCCATCTTGTCCGCCGCGCGCAGCGTCATCAGGCGGCACATTTCGACCTTGGATGCCATCACCGCGATGGCCTCGCGCACCGAGCCCTGCGTGCTCAGCTTCTTGCCGAAGGCCACGCGATTCTCCACGCGTTTGCAGGCGTACTCCAGTGCGCGCTGGGCGGCGCCGATCACGCGCATGCAGTGATGGATGCGGCCTGGGCCAAGGCGGCCCTGGGCGATCTCGAAACCGCGGCCCTCGCCGAGCAGGAGATTCGATTTCGGCACGCGCACGTTGTCGAACACGATTTCGGCGTGGCCGTGCGGCTCCTCCCAGTAGCCCAGCGTCGACAGAGGCCGCTTGATGATCATGCCCGGCGTGCCGCGTTCGACCAGTACCTGGGACTGCTGCAGGTGGCGGTTCGGATTGTCCGGATCGGTCTTGCCCATGACGATGAAGATCTGGCAGTTCTCGTGCATCGCGCCCGTGGCGAACCACTTGGTGCCGTTGATGACGTACTCGTCGCCTTCAGCGCGGATCGAGAGCTCGACGTTGGTCGCGTCGCTGGAAGCCACATTCGGCTCGGTCATGACATAGGCCGAGCGGATCCTTCCTTCCAGCAGCGGTTCCAGCCATTTCTTCTGTTGCTCGGGCGTCGCGTACCGCGCGAACACTTCCATATTGCCGGTGTCGGGCGCGGAGCAGTTGAAGACCTCGGCAGCCCAGAACACGCGGCCCATGATTTCGGCCAGCGGCGCGTACTCGAGGTTGGTCAGGCCGGCGCCGCCGTGCTCGGTGCCCGGCATGAACAGGTTCCACAACCCCTGAGCTTTCGCCTTGGCCTTCAGCTCCTCGACGATCGGCGGCGACGCCCAACGGTTCTTCTGCACCTGCTGCGTGAACGTGTGTTCGTTCGGATGGACGTGCTCCTTCATGAAGGCATTGAGCCGGTTTTGCAGCTCCGTGACGCGGGGTGAATGTTGAAAATCCACGGGGTTCTCCTTTGAAGGAAAATCAGATGTGGGGGACTTGCATATCATGCAGGGGTTCGGGTGGGCGTCCCCAGGAATGACGCAACACGTCGGACACCAGGCATGGCCTCGCAGGCGGCACTTCAAAGGCTGTTGCTGTTGACACGATGCCAACAAGCCCCCATCATCACGCGGATAGAGGCCCACTCATGAGCTACCAACACATCCGGTCTTCGGTTGCGGATCGGGTCGCTACCCTGGAGTTGAACCGTCCCGAAGCGAGGAACGGATTCACCGTGACCATGGCGGACGAGCTCGCCGACGCGCTCGGCAACGCCGACGCAAACGAAGACGTGCGCGTGGTCGTCCTCACCGGCGCTGGCAGGGACTTCTGCGTGGGCGCGGACCTGAGCGGCCGTTCGTTCGAGGTGTCGAATATCAATCACCTGGAGCGCGGCTGGGTCGAGCCGGCGACTCGGGTGACTCGCAAGATGTTCGCGCTGCGCAAGCCGGTCATCGCCGCCGTCCGAGGCGCCGCGGTGGGCGTGGGCTCGACGATGATCCTCCCCGCGGACTTCCGCCTCGCCGCGAAAGACAGCCGCTTTGGCTTCGTCTTCAGCCGGCGTGGCATCTATCCGGAAGCGGGCTCGTGCTGGTTCCTGCCGCGGCTCGTCGGAATGGGGCGCGCGCTCGATTGGATGGTGAGTGGCCGTCTCATCCGCGCGGAAGAGGCGCTCGGCGCGGGCCTGGTCCATTCCCTCCACGAGCCCGACGCGCTGCTCGATGCCGCCCATGCGCTCGCCCGCGAGCTGGTCGAGAATACCGCGCCGGTGTCCGTGGCCGTCATCCGGCAGGCCCTCTACCAGATGGGCGCGCTCCCTTCGCCCGAGCCCGCCTTCGCACTCGACAGCCAGCTCATCGCGAGCTGTGCCCGGAACGCGGACGCCGAGGAGGGCGTGATGTCGTTCCTGCAGAAGCGGCCCGCGAAGTTCCCCCGAACGTTGGAGCGGGACCTGCCGGCGTTCCTGCCCTGGCGGGAGCAGAACTCATGAGCCAGGCCGCCTCTCCTCGCTGGAAACGGCTCGAGCCGGACACGCGCAGGGAACAGATTCTGGAGTGCGCCACGCGGCTGTTCGGCGAGCGCCCGTACGCGGAAGTCTCCACCACGGACATCGCCCGGGAGGCCGGCGTCGCCCGTGGATTGCTCAATCACTACTTCGGGCAGAAGCGGGACCTCTATTTGAAGGTCGTGAAGAGGATGCTGCTCATGCCCGGCCTGGACGAGAGTGTGCCCATGACGGGAACCTTGCGGCAGCGGGTGGAGCGCAGTGTCGAGTGGTACCTCGATACGGTGGCGACCCACGGAAAGACCTATGTGGCGGTTACCGGCGCGGGGGGCATCGGCGCGGATCCGGAGGTCGAGCGCATCATCTCGGATGCGGACGACGTGGCCGCTTCGAAGACGCTCGAGTTCCTGGGTCTCAAGGTCGAGGTCGGAAGTGACGCGCGGCACCGGGCGATGATGCGCTCCTACGGCGGGCTGGTGAAAGCCACCATCCGCGAGTGGATCCGCGGCGGGACACTCTCGCGCGAGGACGCGCACCTGCTCCTGAGCGAAGCGCTCATCACGATCGTGCGCGACGTGTTCCCCCAGCTCCATCACGACGCCCACCCCGAGCCCGGCGACTCCCGGGGGCCGGGGTCAGGGCGCAAGCGAGGAAAGGACGAGCGATGACCTCGAGGCCGCTTGCGGGACGCACGCTGTTGATGTCCGGAGGAAGCCGTGGAATCGGGCTGGCGATCGGCGTCGCGGCGGGGCGCCTGGGGGCCAACGTCACGCTCCTGGCGAAGACCGACACGCCGGATCCACGGTTGCCCGGGACGGTGCACACGGCGGCCGCGGAGATCGAAGCCGCGGGAGGCCAGGCGCTCGCGGTGGTCGGCGACGTGCGCGAGGAAGCGGCCGTGCAGCGGGCCGTGGATGAGACCGTGGCGCGCTTTGGTGGCATCGACTTCTGCGTCAACAACGCGAGCGCCCTCGCTCCGCTCAAGACCGAAGAGCTGCCGGTCAAGCGCTTCGACCTGATGCAGCAGATCCAGCTGCGGGGGACGTTCCTTCTGACGCGCGCGGCGATTCCGCACCTGCGGAGATCTCCCCACCCGCACATCCTCTCGCTCTCGCCGCCGGTCAACCTCGCGCCGCGCTGGATGGGCCTGCACCCGGCGTACACGCTCGCCAAGTACGGGATGACCCTGCTCACGCTCGGCTGGGCCGCGGAGCTGGCCGAGGCCGGCATCGCCGCGAACGCCCTCTGGCCCCGAACGCTCATCGCCACCGCCGCCGTGAGGAACATGCTCGGGGGCGACGCCTCGATGCAGCGGGCCCGCTCGCCGGAGATCATGGCGGACGCGGCCATGGTCATCCTCCAGCGTCCGCCGCGCGATTGCACGGGGCAGACCTTCATTGATGAAGACGTCCTCCGCGCCGAAGGCATCACCGACTTCAGCCGCTATGGGGGTGGTCCTGACGTCTTGCTCGACCTCTACGTCGACCCCTGAAGAGGAACAAAACAGCACGTCTGGCCATTGACTCGAGGAGGTGCCCATGGGTCCGTCGCTCGCAGCATTGGAAGCGCAGTGCCAATCACAGGCAGGCAGGCTCACGCTGCCGCTGCTCCTCAAGCGCAATGCCGAAGAATACGCGGGCGCTCCCGCCCTCAGCGCCGGAGACAGGACGCTCACCTGGGCACAGCTGCGCGAACAGACCGCCGCGCTCTCCCGCGGGCTCGGCGCGCTCGGGCTGACGCGAGGCGAGCGGATGATGATCATGATGTCCAGCCGGCCAGAGCATTGGATCATCGACTTCGCGGCGGTCCACCTCGCCGCCATTCCCTGTACCGCGTACCAGACCCTGAGCACCGAGCAGGTGGGCTACGTCGCGCGGCACAGCCGGGCCACGGTGGTGGTGCTGGAGGGCGCGGAGGAGATCGCACGGTGGCGGCCGGTGCTCGAAACGCTCCTGGCGCTCAAGGGGATCATCGTCCTCGATTCATCGGCCATTCCGGCCGGGGATGCGCGCTTCGTCTCCTTCGCGGAGGTCGAGGCCGAGGGACGCAGGTTGCACCAGGCGGATCCCACCATCTTCGAGGACGGTTGGAGAAACATCCGGCCCGAGGATCCGATCGCGATGATGTACACCTCGGGCACCACTGGCGACCCCAAGGGCGTGGTGCTGAGCCACCGGAACGCCTTCTATGAGGCGATCGCGGTGGACCTCGCCGTCCCCACTCCCATGCAGTCCCCGTCGATCGCCTATCTCCCGCTGGCGCACATCGCGGAGCGCGAGCTCGGCTTCTACCGCGCACTCTACAAGGCGCTGCACGTGCACATCTGCGCGGATCCGGCGGGCGTGGTGCCGCTGATGGCCAAGGTGTCTCCCCCCGCGTTCTTCGGAGTGCCGCGCGTCTGGGAGAAGCTCGCCGGGGGCCTGCGGGCGAAGCTGGGCACGCTCGAGCCTCCTCAGCGCGAGGCCATCCTCTCCGCTCATGCGCTGGCCCTGGAGGCCTTCCGGCTCGAAGGTGCCGGAAAAGCCGTGCCCCCGGAGCTCCAGCAAAAGGTCGCGGAGGTGGATGCCAGGGTCCTCGAGCCCCTGCGCAGGGCGCTCGGACTGGACGCGCTCGAGTGGGCGAGCAGCGGCTCGGCGCCCATCCCCGCCGAGATTCTCGAGTACCTCGGAGGCTTTGGAATCAAGGTGCTCGAGGTCTGGGGCATGAGCGAAACCACCGGCTGCGCCACCATCAACACGCCCACGGACTTCCGGGTGGGTGCCGTGGGCCGGCCCATTCCCGGAATGCAGCTCCGGCTGGCCGGGGACGGTGAAATCCTCGTCCGCGGCCCCGTGGTGTTCCTCGGCTATCTCGCCTCGGACGGCCAGATCGTCAGCGCGGTCGACGCGGACGGTTGGCTCGCCACCGGCGACATCGGCACGCTCGACCCCGACGGATTCCTCACCATCACCGACCGCAAGAAGGAGCTCCTCATCACCTCGAGCGGGAAGAACATCGCGCCCTCCCGGCTCGAAGGCATGCTGCGCGCGCACCCGCTCGTCGGTCAGGCGATCACGATTGGCGACGGCCGGCCCTTCGTGACGGCACTCGTCTCGCTCGACCCGGACGCCGCGCCGCTCTGGGCCAAGGCCCGTGGCCTCGCGTCCCAGTCGCTCGCCGACCTCGCGCGCGATCCGGCGATTCGCGCCGAGCTCGAGTCGCTCGTTGCCTCGGCCAACGCCCGGCTTTCCCGAGCGGAGCAGATCAAGCGCTTCGAGGTGGTCCCCGAGGCGTGGTCTCCCGCGACGGGCCAGCTCACGCCCACCCTCAAGCTCAAGCGCCGCGTCATCCTCGAGCAGTACGCCGAGCGCATCGCCACGCTCTACGCGAACGCCTGATCCTCCACCTCCCGGAACCCACCACCCAAGGGACTCCCATGCATGCGAGAACACCGGAGCAAGCCTCGTTCGCCGCCGCCATCGATGCGTTCTGCCGCGCCAAGACGGGGACGCGTGCGCAGCGCGACGCCTTGACCGGGAACGGTACCGAGGCCCACAACCCCGCCCTCTACGCGCAGATGGCCGAGCTCGGTTGGCTCGGGGTGGGCATCCCGTCGAAGTATGGCGGCTCGGACGGCGGCATGTCCGACATCTGTCTCTTCGCCGAGCGGACCGCATACGGGCTCGCCCCGGTGGGTGGCTATGTCACCACGGCGGTCGCCGCCGGTCCGTACATGAAGTTCGGGACCGAGGCCCAGCGCGAGACGATTCTCGGCGGCATCACCCGCGGCCGCGTGGAGGCGATCTCCATTTCCGAGCCCGGGGCCGGCTCGGACGTCGCCGCGCTCACCTGCCGCGCGATCCGGACGCCGGGAGGATTCATCATCAACGGGCAGAAGACCTGGTGCTCGAACGCGCACCTCGCGGACCACCTCCTGCTCGTGGCTCGCACCCACGCCTCGAGCTCGCGGCACGAGGGCCTCACCATGTTCTGCGTCCCCGCGGGCACGCCGGGGATGGAGATTCGCGGCATCCCCACGATGGGCGGCAAGGACGTGAATGACGTCTACTTCACCGACTGCTTCCTGCCCGAGAGCGCCGTGGTCGGAACCGTGGACCAGGCCTGGCCCCAGCTGATGGCGGGGCTCAACAGCGAGCGGCTCATCCTCGCCGCGACCATGCTCGGCCGCGGCCGGCGTGCCTTCGATGACGCCGTCGCGTACGTGAAGGAGCGCAAGCAGTTCGGCCGGCCGATTGGTTCCTTCCAGGCGCTCAAGCACCGGATCGCGGACCTCGCCACCGAGCTCGATTGCTGTGAGCTACTCATCTACCGCGTGGCCGCGATGGCGGACGAGGCTCCCGAGCGGATGCTCCCCCGCGAGGCGTCGATGGCGAAGCTGAAGGCGACCGAGACGGCCAAGCGCGTGGCGCTCGAAGGCATGCAGATGATGGGGGGCTACGGCTACGCCCTCGAGTACGACATGGAGTCGCATCTGCGCGCCACGGTGATCTCCACCGTCTATGGCGGCACGAGCGAAATCCAGCGCGACATCATCGGCAAGACGTTCGGACTCTAGAGCGGAACCTGAGAAGAGAGAGGCAGACATGACGAGACGTTCCCCATGGAGCTCGGACGAGCTCGAGCAGGTGCGCGGGCTCGCGGCCGCCTACTTCACGAAAGAGGTCCTTCCCAACGTGCCCAAGCACGTGGCCCAGGGTCATCCGGACAAGGCGCTCTATCGGCGAGCAGGCGAGCTTGGGCTCTTGTGCATGTCCATTCCGGAGGCCTACGGCGGAGGCGGCGGAACGTTCGCGCACGAGGCGGTCCTCATCGAGGAGCAGATCCGCGCCGGGGACCCTTCGATGGGCTTCTCGGTGCATTGCGCCATCGTCGCGCACTACCTCCTCGCCTATGCGTCCGAGGCCCAGAAGCAGAAGTGGCTGCCCAGACTCGCGAGCGGTGAGTGGGTGGGGGCCATCGCCATGACCGAGCCGGGGACGGGTTCGGACCTCCAGGCCATCTCCACCCGCGCGGTGCGGGACGGTGATTTCTACCGGGTGAGCGGCGCGAAGACGTTCATCTCCAACGGCCACGTCTGTGACTTCCTCATCATCGCCGTGCGGACG
This sequence comes from Archangium violaceum, assembly GCF_016859125.1. Classification (NCBI taxonomy): domain Bacteria; kingdom Pseudomonadati; phylum Myxococcota; class Myxococcia; order Myxococcales; family Archangiaceae; genus Archangium; species Archangium violaceum. Next base: position 1,215,591 of record NZ_CP069338.1, on the reverse strand, counting down.
GGGGATGCGAAGGGGCACGCCGGCATCTCGCTGTTGTGCGCCGAGGTCTCCGACACGACGCCTGGTTTCATGCGGGGCCGCATCCTCGACAAGCTCGGCGGCAAGGGCCAGGACACGACCGAGCTCTTCTTCGATGACATGAAGGTCCCCGCCGTCAATCTGCTCGGCGGCGAGGAGGGCCGTGGTTTCGTCCAGATGATGCAGCAACTGCCCCAGGAGCGGCTGAGCGTGGCGCTCATCGGGATGGCGAGCCTCGAGCGCGCCGTGGATTTGACGGTCGAGTACACCAGGCAGCGCCACGTCTTCGGCAAGCCCCTCTTCGCCTTGCAGAACACACGCTTCGAGCTCGCGGAGTGCGCGACCCTGAGGCGTGTCTGCCGCACCTTCATCGATGACTGCATCCAATCCCACCTCGAGGGCCAGCTCGACGTGACCACGGCGGCCATGGCCAAATACTGGGTGACCGACCAGGCCTGCATCGTCGTGGATCGCTGCCTTCAACTCTTTGGCGGATATGGGTACATGAAGGAGTACCCCATTGCCCACCTGTTCGCCGATACCCGCGTGTTGCGGATTTTCGCCGGTGCGAATGAGATCATGAAAGAGCTCGTCGCCCGTTCCCTCTGAACCACTTCCATCGTTTCGCAAGGAGGCTCCCGGTGAGCCAGGAAGCTTTCATCTTCGACGCCGTTCGCACCCCCCGCGGCAAGGGCAAGAAGGGCGCGCTGCACGGAATCAAGCCCCTCTCGCTGCTCGTCGGCCTGGTGGATGCGCTCAAGAAACGCAACCCGAATTTGGATCCCCAGCGGATCGACGACGTGGTGCTCGGCGTGGTCTCCCCGGTAGGGGACCAGGGCGCGGACATCGCCCGGACCCTCGTGCTCGCGGCCGGACTTCCGGAGACGACTGGCGGAGTCCAGCTCAACCGCTTCTGCGCCTCGGGCCTGACCGCGGTGAACATGGCCGCCCAGCAGGTGCGCTCGGGCTGGGAGCACCTGGTCATCGCGGGCGGCGTGGAGAGCATGTCGCGCGTCCCGATGGGCTCGGACGGCGGCGCCTGGGCCCTGGACCCGGCCACCAACTATGACACGTACTTCGTGCCCCAGGGCATCTCCGCGGACCTGATCGCGACGATGGAGGGCTTCACCCGCGAGGACGTGGACCGCTATGCCGCGCAGTCGCAGGAGCGCGCGGCCAGGGCCTGGGCCGCCGGATACTTCAAGAACTCCGTCGTTCCAGTGGTGGACCAGAACGGCCTCACCGTGCTCGACCGCGACGAGCACATGCGCCCGGATTCCACCGTGGCCTCGCTCGGTCAGCTCAACCCGTCCTTCGCCGGGGTCGGCGAGGCCGGCGGCTTCGACGCGGTGGCGCTGCAGAAGTATCACTTCGTGGAGAAGATCCACCACGTACACACGCCGGGGAACTCGTCCGGCATCGTCGACGGCGCGGCGCTCGTGCTGGTGGGCTCGGAGATGGTCGGCAAGGCGCTCGGCCTCACGCCGCGGGCGCGCATCGCCGCCGTCGCCACGTCCGGTGCGGACCCGACCCTCATGCTCACCGGCCCGATTCCGGCCACCCGGAAGCTGCTCGAGATCGCCGGCCTCTCCGTCAAGGATATCGACCTCTTCGAGCTCAACGAGGCCTTCGCCTCCGTGGTCCTCAAGTACCAGAAGGACCTCGCCATCCCGAGCGAGAAGCTCAACGTCAACGGCGGTGCGATCGCCATGGGCCACCCGCTCGGGGCCACTGGCGCGATGATTCTCGGGACCGTGGTGGACGAGCTCGAGCGGCGCAAGGCACGCCGCGCGGTCGTCACCCTGTGCGTCGGCGGCGGGATGGGCGTGGCCACCCTCGTCGAGCGCGTTTGAACCTCTTCCCCCTCTTTTATCGACAACATTCGAGCGAACCCATGAGCGAGCAGAACACCATCCGCTGGGAGCGAGACGCCGACGGCATCGTGGTCTTGACGTTGGATGATCCGGGCCAGTCCGCCAACACGATGAACGCCGCGTACGTGAAGTCCATGCGCGCGACCGTGGACCGCCTGGTCAAGGAGAAGGACACCCTCACGGGCGTCATCATCACCTCGGCGAAGAAGACGTTCTTCGCGGGCGGTGACCTGAACGATTTGCGCAACGTGAAGAAGGACGAGGCGAAGCAGGTCTTCGAGCTCGGACAGGAAATCAAAGCGCAGCTGCGGACGCTGGAGACCCTGGGTAAGCCCGTGGTCGCGGCCATCAACGGCGCGGCGCTCGGGGGTGGGCTCGAGATCGCGCTCGCGTGTCACCGGCGCATCGTCGCCGACGTCAAGGGCGTGCAGCTCGGGCTGCCAGAGGTGACGCTCGGACTGCTTCCCGGCGGCGGAGGCGTGGTGCGCACGGTGCGCATGCTCGGCATCGTGGACGCGCTGATGAAGGTCCTGCTCCAGGGCCAGAGTTACCGGCCGCGGGAGGCGAAGGAACTGGGCCTCGTGCACGAGGTGGTGGACTCGGTGGACGCGCTCCTGCCCGCGGCCAGGGCCTGGGTGAAGGCGAACCCCACGGCGCAGCAGCCGTGGGACCAGAAGGGCTACAAGATTCCGGGCGGCACCCCATCCTCGCCCTCCCTCGCGGCGAACCTGCCCGCGTTCCCCGCCAACCTGCGCAAGCAACTCAAGGGCGCGAACATGCCGGCGCCGCGCGCCATCATGGCGGTGGCCGTCGAGAGCACGCAGGTGGACATCGACACCGCGTTCACCATCGAGTCGCGCTACTTCACCGAGCTCGTCACCGGCCAGGTCGCGAAGAACATGATTCAGGCGTTCTTCTTCGACATGCAGCACATCAAGTCGGGCGGCGGCCGCCCGAAGGGCTTCCCGCAGCACACGGCGAAGAAGGTTGGAGTCCTCGGCGCCGGGATGATGGGCGCCGGCATTGCCTATGTGTGCGCCAAGGCCGGCATCGACGTGGTGCTCAAGGACGTGAGTCTCGCCTCCGCCGAGAAGGGCAAGCAGTACTCGGTCAAGCTGGTGGAGAAGGCCATCCAGAAGGGCCAGTCCACGAAGGAGAAGGGCGACGCGCTCCTGGCGCGAATCCACCCCACCGCGGATGCCGCCGCGCTCGCGGGCTGTGATCTGGTCATCGAAGCGGTCTTCGAGGACGTGAAGCTCAAGCACCAGGTCTTCCAGGAGATTCAAGGCGTGGTCGCCCCGGACGCGGTGCTTGCTTCCAACACCTCGACCCTGCCCATCACCCTGCTCGCCGAGGGCGTGAAGCGGCCGGCCGACTTCGTCGGGATGCACTTCTTCTCCCCGGTGGACAAGATGCCGCTGCTCGAGCTCATCGCGGGCAAGACGACGAGCGACGCCACGCTGGCGAAGGCCATCGACATCGCGGTCCAGATTGGAAAGACGCCCATCGTCGTCAACGACAGCCGGGGCTTCTTCACCAGCCGGGTGATTGGCACGTTCCTCAACGAGGCCATCGCCATGGTGGGCGAGGGAATTGCGCCTGCCTCCATCGAGCAGGCGGGCCTCCAGGCGGGCTACCCCGCGGCTCCGCTCCAGCTGGTGGACGAATTGACGTTGACCCTGCCGCGAAAGATTCGCCTCGAGACCAAGGCCGCCGCCGAGGCCGCTGGTCAGCCGTGGATGGACCACGGCAGCTACGCGGTCATGGATGCGATGATCGATCAGTACCAGCGCAAGGGCCGCTCCACCGGGGGCGGCTTCTATGACTACGTGGATGGCAAGCGCACGGGCCTCTGGCCGGGGCTCGCCCAGCACTTCACCAAACCCGGTTACACCATCCCCTTCGAGGACATGAAGGAGCGGATGCTGTTCGCCGAGGCCATCGACACGGTGAAGTGCTTCGACGAAGGCGTCCTCCGCTCCGCCGCCGACGCGAACGTGGGCTCCCTCCTCGGAATCGGCTTCCCGCCGTGGACGGGAGGTGTCGTGCAATACATCAACGGCTACGAAGGGCGTACCGGCACGGGGCCGCGCGGCTTCGTCACCCGCGCGCGCGAGCTCGCGGAGCGCTACGGGAAGCACTTCCTGCCGCCCGCGTCGCTCGTCGCGAAGGCCGAAAAAGGCGAGTTCCTGAAGTAGCCCCCTCCCACGCAAGGAGAAGTCCCATGGCTCGGAGTCTCAGCAACCTCGCCGAAAAACAGCGTGCCTACTTCGAGACCCGAGCCACGCTCCCGCTCCAATGGCGGCGGGAGCAGTTGCAGGCGCTCGACCGGGTGGCGCGCAAGTACGAGGCGGAGATTCTCGCCGCCCTCGAGGCGGATCTCTCGAAGAGTCCGGAGGAGGCCTACCTCACCGAGGTCGGGAACATCTACGGCGAGATCAAGAACGCGCTCAAGAACGTGAAGGCGTGGATGGAGCCTCGGCGGGGGTCGGCGCCCCTCATCATCCAGCCGGCGCGGGCCTACCAATACGCGGAGCCGCTCGGCGTGACGCTCATCATCTCGCCCTGGAACTACCCCTACCAGTTGTCGATGGCGCCGCTCATCGGGGCACTCGCCGCGGGCTGCACGGCCGTGTTGAAACCCAGCGAGCTGTCACCCGCGACTTCAGGGGTGCTCAGTCGGATGCTGGGCGAGGCCTTCCCGGCGGAAGTCGTCTCGGTCGTCGAAGGGGGCGCGGAGGTGAGCCAGGCGCTCCTCGCGGAGCGCTGGGACCTCATCTTCTTCACCGGTGGAACCCAGGTGGGCCGGGTGGTGGCCGAAGCCGCCGCCCGGCACCTCACGCCCACCGTTCTCGAGCTGGGTGGAAAGAGCCCCTGCATCGTCGACAGAAGCGCGGACCTCGAGGTCACCGCGCGACGCATCGCCTGGGGCAAGTACGTCAACGCCGGACAGACATGCGTCGCGCCGGATTACGTGCTCATTCCACCCGAGCTCAAGGGCCGCTTCATCGACCTGGTCCAGAAGGCCGTCAGAAGCTTCTACGGTGCCGATGCGCGCACGAGCGGCGACTATGGCCGCATCGTCAGTCATCGCCACTTCGAGCGCATCTCCGCGCTCGCGACCGACGGTCGGATCGCCTTCGGCGGCGAGCGCGACGCGCCCAGCCGCTACTTCGCACCCACCGTCATCACCGATGCACCGGTGTCGAGTCCGCTGATGCAGGAGGAGATCTTCGGTCCCCTGCTCCCGCTCGTCGACTGTCCGAGCATCGACGACGCCATCCGCTTCGTGCGCTCCCGTCCGAAGCCGCTCGCCCTCTACAGCTTCGCGCGCGACGCGGCGGTGAACGAGCGCGTCCTCACGGAGACCTCGAGCGGTGGAGCGGTCACCAACGACGTGTGCGTTCACTTCGCCGCCGAGGGGCTTCCCTTCGGGGGAGTGGGCGAGTCGGGGCTCGGCGGCTATCACGGCCAGGCCAGCTTCGATGCCTTCAGTCACAAGAAGAGCGTGGTGAAGCGGCCCTTCGCGCTCGACATGAAGCTGCGCTACCCGCCCTATGGCGGGAAGCTCGGCCTCCTCAAGCGCTTCTTGTAGGACCGTCACTGCTCGTCGTGGATCTGCGTTGTAAGTGGTCGAAATGACGAGGGTTTCTGGATTCCGCATCCCCCTGTCACGCCAGAATGCGCTGAGTCGTCTCCCGGGCGAAAAACAAGGAGAGGTCATCATGCGCGTCGTCATTCTGGGGGGCGGTTATGCAGGACTCATTTGTGCACTTCGGCTCGCGCAGCGGACGCGCGGGCAGGTCGCGATCACGCTGGTGAGCGCGAGCCCGTGGTTCGTGGATCGCATCCGGCTGCACGAGCGGGCGGCCGGAGCGGAGCTGGTGAAGCGTGGGCTCGCCGAGATGGTGGCGGGCAAGGGCATCACCCTGAAGATCGGCCGCGTCACGCGCATCGATCCACGAGGCGAGGTTCTCCTGGGCGATGAGCGGCTGTCGTTCGAGCAACTGGTGGTGGCGCTCGGCTCCCAGGTGGATGTGGACGCGGTGCCGGGGGTTCGCGAGCACGCCTTCACCCTGGATGCGGCCTCCGTGGGAGCGCTCGCCGAGCGCCTGCCCGCCATCGCCGCTCGCAAGGGGCGGCTGGTCGTCATCGGTGGAGGCCTCACGGGCATCGAGGGCGCCAGCGAGCTCGCCGAGACACACCCCGGGCTCCAGGTGACGCTGCTCTCCTCCGGGGCTCTGGGAGGCGAGCTCTCCGAGGCGGGGCGTGCGCACCTGCGCCGGAGCCTGAGCCGGCTCGGTGTCACCGTCGAGCAGGCGCAGGTGCGGCGGCTCCAGGCGGGCTCCGTCGAGCTCGGGGAGCGCAGCCTGCCGTTCGATGCCTGCCTGTGGGCCGGCGGCTTCATCGTCCCGGAGGTCGTGCGCCAGTCCGGGCTGCGCGTGAACGAGCGAGGACAGGCCCTCGTGGATCCCTTCCTGCGCGCGCTTGGACACGAGAACATCCGCGTCATCGGTGATGCGGCCTCCGTCGTCGAGCCGCCTTCATTCATGCCCATGGGCTGCAAGACCGCCATGCCCACGGGGGCGTACGTCGCCGAGAGCCTCGCGCAGCTCTCGCGAGGACAGGGCTCGCGGCCCTTCGACTACCTGAACCTGGCCTACTGCATCAGCCTGGGGCGCCGCGACGGGCTCGTCCAGCTCTACCGCGAGGACGGCTCTCCGATGCGCTGGGTGTTCAGTGGCCGCATGGGGGCATGGCTCAAGGAGGCGATCTGCCGCGGCGTGGTCGGAACCCTCGCGGCCGAGCGCATGGGCCTGAGCTTCTGCACCTGGCGCAAGACCGGACGAAAGCTTTCGCCCGAGGTCCCGCAACAGGGGAGACTGGCGGCATGACGGACGGAGCCCTGGAGTCCTTCGAGGCCCATCGGCCCGCGATGATCGCCATCGCCTACCGGATGCTCGGCTCGGCCGCCGAGGCCGAGGACATCGTCCAGGAGGCGTGGCTGCGCTGGCAGGCCGCCGCGCGTGAAGGGGTGCGCTCGGATCGGGCATTCCTCTCGACCGTGGTCACCCGGCTGTGCCTCGATCGCCTCAAGAGCGCGCGGGCCAGCCGTGAGCAGTACGTCGGGCCGTGGCTCCCCGAGCCCGTCCGCACGGACACGCCCGTGGACCCCGAGTCGATCTCGCTCGCGTTCCTGGTGCTGCTCGAGAGCCTGTCGCCTGTCGAGCGCGCCGTGTACCTGCTGCATGAGGTGTTCGGGTACAGCCACTCCGAGGTCGCCGAGATGGTCGACAAGGAGGAGGCCGCGTGTCGGCAGATCCTGCACCGCGCCCGCGCGCACATCCAGGCGCGGCGGCCGCGCTTCGCTCCCTCCAAGGAAGCGCATGAGCGGCTGGTGACGGGCTTCATGTCCGCCTGCCTCAGCGGCGATCTGGAGGGTCTCAAGCGCCTGCTGGCCCATGACGTGACGAGCTGGGCCGACGGAGGTGGCAAGGTCCGCGGCGCGGCGCTCAACCCTGTCCGGGGCGCTGATTCCGTGGCTCGCCTGTTCCTCGGCTCCGTGAAGAAGGCTTCGGCCGGAATCATGCTGGAGCTCACCGAGGTGAATGGCTGGCCCGCGCTGGTGCTGAGGCTCAACGGCACCGTCTTCGACGTCATCTCCTTCGAGACGGATGGCGAGCGCATCCACGCCATCCGCTCGGTCCTCAACCCGGAGAAGCTCGCCCGGGTGTGAGCCGCGGACAGTCCTATGCGCCGTCCCTCACCGAAAGGGGAGGGACGCCGGAATCGCGGCGCAGGACGAAGAAGTACGGCGCCGCCATTCCTCGCGCGTCCATCGCGCCAAGCACCGTGTCCGCGTCGACCTTCCGGAATACGTCGAGGGTGGGCCGGTCATCGTAGATCATCGTCGCGCTGAGCTTCCCGCGGTACTCCGTCATGCGCAGCCGCGCCTTGAACTGCCCGGTCTCCACCTCGGCCCGGTGCGAGCCCACGAAGCCTCGAATCCCCGGCGACGGCCACTTGCGTGGGTCCACCGGGAACACCGACGCGCGGTCCTCCGTGAAGAACAGCAGCGGGTGCACGCTCTCGGCGTCGATGAACTGCTTGCCGTACCAGCCGGTCGCGCTGAGCATTCCGTCGATCGGGTGCCCCGTCTGGAGCTCGCTGCCCTTCCACCTGCCGTGCATGAAGGCGAGCTCCACCGTGGGCAGGCTGTCGAACAACGCGAGCGCCGCTTGGGTGTTGATGTTCCCTGCTTTCACTGCTTCGTCGAAGGTCATGGTGTCCTTCCTCCGTGCATGTGCAGCACCGGCTTGATTGCCGTGCGCGTCTCCATGTCGTGAACCGCGTCGTTGATGGCCTCGAAGGCATAGGGGCGGCTCAGCTTCTCGATGGGAAACCGTCCTTCCGCGTGCAGGGAGACCAGGCGCGGAATGAAGGTCTTCGGGTCGGCATTCCCCTCCAGGATGCCCACCAGCTTCTTCCCGGAGAGGAGCGCGCTCATCGGGAGCGAGACCTCCGCGCCGCGACCGGGCAGGCCGAGCAACGCGCAGGTGCCCAGGGGCCGCGTCACGTCGAACGCCTGACGCAGCACCTGGGGTGAGCCCACGCACTCCAGGGCGAGGTCCACGCCGCCCCGGGTTCGCTTCAGAATCGTCTTCGTGAGCTCGGGCTCGTGCGCCAGGAAGGTGTCGGTGGCGCCCAACTCGCGCGCCAGCTCGAGCCGCTCCGCGCTGAGGTCCACGGCGATGATGCGCGCCGCGCCGGCGACTCGCGCCGCCATGATGGCCGCGAGGCCAACGGCGCCCGCTCCGTACACCGCGAGCTGCTGCCCGGCTTCGAGCCGGAACGCCTCGAGCACCGCGCCCGCGCCGGTCTGGAACCCGCAGCCCAGCGGCGCGAGCAGCTCGAGCGGCGCGGACGCGTCGACCTTCACCGCGTTGTGCTGGTGCGCCAGCACGTGCGTGGCGAACGAGGACTGGTGGAAGAAGCTGGAGCGAATCGGCTCACCGTGCCACCGCATGGGGAAGGAGCCATCAGGCCTGGCACCGGAGAAGTTCCCCGCGTACCCGTGCTCGCAATACGCGTGATGGCGGCGTGCGCACGTGCCACACGCGCGGCACGAGAAGTAGCTGAGCACCACCGCGTCGCCGGGCACGAAGTCCGTCACGCCGTCGCCCACGGCCTCCACCACGCCCGCGCCTTCGTGGCCGAGCACGGCGGGGAAGGGGAAGCGGCCCGCGCCCGCCCGGAAGGTGAGGTCGGTGTGACAGATGCCGCTCGCCGTCACCCGCACCCGCAGCTCGCCCGTCCGCGGCGACTCGAGCTCGACCTCGTCGATGGCGAAGGGACCATTCACCACCTGCAGCACCGCGGCGCGCACCGGATGACCCATGGGGCCATATTATTGGCAATCCGCCAATAATGGCACCGCAATGTTCTCGGCCCCGCACCGGGAGCCGGCGGAAGTGCGGGTGCGCCCGTCAAATCATCGGCGCGGGACAGGCTCGGTCCCGAGAGTGCCGTCGTTCACCGCTGCTGGCCGGAGATGTGTCCGGACGCCGTGTTCGCGGCTTCCCAGGCGGAGGGGTTCTCCCGAGAGGATGGCATCACCGGGGACAGGCCGGACGAGCCCTCCGCGGGCGCGGGTTGTTTCGCGCGGGCCAACCGCTCCGCGCATGCCGCCAGGCCGAACAGCACGTAGAAGTGCACGGCCACCAGGAAGCCCGCGAAGAGGCAGGACACCAGGTGCCCCACCACCGCCGCGGCGATGGCCCGTGCCAGCCAGCCCCGCTCCCTGTCCCGCGCGAGCGTCCACAGCGGCCCGAGCGCCGAGCCGATGAAGGCCAGGAAGAGCCCCAGCCCCAGGAAGCCCAGGTCCGAGATGACCTGCAGGAAGATGTTGTGCGCGGCATACGCCCGCGACTCCTGCGGCCCGTAGAGTCGCCACGCGTAGGGGAAGGTGCCCGCGCCCACTCCCAACAGCGGGTGCTCCAGGCTCACCCGGGAGGCCACCGTCCACGCCTGGACGCGGCTCATCGCCGAGGCATCCTCCTCATAGCTGGACACCGAGCGGGTGCGCGTCCAGAAGCTCTCCGGCGAGAGCACCAGCATGGCCCCGGCCACGGCCACGACGACGAGGGTGCGAGCCAGGCGGCGCTCCAACAGCACCCACGTCGCGGCGGCCGTCACCAGTCCGAGGAAGCCGCCTCGCGAGTAGCTGAACACCATGGCGGTGATGGCCATGGCCGCGGCCACGCCACAGGCCAGACGCAGCAGCCACGGACTCTGCTTGCGCACGAAGAAGGCCACCGCCAGCGGTACGATGATGCCCACGCTCATCGCCATGCGGTTGGGGTCCGCGTACACGCCTATCCACCGCGCGCGGTAGCCCTCCACCATGTCCACTCCGGCGTTGTGCCAGGCGATGACGCCGTGCGAGGTGACGAGGGAGCCCATCACGAGCGCCAGACACACCAGATGCAGGCGCCGCTCGCTCGTCACCAGGTTCACCAGTGTCAGGTAGACGAGCACCCACTTGAGGAGCTCCACCGCCGCGAAGCGCGTGGCGTCCGGGTACAGCGACCAACCCAGGGACGCGAAGACGAGCCCACAGAAGGTGATGAGCAACACCCCGCGCTGTCCGTCCACCCACAGCGGCTCCCGGCGCCCCATCCGTCCAAGGAGCATCAATCCGGTGGCCGCCGCCGACGTCAACAGGGCCGGACGCCACCGCTCGAGGCCGGGGATCCACTCGCCCGGGCTGACGTAGATGGCGGCCAGGAACGCGAGCAGGAAGCCGAAGGCCCAGCGATCCTGGCTCTGCACCGCCTTGCTTCCCATTCCCATTCCCCCGGACCCTTCCCCCTGATGGAGCCGACTCGCTCGCGCGGCAAGCCCACGTTGCGCACTCGCCCCAGCAAGTACCACCGCCGTCGGAGTCACTCGTCCAAAAGGCGATTCCTCTCAAGGCTCCGTTCATTCCCAATCACGACCGAGCGTGCTGGCTGACGGCCCCTTCCCACATTCCTGAGCACCCCCGCGGCGGAATCATCCGCGCGGCCCTGCTGTCCCTAATCACTCGATTTCCGCTTCCCAACAGGGTGGGTTCTCATGCGTCTCCGTCTGACCACGCTTTCTCTGCTCTCCACTGCGCTGCTGGCCTCCGCGTGCGGAGGTGGGGTGCGATCTGATAGCGCGTTCGACTCCCAGAACGCTCCGGGTTTCACCCCGACGAGCGGGCAGCCGGCGAGCGGGCAGCCGGGCCTTCCCTCGTCCTCCCAGGAGGGAACGCCCCGGGCGCCAGAGGCGCCGTCCTCGTTCGCGCACGAGTGGGTGGTGAGTCCCACGGGCAATGACGCGGCGGACGGCACGGCGTCGGCTCCCGTGCGCAGCATCTCCAAGGCGCTCTCCCTGGCCGGCCCCGGCGACATCATCCGGGTGCGTGCCGGCACCTATGCCGAGCGCATCCTCATCTCCGGCTCCGTCCGCGCGGGCACTCCGGACGCGCCCATCACCCTCCAGGGCGAGGGCAAGGCGCGCATCATCCCCGGCTCCGAGCCGGGCGCTCTCGTCGTCGTCGAGCGGCCGAACTGGGTCATCCGCGGCTTCGACATCGACGTGCAGAACCGCGCGGCCTTCGGCGTGGCCTTCACTGGAGACAACGAGGGCACGCTCCTCGCGGACTCGGAAATCCACCACGCCAATTACGGCGCCGGTGTCAGTTTCCACAATGGAGCTCACGGGGCGACCCTCGAGAACAATCACATCCACCACATCAGCATCAAGAACAAGGATGCGCATGGGGTGCTCATTCAGCCGACGGTGCGCAACGTCACCGTGCGCGACAGTGTCATTCATGACAACTCGGGCGACGCCATCCAGTGCTACAGCCCGGATGGTTCGGTGCCCGCCGCTCCGGCCGATGGGTTGGTCATCGAGGGCAACGATCTCTACAACAACATCGAGCAGTCGCTGGACATCAAGACCTGCTACAACGTGGTCGTCCGCCGCAACAAGATGCACCACGCCCGCCGCCACCCGACGTTGGGAGGCAACGGCGCCATGGTGGTGCACATGTCGGCCAAGAACATCCTCATCGAGGAGAACGAGTTCTATGACGCGGGCGCGGCCATCGGCGTAGGGGGAAACCGTTATGGCTCCATGCCCTCGGGCATCGTCATCCGCCGCAACCGCATCCGGGACATGCTCACGGAGGGGGGCATGACGGGCGGGGGCGTGATTCTGGCGAACTCGACGGGGACGCAGGTGTTGAACAACACCTTCACCCGGCTGCAGGGGCCGGCGTTCGTCGTGGGGCGGGGTGATGGCGGTCCGACGCAGGATCTGGTGGTGAAGAACAACATCATCGACGCGGCGCGGTCCCTGGAGGTGGGGGCGCAGGCGCCGGGGCTGACGATGGGCAGCAACCTCTACCCACCCGGGACCACCATCTTGAAGGAGGGCGCGACCCTGAACCTGTCCCAGTGGCAGGCCCAGGGACAGGATGCGACTTCCTCCGAGTCGGATGCCCTGCTCGACCCGGAGACGCTGGCGCCGGGACCGGCCGCCATCGACCGCGGTGAGCGTCTGGACCTGGATGGAACCTGTGGTGCGGGACCGGACATCGGCGCGGTGGAGTCTGGTTGCTAGTGCACGTCTTCCTGCCTCGAAAGACGACTTCAGCGGACCGCGGAAGACATTGGCCTTGCGAAGAGCCGGTCCTGACCTCATCACAACGCAATGGGGAGTGGGTTGCGCGCTGCCGGTGAAGGAGCAGGAGACTGCTTTCGATGCAGGGGGGGCGGATGAAGGGGCTTCGCATCGCACTGCTGATGAATCTGGCTCCGCGAAAGCAGGGTTCGCTGGAGGACTGGATCCTCGCCTTCTGTCGGGAGGCCGCGCGGCGCGATCACCAGGTGGATGCCTGGTTGCGCGAGCCCATGCTTCCGTCCTTCGTGTCGGAGCTGAAGGCGAGCGGCGCGCGCCTGGAGAAGCTGGTGGAGTTCGAGGCGTCCGGACTGATGCCGATGACCCGGCGTCTGGGCTCGTATGACGTCATCCACCTCAACTTCATCTCTCCCAGGGGCACGCTGGCGGCGGCGGCCTACGCCGCGTGGCCGGCACAGGTGCTGTATACCGCACACTCGGATCACGTCGAGGTGAACGAGCATGTGGTCCGGCGGAGCCTGCGGTGGGCGGTGAATCACGCCACGATGTTCCGCGTGCACAGCCTGGCGGGCGTCTCCGAGCACGTCCGCATCAAGGAGGGCCGGCGCTTCGGGCTCTACCCCCACCGCTCCCGTACCATCTTCAATGGGGTGGATACCCGGCGCTTCCATCCTCGCACCCGGCCGCAGGGCGGACTGGTGGAGCTCATCACCGTCGCCAACCTGGTGGAGAACAAGGGCGTCCACCACCTGCTGCGTGCGCTCGGGCGCCTGCGCTCCCCGATGGTGCGCCTGCGTGTCGTCGGGGACGGTCCGGCGCAGCCGTCGCTGCGTGCGCTCGCGGTGGAGCTCGGTATCCAGCACCAGACGGAGTTCCTGGGGCTGCGCAATGATGTGCATGAGCTGCTGAGCACGTCGGACATCTGCATCCAGCCCGCCCTGGCGGAGGCGTTCGGCCTGACCATCGCGGAAGCCATGGCCTGTGGGTGTGCCGTGGTGGCCTCCCGCGTCGGCGGCATCCCCGAGCTCATCGAGCACGGCAGGAACGGTCTGCTGGTGGAACCCGGAGACGAGGCGGGACTCGCCGCCGCGCTCGAGCGCCTGGTGGACGACCCGGCGTTGCGGCATCAATTCGGGATGGCCTCACGGCAGCGCGCATGTGAGCGCTTCGATCTCTCCCAGACCGTGCGACGCCATGTGGACTGGTGTGAGGAGGCCGTCGGGTTGGTGTCCAAGCCCATGTCGCGCTTCACGTCCGCGCCAGAGCTACCGGTACAGGAGGCGCTCGAGCCGCGCGCCTCGTATCAGGCCGGGCCTCGAAGCCTGTAGAGCAGACGAGGGTTCAGGCTCCCGTCCCCTCGGTGTGAGGGCAGGACGGGAACCTTCGCATTCGCCTGCTCGAGGGGCAGGCTGGCGTTTCGACAGGAATAGAGGAGTACCAATCACTGTCGAGAACACCCCAAACACAGGAGGGTGTTCATCGTGAAGCAATTCAACAAGTGGCCCCCATTCGTTTCATCCCTGCTGCTGGCTTGTGTGGTCTCCGCCTGTGAGGGGAACGCGATCCACAAGCCCGAGACGCAGGCACCCTCCGTCGGAGCTCCTGATTCCGAGGAGGTACCTCAGACGCCCTCCGAGACGCCCTCCGAGCAGCCGGACACCCAGGCGCCGGGCTCTCCCACCGAGCCCGAGGGCACCGCGGGATCTCCAGCACCCGCTTCGCCACCCGACAGCCCATCGACCGTGGGCTCGCCTGTCACCACGCCGACCTACAACAAGGTGTGGGTGGTGAGCACCACGGGCAATGACGCGGCCTCCGGGTCGGCGACGGCGCCCCTGAAGACGATCTCCCGTGCCATCACCCTCGCCGGTCCGGGCGACCTCATCCGGGTGCTCTCCGGCACCTACACCGAGCGCGTGCTCATCTCCGGTTCCGTTCGCAGTGGCACGGCGACCGCTCCCATCACCCTCAAGGGCGAGGGCAAGCCGCGCATCATCCTGGGCTCGGTGAACGGGGCGTTGATGGTGGTGGAGAAGCCGTACTGGCTCATCAGCGGCTTCAACATCGACCTCCAGAACCGCAAGGCCTTCGGGGTGGCCTTCACCAGCAACCTCCAGGGGACGAAGCTCTCCGATTCGGAGATCCACCACGGCAACTACGGTGCCGGTGTGAGCTTCCACTACAGCGCCAATGGGGCCACCCTCGAGAACAATCACATCCACCACATCTTCATCAGCGGGGATGACGCGCACGGCGTGCTCATCCAGCCCACGGCGCGCAACATCACCGTGCGTAACAACGTCATCCACGACAACTCGGGTGACGCCATCCAGTGCTACAGCGAGGATGGTTCCGTGCCCGGTGCCCCGGCCGATGGCATCCTCATCGAGGGCAACGACCTGTACGGCAACATCGAGCAGTCGTTGGACATCAAGACCTGCTACAACGTCACCGTCCGCCGCAACAAGATGCACCTCGCCCGGCGCCACCCGACCCTGGGAGGCAATGGCGCGATGGTGGTGCACATGTCGGCCAAGAACATCCTCATCGAGGACAACGACTTCTACGACGCGGGTCTGGCCATCGGCGTGGGGGGCAACCGCTACGGCGCGTATCCCTCGGGTATCGTCATCCGCCGCAACCGCATCCGGGACATGATCACCGACGGCGGGATGACGGGCGGCGGCCTGCAGCTGGCGGTCTCGACGGGGACGCAGGTGTACAACAACACCTTCACCCGGCTGCAGGGTCCGGCGCTCACCGTGGGCACCGGTGACGGTGGGCCGACCGAGAACCTGGTGGTGAAGAACAACATCATCGACGCCGCCTACGTCCTGAGGCTGGGCACCCAGGCGCCGGGGTTGAAGATGAACAGCAACCTCTACCGGCCCGGTGCGTCCTTCAGGGGGAGCTCGTCGTGGACCCTGTCCCAGTGGAAGGCGAAGGGTCAGGACGCCAACTCGCTCGAGTCCAGCACCCTGCTCAACAGCGCGGAAACCCTGGCGCCCGCGCCGGCCGCCGTGGATCGCGGTGAGAAGCTGGGCCTCTCGTTCTGCGGGGCCGCTCCGGACATCGGGGCCGTGGAATCCGGCTGCTAGTCTTCCCGCGGTGAGGCGCCCGCTGCCCATCGAGGGGTGGCGGGCGCCCGTTCTCGAGCAACGTCTCTCATTCCCTGGCACGGCACTGGTCTTTCCTGCGAACGTTCTTACTCTGCGGGTGGATCCGGGCCGGATTCAGGGTGGAAATCCCGAGGGGTCGTCGGGGGCGGGCATGAGAGCAGGACGTGGGGCTGGGGTTCTGGCGGGTGTCTTGTTGTTGTCTGGATTGCTGTGGGGTGGATGTCATGACACCACCCTGCGATCGCAACAGGACCCTCCGGAGAATGGTGGTGGTGGCGGCGGTGAGCCCCAGCCGCTTCCGCGTCAATCCCAGCCCAATCCCATTCCCGAGGAGAACAAGCTCCCGGGCGATCGCCGGTGGCGGGGTGGCTCGGCGGCACCTGAGGGGGCGCTCGAGTTCTATACCTCCACGGAGTCCGCCGCGGCGGGCGAGGTCGTCGGGGTAAAGGTTTCCACCGACACGGAGACAGCCGTCACCGCCGAGCTGTTCCGTATCGGCTATTACGGTGGAGCGGGGGCCCGCAAGGTGTGGAGTGGGGGGCCCTTCCGGACGGGGGCGCAGGCGCCGTGCGAGCGTGATGTGCCGACGGCACGCATCGAGTGCGACTGGAACGACACGTTCTCCATTCCCATCGACCCCTCGTGGGTCTCCGGGCTCTACGTCGTGAAGCTCAGCCTGCCCGATGGCGGCATGCGATTCACACCCTTCGTCGTCAGGGATCAGCGCGCGGCGGACATCCTCTATACGCCGAACTTCACCACCTATCAGGCGTACAACACCTGGGGGGGCACGAGCCTCTACTTCGACGCCGCCATGGCGACGCCGTTCGGCCGTGCGCGCGAGGTGTCCTTCAATCGTCCCTACAAGGATTCCAACGGGGCCGGGAAGACGTTCTACCTCGACATCAACTTCATCCAGTTGATGGAGCGCGAGGGCTATGACGTCACCTATGGGACGCAGCTGGACTTCATGCGCTTCTCCAACCTCCTCGAGGGCATCGGGGCCTTCGTCATCGCGGCCCAGGACGAGTATTGGCCGGTGGAGGAGCGGGATCAGGTCGAGGCCGCGCTGGCGGGCGGGAAGACGAGCCTCGTCTACTTCGGTGGAAATGGCGGCTACTGGCGCGTCCGGTTCCGCTCGGACACGAAGGGCAATCCGCTCCGGACGCAGGTCTGTTACAAGAACGAGTCGGATCTGGATCCCCAGCCGGGCTCGACGGTGCGCTTCCGGGACGCGCCCTCGAATCGCCCCGAGAGCAACCTCTTCGGGGCCATGTACGAGGGCTGGCAGCTCGTCATGTTCCCGATGGTGGTGGCCGATGCCTCGCACTGGCTCTTCGAGGGCACGGGGCTCACCCAGGGCACGTTGCTGCAGGGGCTCCTGGGCTACGAGTATGACAAGGCTTTCCCCTCGCTGCCCGGCGCTCCCTCGGGTGTCCGCATCAGCATGTCGAGCCCCGTGGTCAGCGGTGAGGGCGTGCCGTCCTACAGCACCGCGGTGGACTACACCACGCCACAGGGGCGGCTGGTGTTCTCGGCGGGCTCCATCTGCTGGGGGCTCGGTCTGGGGACGGACCCGGAGCTGAGGGATCCCCGCGTGGAGCGCATGACGCTCAACGTGCTCGAGCGCGCGCTGACGCACCGTCGGCCGGCGCGGACGCTGGCGCCCGTGAAGAGCGCGGGGCCGGTGGTGTCTCCGCCGGATGCTCAGTGGGCCCGGCGCGTGGAGGCCTTCGCCGGGCAGGCCGGCGTGGCGGGTTTCAGTGATGGTCCCGCGGCGGAGGCCCGTTTCCAGGCCCCCACCGGACTGGCCGTCACCCCGAGTGGCGAGGTGGTGGTCGCCGATACCGGCAACAACAGCATCCGGCTCATCCAGACGGATGCCGCGCGCACCGTCGTCACACTCGCGGGGAACGGGAAGCTCGGGCACGCCAATGGCCCTGGCGCTCAGGCGATGTTCCGCTATCCCACGGCGGTGGCGGTGGGCCCGGCCGGTGAAATCTACGTGGCGGATTCCGAGAACCACGTCATCCGCCTGTTGAAGCGTGAAGAGTCCGGCTGGACGGTGAGCACGCTCGCGGGGCAGCCCTCCCGGTCGGGCTTCGCCGATGGGCCGGCCGCCAGGGCGCGCTTCAACCGGCCCATGGCGCTCGCCGTCGACGCCGCCGGCAACCTCTATATCGCCGACCAGGTGGGCAATCGCATCCGCATGCTCCGCGCCGACACGCAGGAGGTCGTGACGATCGCCGGCACGGGCGCCGGGGGCAGGCAGGACGCGGCCATCGGCACGAAGGCCACCCTCAACAATCCCACCGCGCTCGCGCTCGGCAAGGACGGCTTCCTGTATGTGTTCGAGGCGGGCAACCAGCTCGTGCGCCGCGTCTCCCTCTCCGCGCCCCACGCGGTCGAGGCCGTCGCCGGCCGGCGGGAGGGGTATGTGTTTGGCTTCGCGGATGGCACGGGTGACGTGGCGCGGTTCCGCGCGCAGCTGGGCATGTCGTTGTCCGCGGATGGACGGGTGGTCCTCGCCGACACGGGCAACTTCCGCATCCGCAAGGTGGAGCCCGCCACGGACAGCGCTCCCGCCCGGGTCATCACCATCGCCGGCTCGGGACAGCTCGGCACGCGCCTCGGCTCCGGGGACGTGGCGGACATCGTCGCGCCCACGGGGCTCGCCACCGACGCCAACGGGTGGTTCTACGTGAGCGACTCGTACAACCACGCCATCCGGCTCATCGTTCCCTGAGGCCTCATCAGGGATGTGCGCGATGCTCCCTCCCCCCTCGGGAGGGGGAGCCGTTGGTCCGGAAGGTGCAATGCCTCCTCCCGAAAGGAGGAGGTGCGGATGCGGACGAGGCGAGTCACGGCGTTGGTGGTGTGTCTGGGGGCACTTCTCGTGACCCGGTGCGGACCCGCCGTGGACGAGAGGGAAACCGTCTTCCCACCGACAGCCCCCGACCTGGATGCCTGTGTGGAGACACTGCCCTCCGATGGGCTGGAGGTGGCTCCCGTGCGGCCGGGAGACACGCCGGAGGGCCCCCGGCCGCAGCCGCCCCTGTTCCAGCCGGGCTTCCACCTGGCCTTGCGCTGGTCGCAGGGCGTGGGCAGTACCACCACGTTCCGCCTGCGCGTGCCGGTGAATCGGGCGGGGCAACGGTTGCGGCTCGCCTTCCGCTCGGGAGATGGCTCCCTGGTGCTGCGGCGGGTCACCGTCGCGCGGGCCGGGCCCGAGGGCTCACTGGCCTCCGAGCCGGTGCCGGTGACGTTCTCCGGCGCGCCCGGCACTTCCCTGGATACGAGGACGCGCGTGGTGTCCGATCCCGTGTTCTTCCCTCTTCACTTCGGTGAGGAGCTGGCGGTGTCCTTCGAGGCGGAGGGCCAACTGGCGGCGAGCGCCATCGAATTGCTTCCCGGTAGCTACGTGCGCTCGGGCGCCTGGGCCACCACGCCGGGGCCGCTCGGGGGCGTGCCCTGGGCCATCCCCGTGGGCCTGGCCACCGTGGATGTCGAGGGTCCTCCCTCGCGCGCCTTCGTCGCCCTGGGCGACAGCATCACCGAGGGCTACATCAACGGCCACGACGACATCCGCGACACCTGGTCCTTCCTGGCCAGCGCGCAACTCGGAGTGCCCATCGTCAACGCCGGCGTCTCCGGCCAGGGCTTCTATGACGCGCTGCGGCTGCTGGATGGAGAGGCGCTCGTCCTGTCGGGCATCACCGACTGCATCGTCCTGCTGGGCACCAATGACCTGAGTGGCTCCCCGGACGACAAACTCCAGGCGGACATGTTCCTGCTGACGGAGCGGCTGAAGCCCTTCTGTCGCACGTGGGTGGGCACCCTGCTGCCCAAGGAGCATGCGAGCAACGGTCGCTACGAGGAGGTGAAGTCGAGCCGGCTGGCGATGAACGCCTGGATACGGACCCACCGGCAGCCCGACGTCATCGACTTCGAGGCGGTGACACACGCGATGGACAACGTGCACCTCTTCATCGACGGCCTGGATGTGGATGGCATCCATCCGAGCGCCGCCGGCCACCGCGTCATGGCGGACGAGGTGGTGCGTGTGCTGCGCGCCAATGGGGTGCGGCCCCAGGAAGCGCCCTGAGCCTCACGCGGGCGTTTCCAGCAGGGGGAGCGTCACCGTGAAGCGGGCTCCCTGTCCGGGCTGGCTCTCCACCGACACGTTCCCGCCGTGCGCTTCGACGATCTCCCTCAGGATGTAGAGCCCGAGCCCGAAGCCGCCATAGTGCCGGACGGAGGCGGCGCGCTCGAAGCGCCCGAAGATGCGCTGCTGGTCTTCCGGCGAGATGCCGATGCCCTCGTCCTCCACGCTCAGCAGTGCGCGGCCCTGTTCGGCCCGGCAGTGGATGTGCACCGGGCTGCATGCCCCGTACTTCATCGCGTTGGACAGCAGGTTCTCCAGCACCTGCTCCAGCCGCAGGCGATCTCCGAGCACCGGGAGGGGTCCCTCCACCTGGGCATCGAGCGAGCACTCCGCCTGCGCGAGCACCTCGCGCGAGCGTTCCAGCACGTCGTTCACCAGCTCCGCCAGGTCGCACGGGGCGGTCTCCAGCTGCAGCGTGCCTCGCGTCAACCGGGACAGGTCCAACATGCTCTCCACCAGCCGGGTGAGGCGCACCACCTGCCGGTTGGTCACCGCCAACCGGGACCGCAGCTCCCCGACGGGGGGCGGCTGTCCGTCCTGGAGCATCCGCTGGGCGCTCTGCAATCCCAGCCGCAGGGGCGTGAGGGGCGTGCGCAGCTCGTGCGAGGCGATGGCCAGGAAGTCGTCCCGGGCTCGCACCGCCTCCTGGGTCTCGTGTAGCAGCCGCGCCCGCTCCGCCTCGGCCGCGCGGCGCTCGGAGATGTCCACGAAGGTGACCACCGCTCCCAGCCGCTCGCCCTCGCGCCAGAGGGGGTAGGACCAGATCTCCGCCGGGAAACCCCTGCCGTCCGCGCGCCACAGCCACTCGTCGTCCAGGTGGATGCCCTCCTTCGCGGTGGCCTCGTAGATGGGGCACTCCTTTCGCGGGTAGGGCGTTCCGTCCTCGTGGCTGTGGTGCATGAGCTCGTGCATGCGGCGCCCGATGAGCGCCGAGGCATCCGGGTAGCCCAGCAGCCGCACACAGGTGCGGTTGGCGAAGGTGCACCGCCCCTTCAGGTCCATGCCGTAGATGGCCTCTCCGGTGGAGTCGAGCAACAACCGGAAGAGCTCCTCGCTCCGCCGCAGCCGCTCCTCGGCGTACTGGCGCGCGATCCCCTGGGCCATCGCGTCCGCCACCGAGGCCATTGCCTCCAGGACATCGTCCTCCAGCCTCCCGCGAGCGAACATCGCCATCACCCCCACCACCCGGCCCTCGGCCAGGAGCGGATAGCCGGCGAAGGCCACCAGGCCCTCGTGCCGCGCCCACTCCCGCCGCACCCTCGGGTCGTTCGGCACGTCGTTGATGAGGAGCGGCATGCCGCTCCGGGCGATCTGGCCAATCTTCAGCTGACCCACGGCAATCCGGGCGTGCTCGCCATCCAGGTGGGTGTAGCGCCCGGCGCTCGCTCGCAGCTCCAGCACCTGTTCATCCGGAGCCAGCACCCAGATGCGCGCGAAGGCTCCTCCGAGGTGGCGCACCATCGCCTCCGCGCACGGTTGCAGCATGTCGTGCAGGGGTCCTGGACGGGCGAGCGCGGCACCTACTTCGGCGCGCAGGAGCGCGGAACCGTCCCGTCCACTCCGCCTCCGCCGGGTGAGCCAGACGCCCGTGGCTCCACCGAGCGCGCTCGCGAGCAGACCGAGGAAGAGGGGATTCACGGTGGAGATATAACCTCTCGGAGTGAAGTGCTCGTCCCCGGGGTTTGGCCGATGCGCGCCCCGCCGTCCGGCGGCGAACATCCTGGGACGCACTTTCCTGGCGTCATCCAACAGGTCATTATTCAAGAGGACCCTGCTCCAGGCTGGACGGGGAGGAGGAGTCATGCCAGGGCAGGGGCCCGAGGTCGTGCAGGCGGCGGTGCGGCGGGAGGCGGAGTTGCTCAGACTCGTCCTGGACGCGCTGCCGTACCCCATCTTCTGGAAGGGCAAGGATCTGCGCTTCCTCGGGTGCAACGCCGCGTTCGCGAGGATCGCCGGCCTGACGCACCCTGACGCGGTGGTGGGTCTCACCGACTACGAGATGCCCTGGCGCAAGGAGGACTCCGACTTCTACCGGGCGTGTGATCTGGATGTGTTGGAGTCGGGAATTCCCTTCGCCGAGTGCGAGGAGCCCATCCGGGGGAAGGATGGCGAGCAGCGCTGGTCCCAGACGAGCAAGGTGCCCTTGAGGGACGCGCAGGGGAATGTCCTGGGCGTGCTCGGCATCCTCGTGGACATCACCGCGCGGCGCGAGGCGCAGGAGCAGATCCAGGTGGCGATCATCGCGGGTGAGGCGGCCAACCGCCTGTTGTCCGCGCAGGTGGCCGAGCGGGAGGCCATGCGGGAGGCCCTGGCCGTCAGTGAGATGCGGCTGCGCACGGCGGTGCGAGGCGCGCAGATGAACATCTGGGCGTTGGATTCCTCGGGCATCTTCACCTTCTCGGATGGGGGAGCGCTGTCCCAGTTGGGTCTCAGGCCGGGGCAGGTGGTGGGGTACTCCATCTTCGAGATCTTCGCGGAGAGTCCGGCCATCCTCGAGAACGCGCGGCGGGCGCTGAAGGGGGAGTCCTTCACCAGCACCGTCGAGTTCTCCGGCATCCATTACGAGACGCGCTACACGTCCGTGTTCGACGAGGCCGGCAGGCTCACGGGCGTCATCGGTATCGCGTTGGATGTCACCGAGCGCATTCGCTACAACGAGATGCTGGAGGCGGAGCTGGGGCGGACGCGCGGGCAGCTGCTGCAGGTGGAGCGGCTGGCGACGCTGGGCACGTTGGCGGCCGGTGTGGGGCACGAGCTGCGCAACATCTCCGCCGTGCTCAACAGTTTGAGGACCTACTTCACCGATTGCGCCCGGCGCGGTGTTCCGCCAGACCCGGAGGAGCTCGAGGAGCTGGGGTGGGCGTGCGAGCACGTGGCCACGCATGGCCGGCATTTGATGGACCTGGGCCGGCCCGGGCGCACCACCGTGGAGCGGGTGGATTTGCGCGAGCTGGTGTCGGGCTCGCTGGCCATGCTGCGCACCGCGGGCATCATCAAGCACGTGAAGGTGTCGTCCTCGATGCCCGACTCCCCCCTCTGGGTGGAGGTGAGCCGGACTCGGGTGGAGCAGGTGCTGCTCAACCTGGTGGGCAACGCCGCCGACGCGGTGGAGCCGGTGCATGACAGGCCCACGGAGGTCCGGGTGCGCCTCTTCGAGGACAGGCAGAAGGGCGTCGTCTGCTGCAGCGTGGAGGACACCGGGGTGGGCATCCCCGAGGACAAGCTCTCCACCATCTTCGAGCCGTGGTTCACCACCAAGCCGCCGGGGCGCGGCACCGGCCTGGGGCTGCCCGTGGTGCGCACCATCCTCCGGGAGTCCGGAGGCGACCTCTCGGTGGAGAGTCAGGTGGGGAAGGGGAGTGCCTTCACCTTCTGGCTGCCCTCGAAGGTCCCGTCCGCCTGACGGCCGGGCAGTGGGGCCCGCGCCCGCCTGGTCGTGGAGGGTGCAGGCCGTGGCGGGTGTGGATAATGTCGTCGCATGCGCTGCCTGCTCCTCGCTCCGGTGTGTCTCCTCGTCGCCTGTGCCGGCACCGCGCCCGCGCTCCGTCCGGCAACGGGGGGGCCGCTCTCCTCGCCAGAGGCAGAGACGCCTCGGGTGGCCGAGGTGGAGCGGGGGGACGCCTCCCAGGAGAGCGTGGCCATGGCCCTGCGCGTTACCGTGGAGACCGCGCGACTCGTGTCCGGGGCCACCAGCCTTCGGGCCTCGCTCCCGGGGTTCACGGGCTCGCCCTCGCGCATCGCGTCCCTCATCGTCGAGCGCGCGGTGCGGCTCGTGGGGGTGAGGCACCTGGGCCGCGTGGAGCGCGGTGTCCCGGACGACTGCTCCGGCCTCGTGCGGGTCGCCTATCTTGAGGCGGGCATCGACCTGGTCAACCATGGCTTCCTCGCGGGCGAGAACGCCGTCTCCGCCATCTACCGCCGCGCGCGTTCCCGCGGCGCCTTCCACAACCGCCGCCCCCGGCCCGGAGATCTCGTCTTCTTCCGCGAGACGTACGACCGCAACCGCGATGGCCTGCGCAACGATGGGATGACCCACATCGGCGTCGTCGAGAGCGTCGGGCTGGATGGCACCGTCACCTTCATCCACCGGGGCAGCAAGGGCATCGCCCGCTCGCGCATGAATCTGCGCTTCCCGCGCACGCACCGCGCCGGCCAGGACGGCGCCGTGCTCAACGACTTCCTGCGGGCGGCGTCCCGAGGTCAGCGCGACTGGCTGTCCGGGGAGCTCTTCGCGGGCTTCGCCTCGCCCGGAACCTTGTAGGCACCCGGGCGGCGGGGACGCTCACTTCTTCGTCAGCGTCTCCAGGGCGTCCTTCGCCTCGTCCTGGCCGCAGTTCTTCAGCGTCTTCTCCCGCGGCTGCTTGATGAGCTGCTCCAGCGCGGGGACCGCCCGGGGGTCTCCCAACCCCGCGAGCCGCCGCGCCGAACGCGCCCGGATGCCACAGTTCTTCGACTCGAGCGACCGCATGTACAGCTTCACCAGGTCGAGCCCGTCGGTGGACTGCACCGCCTCCAGGTAGCGCAGCGCGCCCCACTGCCTGGACGAGGGCTCCTCCTCCGCGAGCTCCTCGAAGTGCTCCTTCACCCGTTCCTTCGGGAGTCCGGAGAGCAACTTGCGCAGGGCCTTGTTCGCCTCGTCCTCGCCGAAGTCCTCGGCGAGCCCGTCCAGCACCGGCTCCTCGATGGACTCGCGCGCCTCCGCGTCGATTCCCGCAAGCGCCGCGTACTCCTCCGAGTGCCGGTCGAGCCCGTGCAGCGCCCGCGCGCGCACCTGCCGCACCGGCGCGTCCTTCTTCGCCTCCGCCGGCACCTCCGACAGGCGCTCGAGTGCGTCCGCCGGCTTGCCCGTCTCCAGCAGCTCGCGCGCCTGGTACACGGGATCGTTCCGGTGCGCCGTCTCGTACGAGGTCAGCCCCACCATCGCCACCAGCCCCAGGCTCACGCCCGCCGTCCGGCCCGGGCTCGCGCGCACGAGCTCCAGCGCCCGCTCGCCCAGATTCCGCCCCGCCCGTGCCACCTCGTCCCAGACCGCTCGCACCGGGCCGAGCTGCTTCTGGAGCGGAGCGCGCATGGACACCTCGTCCTGGCCTCCGAAGGGCAGACCGTCCAGGGCCCGGCGGCAGCGATAGAGGCGGAGCGGCTCTCCGCTGCCGGGCATCGGCACGCTGCCGCAGGGATCGGCGTCTCCCTCCACCCGGCTGCGCACGAGGTTCACCGACTCGGTGAAGACGACCTCGCCGGCCTCGGCCACCGCTTCCACCGCCTTCACCACCTCCACCGGCTCGCCGAGCACCGCGTCACGGGTGACGAGCACCTCGCCGGTGTGGAGGCAGATGCGCACGGGCAGCTGCTCGTCCGGGCCACACCGCTGGTTGTGCCGCCACAGCTTGTCCTGCATGGCCATGCCGCACAGCACCGCGTGGGTGGGGGCGGGGAAGACGGCGAGCAGGGAGTCCCCGCGCTTCTGCACCAGCCGGCCGCCGTAGTCGCGCACCAGCGGCAGCAGCATCCCGTCGTGCGTCTCCAGCATCCGCGCGTTCTGCTCGTGCGTCTGCCGCGAGGTGCGCTCGGTGTAGCCCTGCAGGTCGGTGAGCATCACCGTGAGGTTCTGCGGCTTGCCTCCCGACAGCGTCCCGCTGCCCGTCAGTCCCTTCGTGCTCGCGGGCCTGGCCAGGACCGTGTCCGTGTTGCCGCGCACCGACTGCACGGCGAGCGGCGTGGCGGGGCGGGTGGGCGCGCGCGAGTGCGAGGCGGCCTGTTCGGGCACCACCATGTCCGTGGCGGGGCGGGTGGGCGCGCGCGAGTGCGAGGGCCCCGGGATGTCGGGCGTGCCCGGGACGGGAGGACCGGAGACGACCGTGCCCGAGGCGGGAGACTCGGCCGGAGCCGGCGCGGCGACGGGCGCGGCGAAGGCAACCGTTCCGCTTCCGGGCGGGGCGGACTCGTCGGGGACGATGAAGGTGGAGATGCTCGGGAGGGTGGAGGGCGCACCCGAGGCCATGGCCAGGGGCGTGCTCGCCGCGCCGAGCGTTCCCGCCGCCACCGCGCCGAGCGCATCCACCAGGGCATTCGCATCTTGCAGCCGGTGGGTGGGATCCTTCTGCATCAGCTGCATCACCAGCGCGACGAGCGTGGGATGGCCGACGAGCGTGGGCGCGGCCTCGATGAGGGGCTGGGGCGCCGAGGCGGCATGCTGGGCGACGTACTGGGTGGGACCCGGCCCGGGGAAGGGCAGCTGACCCGAGAGCACGCGGTAGGCGAGCACTCCAAAGGAGTACAGGTCGCTGCGCGGATCCACCGGTGCCCCCACCGCCTGCTCCGGCGAGAGGTACTCCGGCGTGCCCACCACCAGCCCCACCTGACTGAGGTTGCTGGCGGTCGCGTCCGGCTCCACCAGCCGGGCGATGCCGAAGTCCAGCAGCCGTGCCTGCTCGCCGCGCAGCCCCCGGGTGAGGAGCACGTTCTCCGGCTTCAGGTCCCGGTGGATGATGCCCTTGTCATGGATGGCCGCCAGGCCCTCGGCGAGCTGGTACAGCAGGGGCAGCGCGCGCGTCGGGGCCATGGCCCCCTGCTGGAGCACGTCATAGAGGTTCTCTCCCTCCACGTACTCCATGACCAGACAGGCGCCAACGTTCGTCTCGCCGTAGTCGATGACGCGCACCACCGCCGGGTGCTCCACCGCGGACAGCAGGCGAGCCTCGCGCTTGAAGCGCTCGATCATGCTCGGGTGCACCATCAGATCCTGGTGCAGGACCTTGATGGCCACCCTACGCCCCAACGACACCTGCTCGCCCAGGTACACCTCACCCATGCCTCCAGAACCGAGGAGTTGGAGGACGCGGAAACGGCCATCGAGGACGAGTGTACCGGTGTCGATCACGCGCGCTGCATCTTCGCTGGAAACGGGGGTCGCGGGCAGGGGCCTAGCGTGAAACAGGGGCCGCTACTCTGCCTGCCCCTCGGGCAACGGAACAGCGAAAATTGGAAGCCTGTCTCCCAGGTGAGACTCCGGGTGGACCTACAGTGAATCTCTTGTGCCAGGGTGAACAGATGGGGCGTGGGGGCGTGTGTCCCACCGCCTCGCGGCGCGAGCGGCATTTGTCCACGGGCCGTCGTCTTCCCACGGGCTCCCTGCGGCGTTCCCGTTCGCGTGACCGGCAGCAGTCGTCCGGTGAGGGAGGAGGAGTTCTTGCGATCGAGCTACAACCGCACGGAAATGTGAGCGAGGCTTCCTCTTGGCTTTTGAAAACCCTCGTTCTCCCTTCTTCTTTGTTGCGAAGCACGCATTGGGAGCAGCCCACGACACCACTTTCATGAGGGAGGGGGACAACCTGGGTCCAGCTCCCCGCTGCCCACAGTGCGGCGACACAGTGGGCTTGCGGACCTGGTTGCCGCCCTACCGTGGAAAGCTGGATCTGTTCGGCCAGAACCTGGGTGACTTCGTGGAGGGGCCTGGCAACAGCTTCCTGCTCTCGGAGCGGTTCGCGGATGCATTCAGAGCCGAAGGACTCACCGGGCTTGGTGGCTTCCATCCCGTGGAGGTTCGCGTACGCAGGCAACGGAGGGGGCCCAAACCCACCACCGTGCCCGGGTACGTCTACGTCATCCCCGCCTATGGCTGCGCAGTGGTGGACGAGGCGCGCAGCCGACTCCGGCGCGCGGATCCCATGATCTGCACGTACTGCCGTGCCTCCGGCGTGGATTCGATCCATGGCTTCGCACTGGAGTCAGGCTCTTGGACGGGCGAAGACGTCTTCCGCCCCCGAGGTTTGCACGGGCTGTGGGTCGTCTCCGCGCGATTCGCCCACTTCGTTGCCCATCACGGCTTCACGAACATGCTCCTCACCGCGACCGGGGAGTACGTGTGGGATCCGCTTCGACTTGGTCCCCCATCCACCGCTCCGGTAGGCAAGGTCTGAGCCCGCAGGTGCTTCAGCCCGTCATCTTGCGGTAACCCCACCATATTCGCGACGACTGGCTCAAGACATGCATGAAGGCTGAGGTCGAGCGCGTTGGGTTGAGTTATCGGGCACAAGGCAGAGGAAGCCCGCCCCGGGGCAGCGGGTAGCAAGCAGGAGGAGATGGAGAGGGGAGTGGGGAGAGTGCGACACGTGAGCTGCAATTGACTCCAGGCAGCTACGTGATGTGCGCTGTGCTCAGCGAGCCCAGCTTCGTCCACAGCTTCTGCCAGAGGCTGGCCGACTCCCGGCCAATGACCAGCACCACTCTTCTGGCGTGTAACAGCACCCGCGCGGCTACTTTGAGCACCCGCTCGCGCACACGGAGCAGCCCCCAGCCCTCGCCCGTGGCCTGCTCCATCAGCACGCGCGCGGCGTGCACCAGGTTGTAGGCCAGGGCATTGAGCAACAGGCGTACCTCGTTGTTGGCGAAGGCGTCGATGGACACCGAGCGCTGGACGGGCGGCTGCCCCCGGTACTTGGACTTGGGCCGTCTGGCCGAGGAGAGCGCCGGGGCCAGCACGTCCATGAGCTCTCCGAAGTGGCCCTCCGCCGTGCCGCGTTGGCGGTAGTGCTCCAGCAGCGCCTCGGCCGGCATCTGCTCCTTGCTCCAGCTCGTCACCAGCCAGAAGGCGTGCGGGAAGAGCTCGTCCTTCCTCTCCAGCACTACCAACACCACGCGCCGCGCACGGCTCCAGCCCTGCGCCTGGTACTCCCATTCGTACAGGTGGGTGCCCGGCTCCCCCAGCGGCACTCCCGAATTCATGAAGCGCGGCAGCGCCGCCTCCCGCTGCAACACGCTGGTGTTGCGCACGCGCGCCACGTAGGGCGTGCCTCGCTCCTCCAGCTTCGCCAGCAGCTTCTCCTCGGGAAAGCCCGCGTCGAAGCGCACCGCCGCCACCTCACACACCTCCTTCTCCACTCGCCCCAGCAACTCGTCGATGAATTCCAGCGCTCCATTGGCGCTGTGCACGTTTCCCTCGCGCAACCTCACGTCCAGCAGGTCTCCCGTCTCGGCGAGACTGGCGACAATCGGGTGGTACATGCGTACTCCGTAGTGCCCGTTGTACGCGCTGCCCTCCTGGTGCCCATGCACCTCCACCGGCAACCCGTCCACGTCCACCGTCACCTGCTTGAGCTTCTGGCCCTTGGGCTGCTGCGCCCTCAGCCTCCGCCCCGTCTGCCACACCAGCGCCTCGTGCAGCACCTTCCGGTTTTCCTCTCGCGCCAACATGGCCGTCAGCCGCGACAAGGTGGGCTGTGAGGCCAACCCCTCCGCTCCCCCCTCTTTCCCCCTCAGCGGCACGCTGCTCTTGCTGTCCGACACCGCCAACCTCAACGCCGCGTCCCTCCTGAGCGCGTCCGCGTCGTCGTGGTCTCTCCACCCTTGCCCCAACAGCAGAAGGTCCGTGCGCACCAACTCCCTCAGCGAGTGGGTTATCCGCTTCTCGTCTCGCGTGTCCGTCAACATCTCCCCCAGCCAGCGCGTCAGCCCCAACCGCTCGTCCACCTCCCTCAGCAGCACCGCACCTGCCTCCGACGTCAACCGCTCCGCCCTCGCCTCCAGCTTCACGGAGCCGTTGAACTCCAGCCCGAAGTCGTTGAGGATTTCACCCATGACGCGCCTCCTGCCTTGTGGTGGTGGATGTCTGAACAACACCCCTCTACCACTCGGGAGGTCAGGCGCGTCACCCTCCTTTTCCGGTCATCCTCCTGCACCTCTCGTGAATAAGGCGGGGTAACAACTCCGGCACAGGGGTTTGTTCATGGTGGCAGGGAACTCCTCGCCGCAGCTGTGACAGAAGCTGTCTTCGTAATTCGCGTTCTCGTACTCAGCCCACTCCTGGAAGTCGTCCCAGCAGTATGGCTTCGCAGGGTTGAGCGTGATCGGCATGGCGCACCGGATGCAGAACCCGTGCAGCGCAGTTGGCGCGCGAGGGCTCTCCGCCTGCCTGGTGCTCCTGGAAGTTCGGGCCTGCCCACCGGCTTTGCTCTCCACGAATCTCTGGAAGTCTTGACCCGAGAGGATGTGCGGCTCGATCTCCTGTTTGATGAACTGCCGCACCTGGGCCACGTCCGCTGGGTCCTTAGACCAGAGCCCCACCTCGATACTGGAGAGGAATGACGAGGAGAGCAGGTTCAACGAGGAGATGATGACCTCGGATTCCGACCAGTAGAGCTTCGCGTGGAGCTTCGGAAGAACGCGGATCTGAAGGCCCCGCGCGGTGAGCTCCTGAAGGTACTCACTGTACGTTCTGGCGAAGGACTGGAGATCGTCGTCGAGCCGAAAGATCAGGGTAACGGAGACTTTGTTGTTCAGCGCAGCCCGGATCGCTTGCCCGATCCGATCCTCTTTTCCCAGGGTAACGTAGGGGGAAACGAGCAATACCTGCTTGCGCGCGTTCTTGATGAGCGAGACGAGTCGGCTGATGGTCTCGTCGGTGTTCAGGAGGGTCAAGTTCACGTTGTCACCATGCTCGAACACCTCCGCTTGCCACCTCAAGCGCTTCAGCACGTCCCCGTACCGAGAGGGCCGGACTCCTGCTGGGCAGCCGGAGGCGATACGTCGCCTGCTGAGCGGGCAGGAGAACAGCAAAAATTCCGGGGGGTTGGACCACGTGGTAACTTCGCTCGCTCTACAGCAGCCCCCGCGATGGCCATCGACAGCGACTCCCCCAAGCCCGCGTCCGAAGCGCAAGCCGCAGCCCCCGAGCTGCGCCTGTTGGACAGGCGCGCCTTCGTGGGGTTTCCGCCCCTCGAACTGGCGCCCGGACTCTCCATCGCCGACTTCGCGCTGCAGATTCCCGACGTCACCTTCCCCTTCAACGTCAGCGCCGGAGCCTCGCGCTACCAGCGCAAGAAGCTCCTCTTCGGCTTCCTCGAGCTGCACGTCGACGCGGAACTCGTGGTGCGCAAGGTGGCGGAACTCGCCGGACGCGTGGCCGGCCTCGAGGGCCTGAAGCTGCACTTCCGCCCCGGCTACCTGGAGGGCCAGGCCTTCCTCCAGGCCCCGGAGCGCACCCCGCTCACCTTCAAGGTCGCCTTCGACGCCGACGGCGAGCGGCTCGCCCTCTACCTCTACGACGTGCGGCTGTACGGCTTCTCCTCCACGCCCTCGGTACAGGTGCCCGGCCTCATCGCCGCCACCGTGGCCGAGCTGGGCCTGTTGCCCGAGGTGGAGGTGCGTGGCGCCACCGGCTTCTCCACCCGCGTGCTGCCCGCGCTCTGCCAGAAGGCCGCGGTGAGCCGGGGCTTCAAGATGCCCGTGCTGGACACCGCGCGCCTCTCCTCCGCCGAGGTGAGCAGCGCGGGCCTGCGTCTGCGTTTCACCTCTGGAGGCCTGCCACCTCCCGCTCCGCCCGACGAGGAGCTGCTGCTGGCCCTCGAGGGCGCCCGTGCCTTCGCCGATGCCGAGGCCCTCATCGCCCAGGGCAGGCTCGCCGAGGCGCGCGACGCCTGGCTCCAGGCCGGCGACGCCCAGGACGCCCACCCCTTCGCCGCCGAGCGCTTGCTGTCGCTCCTCGTGGCGGATCCGCAGGCGCACGACCTGGCCCTCGACGTGGCCGCCACGCTGCTGCGCCGCCGCGAGAAGAGCCCCGCCGCCCTCTGGGGCGAGGCCGTGGTGCGCGAGCGCCGGGGTGAGCATGCCCGCGCCGCCGAGCGCTACCTCGCCCTGTGCGCCCTCTCGCGCCGCGCCTCCGAGGAGGCCGCCGCCTTCTTCTCCGCCGAGGCCGCCGCCCGCGCCGCTCGCGACCATGCGCCCCAGGTGGCGGTGAAGGCTCTGCATGAGGTGCTCGGCCTCAGGCCGGATCACCTGCCTTCCCTCAAGGCCCTCGCGCGCGCCTCGGACCAGAGCCGCGACCGCGCCGGTGCCGTGCGTGCCTACCGCCGCATCGCCGCGCTCGCGAGAGATCCCGCCGAGGCCGCGGATGCCCACGTGCACCTCGCGCGCCTGTGTGCCCAGACGGAGGACGATGTCGCCGGCGCCCGCCTGCACTGCGAGGCCGCGCTGCGTCTCTCTCCGGATCAGCCGGATGCGTTGCTGCTGCTCGGCGAGCTGTGCCACCGCGGCGGCGAGCACCTGCGCGCCCTCAAGGCCCTGGACCGTCTGCGTGAAGTGGCCATGGCCCGCCACGAGCTGGACCGCGTGGGCCGCGCCAACCTCCTCGCCGGCCGCATCTGGGAGGAGGGCCTCCAGCAGCCGGACAACGCGCTGCTGCGCTACCGAGAGGCCGTGTCACTGTTGCCCGGCGAGCCCGAGCCCCTCTTCTCCACCGCGCGCGTGGCCGAGAAGCTGGGCAAGTTGCAGGAGGCGCTCGCCGGCTACCAACAGGCGCTGGAGCTGGCGGGCCCCGCTCCGCGCTCCGACTCCATCCGCCAGGCCGCGCACCAGAGCCACCACGCCCTGGCGCGCCTGTACCGCACGAAGCTCGGGGACCCCGCCCGTGCCCGCGAGCACCTGGAGGCCGCGCTCGCGTTGGACCCGCGCGACGCCTCCGCGCTCGACGAGCTGATTCCCTACTTCCGCGCCACCGGCCGCACGCAGGAGCTCGCCGAGGCGTTGGAGAAGGCCGCCGCCGTCCACGAGGAGCCCGGCCGCCGCGCCGCCCTCTGGGCCGAGGCCGGTGAGCTGTACCGCGGCCGTCTGCAGCAGCCCGAGAAGGCCGAGCGTCTCCTCACGTCCGCGCTGGAGGCCGATCCCGACCACAAGCCCGCGCTGGAGTCCCTGCTGGCGATCGCCGAGGCCCGGCGTGATGGGGGGCTGCTCACCCGCTGCCTCTCCTCCCTCGCGCGCCTCACCACCGAGCCCAGGGAGCGCGCGCAGAAGTACCGCCGCCTCGCCGTGGCCGCGCGGGACCTGGCCTTCGACCTGGACCTCGCCGCCACCGCCCTCCAGGAGGTGCTGAAGGCCGAGCCGGATGACCTGCCCACCCTGGGCGAGCTGTGTGCCCTCCAGCGCAAGCGCGCGGACATGGCGGGCCTGGCCAACGCCCTGGAGGATCGGGCGCGCGTGGCCGAGGCGCAGGGCGACAAGCGGCTCGCGGCCACGGCGCTGCGCGAGCTCGCCAATGTGCTGGAGGCCCGGCTGGGCCGGCTCGGCGAGGCCCTCGTGGCCCTGGAGAAGGCCGCGCGCCTCTCTCCGGACCAGGCCGTGTTGCTGGAGCTCGCCGACCTCTCGTTGCGCTGCGAGCGCCCCGAGCACGCCCGGCGCGCGCTGGAGACGCTGCTGTCCACCCTGCCGCGCACCACCGCCCCCGAGCGCCTCGCGGACATCCGTTCGCGCCTGGGCCGCGCGTGTGAGCTGGCGGGAGACCGCGAGGCCGCCATCGCCGCCTACGCCCAGGCCTTCCCGCTGCGCCGCCTGGACGACGCGCTCGCCTCCCGGTTGGAGGCCCTCTACACCGAGGCAGGCGAGACGCGGGAGCTGGCCGAGCTGTGGGCCTCGCGCGCCCAGGCCCTCGTCGCCGCCGAGCGCTCCGCGGAGGCCGCGCCCCTCTTCCTGCAGAGCGCTCGCGTCCTCCTGGAGCGCGGGGAGAAGGGCCCCGCCCTCCTGCGCCTGTCCGCCGCGCTCGATGCGAATCCCTCGGGTCCGTTGGCCGCCGAGACCCTCGACGCGCTCGCCGAGCTGGAGTTGGAGCGGGGCGAGAAGCTGGAGGCCGCCCGCCTCTTCGCGCGCAAGGCCGCGCTCGTGACGGACGCTCGTGCCGGCGCGAAGCTCCTCTTCCGCGCCTCCGTGCTCGCCATGGGCACCAGCCGCGAGGAGGCCTTCCTCGCCGAGGCCCTGGAGCGGGATGCCTCCTTCGCTCCCGCGCGCGTGCGCCGGGGCGAGCTGCGGATGCAGGGGGATGCCCGCTCCGCCCTGGAGGACTTCGAGGCCGTGCTGGCCCTGCCTGCGACGGACCCGGATGCGCTCCGCGAGGACGAGCTGCTGGAGCTGACGCGCCGCGCCTCTTCCGCCGCGGTGCGTGCCGGCCGCCCGGATGCCGCCCGTCGCCTGCTGGCCCAGTACTGTGCCCTGGCCCCGGAGGATCTCGAGGCCCAGGTGGAGCTCGCTGGCCTCCACCGCAAGGCGGGCGCGCGCGAGCCCCTGGCCGACCAGCTCGCCCTGTTGTGGCCGCGCCTCTCCGGAGACGCGCGCCGCTCCGCTCGGCGCGAGCTGGCCGAGCTGTCCCTCGCCCTGGGCCGTCCCGCCGAGGCCGCCGACGCCCTGCGCAGCCTCCTCGCCGAGGAGCCTCACGACACGTGGGCCACGCAGTCCCTGCTGGAGCTGCTGCCCCCTCCGGGCGCGGGCACTCCCCAGGAAGAGGTCGAGCGTCTCACCCTGCTCGGCACGCTCATCTCCGCCGCCGAGGGGGATGCCCGCGCGGAGCTGCTCGCCCGCCGCGCCGCGCTCCACCGCAACGCTGGCCGCGCCCAGTCCGCGCGCGACGACTTCCTCGCCGCCACGAAGCTCTCCCGCCGGCCCGCGCCCCTGTGGCTCGCCCTCGCCGCGCTCGCCCGCGAGGCGGGGGACGACGTGGACGAGCTGGAGGCCTGGCGCAACGTCGTCGTCTCCGAGCCGGACCTCGCCGAGCGCGCCCGCGTCCGGCTCCTCGCGCTCGCCTCCACGTTGGTGGAGAAGGACGCGCGCGCTCCGGCCCGTGAGGCCCTGCTCGCCGCCGTGGCGTTGCCGCTCTCCCCGGCCGAGCGCTGTGATGCCTTCTTCGCCCTCGCCACGCTCGCGCGTCGGGATGGGCAGTCGGATGCCGAGGCGGAGGCGCTCGCCGAGGCCGCGCGCCAGGGCCCCGTGCCCCGCCGCGTGGAGGCGTTGTTGTCGCGCGCGAGCCTGCTCGAGAAGGGCGGGAGCCTTCCGGAGGCCGCGAACAGCCTGGAGTCGGCGCTCTCCCTCGCCCCACGTCACGCTGGCGCCATCTCCGCGCTCCATCGCGTGCTGCGTGAGATGGAGGACTGGGCGCGCCTCGCGAGCCTGCTCGCCGCCGAGGCCCCGCATGCGCCTCCCTCCGAGGCCGCCACCCTCTACGCGGAGCTGGGCACCCTCTACCTGGAGCGCCTGGAGCAGCCGGAGGCCGCCGAGGCCGCGCTGCGGCAGGCCGTGCGTCTGGCCCCCGAGAACGTCGACGTGCGCCGCCGCCTCGTGGCCCTCGTGGCCGACCGGGGTGACTCCGCCGAGGCCGCGAAGCTCCTCGACGTCGGCACCGACGACATTCCCTCCTCGGAGGCCGCCACCCTCCTGCGCGAGGGGGCCTCTCATGCCCGCGCCGCTGGAGACATGGTCCGGGCCCTGGAGCTGGCCCGCCGCGCCCATGTCCTCGTCCCCGCGCGCGACGCGCAGCTCGCCGAGCTGGCCGAGCTCCTCTTCCTGCACGGAGAGGTGGTCGAGGCGCTGCCCCTGCAGGAGCAGCTCGCCGCCGCCGCGGACTTCTCCACCGAGCCCGAGAGCGCCGAGAAGGCGTGGCTGCGCCTGGGGGCGCTCGCCGAGAAGCTCGGGGACTCCCGGCGCGCGGTGTCCGCGTACAAGCGGCTGCTCATCGCGCGTCCGTTGAACGAGGTGGCCGTGCATCGGCTCGCCTCGCTGCTGGAGAAGGACGAGCCCCGTGCCGCCTTCGAGGTGCTCGTCACCCACGCGCGTGCCCTGCCTCCGTCCGACGACACCGCGGAGCGGCTCGTCTCGCTGGCGGAGCGTGCCCGCGAGTCGCTGGCGGACGCCGCGCTCGCCGCCTCCCTGCTGGCGCGCGCGGCGGAGATGGCGGAGGAGCCGCTGCCGTTGCACCAGGCGCTCGCCGACCTCTACCGCGACACGGGCCATGCCCCCGAGCTGATGGCCCAGCTCCAGGTGGTGGCCGCGCTCTGCCAGGAGCGTGGAGACCTGGACGGCGCCATCTCCGCCTGCGCGGAGCACGCGCGCCTGGCCGAGGAGTCGGGCCGGGTGGATGACTCGCTGCGCTCGCTGGAGGCGCTGCGCTTCCTCCTGGAGAAGGAGGACCGGAAGGACGAGGCCGCCGCCTACGAGCGCCACCGCGCGGAGATGCTGCGCGACGCGAAGCTGGACCTGTCCGCCGCCGAGGCCGCGCTGGAGCGGGCCTTCGCGCTCTCCGAGCAGCTCGACACGGCGCGCATGGGCATCGAGCTGGCCGTGCGCCGGGACGATACCGTCGCCGAGGCCCGCTGGTTGGAGCGCGTCCTGCCGCTGCTCCCCGAGGCGCCCGGGAAGGCCACGTCGCTGCTGCGGTTGGCGAAGCTCCACCTGGAGGTGCTGGACGACTCCAGCAAGGCCGAGGGCTTCCTGCGCGAGGCGCTCCGCCTGGACCGTTCCCTCCAGGAGGCCGAGACGCTCCTGTGCGAGCTGCTCGAGCGCGAGGGGCGCGTGGCCGAGCTGGCCGCCTGGTTCGAGGACTCCGCCTCGCATGAGGAGGAGCCCACCCTCCGCGCGCAACTGCTGCTGCGCGCCGCCACCCTCTACCGTGAGCGCGCCGGACGTCCGGATGCCGCCGTCATCGCGCTGCTCGCCGCGCGCTCGGCGCTGCCGGACGACCTGGGCCTCACCCGTCAGGCCGCGGACCTGCTCCACGAGCTGGGGCGGGACGCGGACGCCGCCGAGTTCGACGCCCTCCTGCTGGAGGCGGACCCCTTCCAGGAGCCGCTCTACTCCCGCCACCGCGCCTTCCTCACGGAGACGGAGGACCTGCAGTCGCTCGCCGCGCTGATGTTGCGCCGCGCCCAGAAGCAGCCGCCCGCGCAGGCCGCGGAGAGCTACCTGGCCGCCGCGAAGGCCTTCCGCGAGGCCGGTGCGCTGGAGCGCGCGCTGCTGTGCGAGGACCAGGCCTTCGAGCTCGCTCCCTCCAGCGCCGAGGCCTTCCACGTGCTGCGGGCCCGTGCCGCCGGGGACGTGCGCCGCCTGGCGGAGCTGCTGTCCCTTCGTGCCGCCTCCGTACCGTCGGAGCAGGCGCTGCCGCTGCTGCGTGAGCGCGCGGACCTCCTGCTCGAGGCGGGGGAGTCGCTGCTCGCCGCCCAGGCCTTCGACGACTACCTGGCCCACGCGGGTGACGACGTGGACGCGCTCGCCACGCGCGCGGAGCTGGCCGCCAAGGGCGGTGGCCCGAACGCGGCCCAGCCCTATGACCGGCGTCTGCTCGCGGCCGGGGGCGAGTCGCTTCCCGTCCCGGTGCGCGTGCGCACCCACCTGCGGCTCGGTCATGCCTCGCTGTCCTCGGGGGCGTACCGTGATGCCGCGGAGTCCTTCGAGGCCGTGGTGGCGCTCGAGCCCGAGGGGGCGCGTGGCCAGGAGGCCCTGTCCCTCCTCGCCGAGGTGTACGGCCGCACGGGTGATTCCAAGGGCCTGTACCGCGCTTCCCTGAAGCTCGCGCGCAAGGCGGATGCCGCCACCGCCGAGGTGCTCTACCGCCGCGCCGCGGACCTCTTCGAGGACCCCAGGGAGTCCATCGACGCGCTGCTGCACCTGACGCGTCTGCGTCCCGCGGACGCCCACATCATCGATCGGGCGGTGACGGGCCTGCGTGCCCTGGGCCGCCCCGCGGACCTGCTCGCCGTCTACGAGGCCGGTGCGGAGGCCGCCGGGGGCTCGCGCGCCGCGGAGCTGCTGATGGCCGCCGCCGAGGTCGCCGCGGAGCAGCTCGATGACCCGAGGCGCGCCGCGGCCCTCCGGGAGCGCGCGGCCGAGGCGGACCCGACCAACGTGGCCGCGATCCGGGCCCTGGTGGAGGGCCTGCGCGAGCGGGGCGAACAGGCCGCGCTGCTGGAGGCGCTCGAGCGTCTGGTGCCGGCGACGGAGGACGCGGACGAGGCCTCCCTGCTGCGGCTGGAGCTGGCCTCCCTCGCGAGTGCCGCGGGCCGCGAGTCGCTCGCCCGCGAGGCGCTGGAGGCCGTGGTGGCCCGGGGCACTTCCGGTGCGGGCTACGCCGAGGCGCTGGAGGCCCTGGAGCCGTTGCTCGCGGAGGAGCCGGGCCGTCTCGCCGAGGTGCGCCTGGCTCGGGCGGAGCTGCTCGCCAACGCGGAGCGCCGGGAGCTGCTGCTGTCCGCGTCGCGCGAGTTCGAGGCCGCGGGCCGTCTCCCGGATGCACTGCGTTCGGCCCGTGCCGCCGTCTCCATCGAGCCCGACGCGGAGTCGCTGGGGTGGGTGGCCCGGCTGCACCGTGCGGCGGGAGAAACCGGGCGCGCGGCCCAGGCGTTGTTGCAGGCGGCCCGTCTCGCGTACTCCGCGCAGCGTCCGGCGTTGTTGCTGGAGGCGGCGGACCTCTGGGAGTCCGCGGGCGAGCGCATCGAGGCCCTCGAGGTGCTCGAGCGTCTGGCCTCGGAGGCCCCGGGCACGCTGGGCCCGGTGGAGTTGGCCGAGCGCTTCACCCGGTTGGGCGCCCCGGCGCGCGCCGTCGAGGTGGGCTTCGGCCCCGCGCTCGAGTCCGGGGACCTCACGGGGGCGCTCGCGCTCGCCGAGCGTGCAGGGGACATGGCCCGCGTCCGTCAGGCGCTCTGGGCGCTGGTGGCGAGGCCGGACGCGGACGCCTCGCACGTCACGGACCTGACCACCGGCCTGCGCGCGGAAGGAGACTGGGAGGGGCTGCTGCGGTTGGCGGAGCTCCTCACGCAGTGGGACGCGGCCATGGCCATGGGCCTTCGCGACGAGGTGCTGCGCGCGGAGGCCGCTCCGGCCGAGGCCCGCCTGCTCGCGCTGGAGTCCTTCGCGACGTCGCCGGGTTTCACCGAGCGCCTGCGGCTCCTGCTGTCGTCGATCGGCGGTTTCCCCGAGGCCGTGGCCGAGGTGGTGCTGACCCACGTCCGGGCGCTCTCGCTGGACGAGCGCGTCGAGGCGCTCTCCGACGCGGCGGATGGTTGGCCGGAGCGGCGCGGCAAGCTGTTGCGCGAGCGCTTCCGGTTGCAGCGCGACGCGGGGCGCACGGCGGACGCGGCGGACACGCTGGGCCTGCTCATCCTGCTCGAGACGGATCCCAAGGCTCGCGCCAGCCTCCACGTGGAGCATGGCGACATGCTGATGTGGGCGGGAGACAAGGCGCGTGCGCAGGAGGCCTTCGAGAAGGCGCTCGAGGACGCACCCGGGACGGTGCGCGCGCTGGAGTTCCTGCTGCCCATCTACGACGAGACGCGCAACCACGCGCGCTTCGTGGTGGTGGCGGAGCAGCTGGCGGCCATTCTCGCCGGCCCGGCCGCGATGGGGCTGTGGCGCGAGCGGCTGGCGGAGGCCTACGAGGCCCTTGGCCGGCTGCCGGAGGCCGCCGAGCAGCTCAAGCTGTTGCCGGAGACGCCGGAGCGGCTGGAGCGGCGGGTGCGGATCGCCGAGGCCCAGGGCCTCACGGGCGAGGCGTTGCAGCTGCGCGAGCGCCTCACGGATGACCCCGCGACGCTGGAGGGCATCCTCCGCAGGTACCTGGACGGGCAGCTGGTGGTGTTCGCGGTGCGTCTTGCCGAGCGGCTCTTCCAGGCCGGCCAGTTGTCCATGGAGGCCAAGCGCCTGGTGGCGGAGCGGTTGTCGCCCACGTACGAGGGCGCGGCGCTGGCCATCTATCTCTGGCCCGAGCTGCTGCGGCGGCAACCGGTGGACGCGGACGGGTGGACGCTGTACGCCGAGGCGCTGGTGGCCTGCGACGACGTGCCCATGGAGGTGGCGCGCGTGGACGGCTTCGGCGCGGCGCTCGTCTCCAGTACGGCGAGCGCATCGGCCGCGACGATCTCCCGGGTGGCGCTGCCCGAGGGCTTCCGCCATCCGCTGCCTCCGAACGCGGTAGCGGTAACGGCCGAGGTGATGCCCCGCCTGCACGCGGCCCTGCGGCCCACGCTGAAGGAGCTGGGGGCCGAGTCGCTGCGTGTCTTCCTGAACCCGGCCGGTGGCGTGGAGGCGTACCTGGCCTCTCCGGACGAGCTGGTGTTGGGCGCGGGGACGCTGGCCTGCTTCGGCCCGGTGGAGCTGAGCTACCTCTGCGCGCTGGCCCTCTGTCTGGGCGGGTCCGGCGAGGCGCTGACCCGGCCCGGTCCGGTCCAGGGCTTCGATGTCGCAGCGGTGGCGGCCTTCCGCGCGGTGCCCGCCTCGCTCGCCGCGTCGCGCGTGCTGGCACACCTGTCGCCCGAGGTGCGTGGCTCCGACCCATCGTCCCTGGACGTGGGCACGGTGCTGCGGACCAGCACGGCGTTCCGCGCGGTGGCCCTCGCGGCCCTGGAGACCGTGTAACCTCCGAAGACCATGCCTGACTCCCGACGTCTGCTCCTCGTAGCGCTCCCCGTGGTCGCCATCGCCATCGCGTGTGCGTCCGAGACGGTGTACCCGGGGGATCTCGTCATCGGAAGGTTCGACTTCCATGCCCAGGCGAACTGGGACCGGACGGACTGCAATCCGGATGCAGGTGACTTCACCCGGCTCGTGGACGGCGGCTTCGAGTTCTCGGGCACCTTCTCGCGCGACAGCGTGGATGGGGGCGGGTGGTTCACCATCGACGGCTTCTCGCGCAAGGCCACCTTCGATGCCCCGGCGCAGCGCTACGTCACGGTCCACCGGGCCGCGGCCCAGGTTCCGAGCTGTGGAGAGAACTGCGAGGGCGCGGAGATCGAGGAGATGATGTCGGTGGTGCTGCTGAGCGACAGCCAGGACCGGGCCATCGGGAGCAGGTGCGCCAACCTGCCCGACGGAGGCCTGCCGGATGGCGCGGTGCCGGGCCCCACGGTGAATGGTTACGACGCGGAGCGGGCGTGTGGTGAGCTGAGGGTGACCTTCCTTCCGGGGAAGGAGAACTGCAAATGCGTGACGTCGTGCACGGCGGTGTACGGCGTGGAAGGGAAGCGGCGCTTCAATGGCGGTAACTAAGAAGGCGGTGGTGTTGCTGTCGGGCGGGTTGGACTCGACGACCTGTCTGGCGATGGCGAAGGCGGACGGCTTCGAGCCGGTGTGCCTCGCGGTGTCCTACGGGCAGCGGCACCTGGTGGAACTGGAGCGGGCGCGCCGGGTGACGCAGGCCATGGGCGTGAAGGACTTCCGGGTGGTGACGGTGGACCTGCGGCAGGTGGGCGGCTCGGCGCTGACGGCGGACATCGAGGTTCCCAAGGATCGGCCCGAGAGCGAGATGTCCCACGGCATCCCCATCACCTACGTGCCGGCGCGCAACGCGCTCTTCCTGTCGCTGGCGTTGGGTCTGGCGGAGGTGGTGGGCGCGAGCGACATCTACATCGGCGTGAACGCGGTGGACTACAGCGGCTACCCGGACTGCCGGCCCGAGTTCATCCGGGCCTTCGAGCAGATGGCGACGCTGGCGACGAAGGCGGGGGTGGAGGGGACGCGCTTCAAGGTACACGCGCCGCTGTCGGGGATGACCAAGGCGGACATCATCCGCGCGGGCGTGAAGCTGGGCGTGGACTACGGGATGACGCACTCGTGCTACGACCCGGACCCGGAGGGGAGGGCGTGCGGACGGTGCGACAGCTGCGTGCTGCGGCGCCGGGGATTCGAGCAGGCGGGGGTGCCGGACCCCACGCCCTACGTGAAGGGAGCCTGAGGGATGGCGGGACCAGCAAGCGTGGCATTGGGGCTGTGGCTGGCGGCGGGGAGCGCGCCGGTGGTGGATGCCACCGAGGTGGTGAAGGACCTGGTGGTGGACATGAAGTACGCCACGCCGGACAACTTCCTGAAGCAGAAGGTGTACCCGGACGGGGCGCGTTGCCTGCTGTTGCCGGAGACGGCCGAGCGGCTGAAGAAGGCGGCGGACACGCTGCGCCCGCGGGGGTACCGGCTGAAGGTGTACGACTGCTATCGGCCCATCGCGGTGCAGTGGCAGATGTGGAAGATCTTCCCGAAGCCCGGCTACGTGGCGAACCCGAAGAAGGGGGGGAACCACAACCGGGGCGCGGCGGTGGACCTGACGCTGGTGACGCTGGACGGGGCGGAGGTGGAGATGCCGACGCCGTTCGACTCCTTCGAGAAGGCGGCGCACCACGGGTATAAGGGCGGGACGGAGGCCTCGCGCAAGCACCGGGAGATTCTGCGCGCGGCGATGGAGGGGGCGGGCTTCAAGAAGAACGCGATGGAGTGGTGGCACTACGATCTGCCGGGAGCGACGAAGCTCCCGGTGCTGGACGTGCCCTTCACGAAGCCCGAGGAGACCTCCAAGTGAAAAGCGCGAACCGCTCCTCGGTCCTCGTGGGAGCGGCGGTGCTGCTGGAGTTGCCTCGGGCGGTGGGGGGACTGAGCCTCATCCCCGCGTTGTTGCTGGCGGCATCATGATCCCTGTGGGGGCTCCACATCCGGGCGGCGTCACCATGGCCATTGGAGACTTCATCAATAACGCGGTGGATTTCCTCGGACGTATCCACGAGAACACCCAGTCTGCGGAGGAGAAGGAGTGGCTCGTCGCCGCCGCCGATGCGCTCGAGTTCATCTGGGCAACGGGTCGAGCCTACGAATTCGAAGACTATCGAAAGAGTCGTGCGTTAGACGCCCCCGCTCTGGTGGTCGCTGCCTTCAAGACACGCGAGGAGGCGGAGGCCTGGTTGGCAAACAATCCCAGTCCGCCTGCCATGGCGTATGTCCTGATCGCGGACGAATACCATCTCGTTGCATATCGCCGCGAAAGCAACTGGCGCGCATTCCTTCCGCATCCGACCCTCGAGTTCTATCTCGAGGAGATGATGCGGGACGGTCTCCCTCCAGCGGTAGCCACGTTCGATACTCGAGAGGATGCGGACGCCTGGTTTCAGGGCCAGACCGAGCCGCGAG
Source organism: Archangium violaceum (assembly GCF_016859125.1). Classification (NCBI taxonomy): domain Bacteria; kingdom Pseudomonadati; phylum Myxococcota; class Myxococcia; order Myxococcales; family Archangiaceae; genus Archangium; species Archangium violaceum. Next base: position 1,173,055 of record NZ_CP069338.1, on the reverse strand, counting down.
CTCAGTCCGTCATCCAGGTCGGTGGCGAATACTTCCTGGCGGCGTATTACCGGAACATCAATCATCGGGCTCTCTTCCCCTTCTCGATTGTCGAAAGGCACAAGAAGAGGAAGAAGAGGCCGGAAGAATAGGGCGAGCAGGCGCCCCGCCCCTCACAAGGTCGCGTTGAGCTCGATCACGGGGAGCTTGGGCGACATCACATCCGGGTACTTGATACCCGCGCCGGTGTTGAGCAGCAGCACGCGCTGACCCGCATCCAGCCACCCGTCGCGCAGCAGCATGCGAGCGGCGCCCACGAGCGCGGCGCCCTCGGGGCAGATGAAGGCTCCCTCCGTGCGGCTGATGCGCTCCAGGCCCCACATCGTGTCGGCGTCGGGCACGGCCACGCAGGTGCCTCCCGTCTCCCTCACGGCCTGGAGCACCAGGAAGTCACCGATCGCCTTGGGCACGCGGATGCCCTGGGCCACGGTGGTTGCGTTCTCCCACTTCTCGGAGACGTCCTTGCCCTCGCGGAAGGCCTTCACGATGGGCTGGCAGCCCTCGGCCTGCACGGCGACGAGCTTGGGGAAGCGCATGTTCTCCGGCAGCCAACCCAGCTCTCGCATCTCCAGCAGTGCCTTGTAGATGCCGATGATGCCCACGCCGCCACCGGTCGGGTACAGGATGACGTCCGGCAGGCTCCAGCCGAGCTGCTCGGCGATCTCGTACCCCATCGTCTTCTTGCCCTCGATGCGGTACGGCTCCTTGAGCGTGGCGGCCTCGAACCAGCCGTGCGCCTTGGCCGAGCGGCCAACGATGGCGCCAGCGTCGGTAATCTGTCCCCGGACCATGTACGCATCAGCACCCACGGCGGTGGCCTCGAGCACGCTCATTGCGGGCGCGTCGGTGGGCATCACGAGGGTGACGGACATTCCCGCGCGAGCGCCATAGCTGGCCCAGGCGCCGCCCGCGTTGCCGTTGGTGGGCATGGCGAGCGCCTTGATTCCCAGCTCCTTCGCACGGCTCACGCCCGTGGCGGCACCGCGCGCCTTGAAGGAGGCGGTGGGATTGAGGCCCTCGTCCTTCAACCACAGGTCCGGCAGGCCCAGCTCTGCGCCCAGCCGAGGGAGCGGAAAGAGCGGCGTCATGCCCTCTCCGAGCGAGACGATGTTCTTGTCATCCCGGAGGGGCAGCACTTCCCGGTAGCGCCACAGGGAGGAGACGCGGCCGGCCAGGTCGGACGGGCGGACGGCCCTGGCCACGGCCTTCAAATCGTAGCGCACGAGCAGCGGGCCGCCGCAGTCACACAGGTTCTGCACCCGGTCCGCGTCATGGGTCTTGCGGCAGCGGGAGCACTCGAGGTGGGAGAGGAAGGACATGGCGCCCCTTTTACCGGTTACCGGACGAAGCGGGCCATGGGCTCGACGCTGAGCTCGAATTCGGAGGAGAAGGTGGCGCCGGGGGCAACGGTCAGCAGCCGCTGGCCCGTCTGGAGCGCGCCGCCGGGGGCGGTCCAGGGCTCCACGCAGACGAAGTCGCGGCCCGCGAGCGTCCACACCACGAGCATGGTGAAGGATGGGCTCCAGGCGAGCTCCACCGGGCGCAGGCCGGGTCCTCGCTCGAGCGTGGTGCCCTGCGGCGAGTGGTCGAGCAGGTGCATGTCCACCTCGGGCTCGGTGAGGTCCAGGCCGGAGAAGGACACGGTGGCGCCCTGGCGGTTGTCCCAGGCGTTCCTGGCATCCGTCTCGACGTGGGCCGCGGCCTTGTTGGCCTGGGGGACGTGGAAGTACGGGTGGTAGCCGAGGTGCAGCGGCATGGGCCGGGAGTCGCGGTTCTCGGCGCTGAAGGAGAGGTGGAGCGCGCTGCCCTCGAGTGTCACGGTGAGGAGCGCCTCGAAGCGCCAGGGGAACTCGCGCAGCGTCTGCTCCGAGTGCCCGAGCGCGAGCACCACGCGCGAGGCCTCCTGGTTCCGCACTTCCCAGGGCAGGTCGCGGGCGAAGCCATGGCGTCGCATGGGGAACTCGTGGCCCTCGACGGTGTACCTACCGCCGGGGAGGACGCCGGGGGAGGGGAAGAGCACGGGGATGCCGCCGCGCACGTTCTTGGTGGGATCGGCCAGGGTGCTCTCGTCGAGGAAGAGGATGGGCTCGCCCTCGACGATGAAGCGGGTGATGAGCGCTCCGCGTTCGGGGACGAGCTCGACGCGGGAGCCGCCATCCGTGAGGACCACCATGTTGACCTCCAGGGACCGTCGCGCCGGGCGTGGCGCGGGAGCCGGCTTGTAACAGGGGGTGGTCCGCGGACACCTCGGGAAGAGACGCTCCCTGTCGTCTTCCATGCAGGGCGCGGCCCGGTCCGTTCGGAAGGTCTCTACTCCGGCTGGCGCCGAACCCGGATGAGCTCGCCCACGATGGAGACGGCGATCTCCTCCGGTGTCAGCGCGCCGATGTCCACGCCCATGGGTGAGCGCATCCGCTCCACGGCCGGCTCGGTGAAGCCCGCGGCCCGCAGCCGCATCCGGAAGCGCTCGGCCTTGCGACGGCTGCCAATCACCCCCAGGTACGCCGAGGGCTTGTCCAGCAACGCCTCCACCACCGCCTGATCCAACGGGTGGTCGTGCGTCGTCACGCAGAAGTAATGCTCCGGCCCACCGGGCAGTGCCCGCGCGTGGTCCGCCGGGTCCTTCACCCGCAGCTCGCAGTCCGGGAAGCGCTCGGGGTTGGCCCACTCGGGCCGGGCGTCCACCACCGTCACCCGGAAGCCCACCCGGTGCGCCAGCGACGCCAGCTCCTTCGCCACGTGCCCGGCGCCGAACACCGTGAGCCGCGGGGGTGCTCCGTGCTTCTCCAGGAACACCTTCATCCGGCCCCCACAGCACATGCCCAGCTCGTGCGTGAGGTGCGTTTCGATGACGCGCGTCTGCTCCGGCGACGCCAGCAGCTCCCGCGCGGCCTGGATGATCTGATGCTCGATGGCGCCGCCGCCCACGGTGCCCCGCAGGCTTCCGTCCTCGAGCACCACCAGCTTCGAGCCCGGCTTCTGCGGCGTGCTGCCGGCGCTCTCGATGACGGTGGCCAGGACGAAGGGTCGGCCCTCGGACACCAGGGCCGCCATCTCCGCGTACAGGTCCGTGGCAGGGGACATGTCCACCCCCGCTCCCGGCTAGCCGAAGAAGACCTGGGCGACCTCGAAGAACTCCTGGGGAACCTTCTTGAGCTCCCGGGTGGCCTCGGCCAGGTCCACGCTCACGATCTCATTGCCCCGCAGCGCGGCCATCTTGCCGAACTCGCCCCGGGCCACCATGTCGCACGCGTGGACGCCGAAGCGCGTGGCCAGCACGCGATCATGCGCGGTGGGCGCGCCGCCGCGCTGGATGTGACCCAGCACCGACACGCGCGTCTCGTAGCCCGTGCGCTGCTCGATCTCATGCGCCACGATGCTGCCCACGCCACCCAGGCGCGGCCGGCCCGCCTCGTCCAGCGCGCCCGAGGTGACGAGCTGCTCCTGCCCCTCGTGCGACAGCTTGATGCGCGTGCCCTCGGCCACCACCACGATGGAGAAGGAGCGCCCGGTGGAGTGCCGGTGCTTGATGTGCTCGGCGACACGCACCAGGTCCGCGGGGACCTCGGGGACCAGGATCACGTCGGCGCCGCCGGCCATGCCCGCGTAGGTGGCGATCCACCCCACGTGCCGCCCCATCACCTCGCACACGATGACGCGCTTGTGGGACTCGGCGGTGGAGTGCAGCCGGTCGATGGCCTCGGTGGCGATGGCCACCGCGGTGTCGAAGCCGAAGGTGAAGTCCGTGCCGTTGAGATCGTTGTCGATCGTCTTCGGCACACCCACGATGCGCAGCCCCTCCTGGGACATGCGCGTGGCCGCGGAGAGCGTGCCCTCGCCGCCAATGGCGATGACGGCGTGGATGTCGTTGCGCTCCATGGCGCGCTTGACCTTCTCCAACCCGTTCTCGACCTTGAACGGGTTGACGCGAGAAGTGCCCAGGATGGTTCCTCCGCGGTGGAGGATGCCGGAGGTGGTTTCGCGCGTGAGGCGGAAGTGGTTGTCCTCGAGGAGACCCTTCCATCCATCACGCAGGCCCATCATCTCGAAACCATGGGCGGTGGCTCGACGGACAACGGCGCGGATGACCGCGTTGAGGCCGGGGCAATCGCCCCCGCCAGTGAGAACGGCGACTTTCATGAGGTTCCCTTCTAACCTACCTCGGGCGCGAGTCATGCGCGAAGTTGATGTAAACCGCTCGCCAGGCGCGGTGGCGATCGGCCGGAAGGCCCCGGGGTGGTGCGGGGCGGGCGGGCGGGGAGGGACTCCCAGGGTTGGACGTGCGGCTTTGTCGGAGGGAGGGCTTTGGCTATGCTGCCTCGGACCCCCTGGTTACGGCCCCCACCTTGAACGTTCGCGTCTTCGCCTCCGAGAAGGAAGCTGCCGCCGCCTGCGCCGCCTACGTGGCCACGGCGGTGCGGGAGAAGCCGTCCCTGGTGCTCGGCCTGCCCATCGGCCGCACCCCCCTGAATGTGTACCGGGAGATGGTGGTGTTGCACGGGCGCGGGGAGCTGGACTTCTCGCGGGTGACCACCTTCAACCTGGACGAGTTCCTCGGCTTGCCGCCGGATGATCCGGGCAGCTTCCGGGCGTACATGGAGCGACATCTCTTCCAGCACGTCAACCTGGCACGCGAGCGCATCCATTTCCTCGATGGGAGCGCGGACAGGGCGGAACGCGAGTGCGCCCGCTACGACGCGCAACTTGCTGGGGCCGGAGGGCTGGACATGCTGCTGTTGGGCATCGGGCCCAACGGGCAGGTGGGCTGCAACGAGCCGGGGGAGAGCCTCCAGGCGGTCAGCCACCGGGCCCGGCTCTCACGGGAGTCGCGTCTGGCGATGGCCTCCCTCTTCGGAGACGACGTCTCGAAGGTTCCCCTGGCGGCGCTCACGCTGGGGATGGGGGCGCTCCTCCAGGCGCGTCGCGTCATCCTGTTGGCCTTCGGGGTCAACAAGGCGGCCGCCGTGACGGCCATGGTGCGTGGCCCCCTCTCCACGCATTGCCCGGCTTCGTTCCTCCAGCTCCACGGCAACGTGGAGGTGTGGGTGGACTTCGAGGCCGGACGCGGGTTGGACGGTTCGCGCTAATCCGCCAGCGGAGTCCTGACGCGATGCGGCGTGGGGCGGATGCCCGGGGAGGGGTCCTCGTTCTCAATCCTCGGGACGTGATTCCCCGGCGGTGGTGCCGAGTTGCCGGGCGCAGAGGGCCGAGAGTGGGAGGGGCGGAGGGCGCGCGTTCGGGAGCACCTCGCGCAACCGTCCCTCCGCCAGAAGCTGGACAGCGAAGGCAATTGCGCTCGAGCGAGGGGCTCTGCCTCAGTGGCAGCGCTGGACGTCTTCGGTGACGAAGCCGTTCCGCGTGGTGATGCTGCGGTCGTAGCAGGTGCGGCCCTCGGTCAACCGGTAGCGCTGGGTGGAGGTCCCCACCGCGTTGCGCTGCGGGCGCGGGACGCCGGAGTTATAGGCGGCCTCGCCGGTGTAGAGGTCGCTGAGCTCCCGGTGCGACAGCGTGAGCAGGCCCTGGACGGTGCGCTCCTCCTCCTCGTCGTGGAGGGTGATGGTCGTGGTGAGCCGGTTCTCCGGCGTCACGCTGATGAGCCCATCGAGCGTGTAGCGCTTGTCGGACCGGCTCACGGTGGGGAAGAGGCCGCGGCCGATCTCCGTGACGGTGCTGGTGTCGTTCCAGGTCGCGGTGATTCCATCCGGGTTCTCCGCTTCTCCCACCCAGCGGTGCATGCTCGAGTTGGAGACCGACTGCTCGACGCTCGTCACCACCCACCCGCGCGAGGTCCGCAGGTAGCCGGAGACGCGCAGCTGATGACCGCCCTGCGTGTCCACCTGGTTCCAGCCATCCACCAGCGCGTACGTCGAGTCATTGCTCAGGGTCCCGAGCCGATGCTCGATGAGACCGCCGGTGACCCGGGAGACGCGCGGGTCGCGCCAGGCGAGCACCTGGGTCGGCAGCTCCCAGCCAGGGCGGCCCTCGGGGACTCCCAGCACGTTCACCTTGATCTGGTGCGGCTTGCCGTCGGTCAGCAGGCCGACGAACGGGGTGAGGTCATAGCGGATGGGGCGGATGTCGAAGGCGCGCGGCGCGGGCAGCACGTACCAGAGGAACGGGTTGGCCCAGCCGCCCGTGTAGACATGCGGGAAGGGCATGGCGACACCGGCCACCTTTCCGTCCACCTCGAGCTGCACCTCGCGGTACGGGCCCGTATCGGCGGGGCAGGAGTACGGCACGACGGTTGGGACGGTGAAGTACCAGAACTCCTCGCAGCCTCCGCCCGAGCCCGTCGCGTACACCTCGGCGATGAGCCGTTCGGTGTTCTGGGGCACCGTCACTTCGCCCAGCAGGGCGGTGCCCTCGCGGCGCGGGTTGGTCAGGGGAATCACGTCGTCCGCCGTCTCCGCCGGTTTGTACCTGCCCTGCGCCCGGTAGAAGGTCAGGTAGACCTGCACGTCCAGCACGCCGGTGTAGGTGTCGTTGACCACGTTGCCAATCAGCATCCAGACGGGCTGGGACCGGGCCAGCAGCGGCGCGTAGGCGGTGACGTCCTTCTCCACCGACCAGGCGATGCCTTCACGGGAAGGCTCGGGCGTGGACGTCTTGAAGAGGGTGACACCACCGACCTCCAGGTGCCCGAGCCGGTCGTATTGGACGCCCTGGACCTTGCCTTCCATGCGCAGGACGATCTTGTTCCAGGGGCCGGGGCAGTCCGCGGGCGGGGTGAAGGTGCCGGTGTAGGGAGTGAAGTCGTCGAACTTCTCGTCGACGATCTTGACCGTGCACGAGGCCGTCGCCGGCTTTTCCACGGGAGGGGCCGCGGTGCGGGGGTCATCCCAATCGGTGCCGAACTCGGGGGGCGGCTCGGCGGCCCAGGTGGGGGACATCGCACCGAGCGCGAGGCTCGCCGCGGCGAAGACAGCAGAGAGACGTTTCACGTTCTTCTCCAGCTAGGGGGGGTGCTGGAGCCTAGGGTTCACCGGCGGTGTGGGCAACGCCCTCCGGTGTCCATTCAACTCAAGGGGCCGGGAGCCCGTTCAGCGTGTGCCGCAAGGCCTCCACGGTGGCCCGGTCGGTGCGCCGGGCGAGGGGTGGCCCCCAGCCGAGCGCCGCCACGCGCGGATCGGTCGGCACGTGCGGCACCGAACACGACGCGTGCACCTCTCGCGCGCCGGTCCTTGCCAGGAGCTCCGAGACCGTGTCGGGCCGCACGCCGCTGCCCGGCATGATGGAGATCCGGCCCGCCGCGGCTCGCGTCACCATGGCGATCGTCTCCGCTCCCTCGAGCGCCGTCGCGCTTCCTCCGGAAGTGAGAATTCGCGCGAACCCCAGCGCCACGGCCGTCTCCAGCGCCTCCAGCGGGTCGGGCACCAGATCGAACGCCCTGTGCAGCGCCACCTCGAGCCCCGTCGCATGTGCGATGAGCGCCGCGAGCGCGTCCTCGTCGAGCCTCCCGTCCGGCCGGCTCGCGCCCAGCACCACGCCAGCGAGTCCCGCCTCGCGCGCCGTGTCGATGTCGGCGCGCATCACGTCCAGCGTCGCCGCGTCGTAGACGAAGTCACCCGCCCTCGGGCGGATGATCGCCAGCACCGGGATGTCGAGCGCCGCGGCCCGCGCCATCAGCCCTCGCGACGGAGTGAGACCGCCCACCTCCAGCCCGGCGCACAGCTCGATCCGGTCGGCGCCCCCTTCGGCCGCCGACACCAGACCGGCCACGTCGTCCACACACACTTCCAGGGTGATCCGCCGCACACCATTCCTGCCTTCCACGGAGAGGCGCGGGATTACAGCAGGTCTTCGATGCGAACGGGGAGATGGCGGATGCGACGTCCGGTCGCGTGATGGATGGCATTGACGAGCGCGGGGGCCACACCGGTTCAGCGCGCGTCGGTGAGCTGCTCAGCTGCTCATCCGGAGGTGGGCGGCTCAACGGGCGAATGGCGCGGAGGGGCGCTCACCGGTCGGGCCTGTCTCTTCGCGGCGGCGGGCGCGGGCCGTGACGGACGGGAAGGAGGGCGGGGCCGGAGGCGCTCGTATCGGGTGAGCACCTTCTCCACGTAGAACTCCGTCTCCCCGTTGCGCGGGACGCGGCCGTTCACGTTGCCGGGCCCTGCGTTGTAGGCGGCCACCGCGAGCTTCACGTTGCCCCGGTAGCGCGCGAGCTGCTCGGCGAGGTAGCGCGCGCTTCCATCAATGGCGGGTGCCGGGTCGAAGGGGTCCTCCACCCGCAGCAGGCTGGCCGTCGAGGGCATGAGCTGGCCCGGGCCCATGGCGCCCGCGGGGGAGATGCGATGCGGCTGCGTGTTGGACTCCACCTCCACGAGCGCCTGCAGCAGGCCGGGCGGCAGGCGGTGGCGGCGCTCGGTGTCCCGGATGAGGGGCACGAGCTCCGGGTGTCCCTCGAGCAGGCACGTGGGCCGGTGGCGCGCGTAGGCGGCCAGGGCGTGGGCCTTCTCATCCAGGAAGGACAAGGAGAGGGGGAAGACGGTCGTGTCGCCGAAGAAGGCCACCGACACGTTGAGCAGCACGAGGGGCACCAGGGCGAACAGCCCCACCCTCATCACCCAAGGAAGCCCGCTCGCCCGTTTCCGCCGCACGATCTCCTTCCTTACGGGCGGCCGGGCTTCCCGTCCAACTTCCGGCGCGCGGGCGGGGGGCCGGGGTGGGGAAGGCGCAGTCCATCGAGGATGAGGGTGGTGAGGGCGTCGGGCAGCTCCAGGGGGTTGCCGACGTCCTCCTCCTCACTGAGGACGGCGAGCAGCAGGCGCTCCACGGCGCCCACCACCGCCAGTCCGCTGACGGCGGGACGGATGGGGCGCAGCAGCCCATGGGTATGGGCCTTGCGGGTGATATCCACCGCGTGACGGGAGATGAGGCGCTCCACCTCGACGAGCTTCACCCGGGCCCCCACCGCGGGTCCCCGGCACTCCTGGAGGTAGAGCCGCACCACCCCCGGGTGCTGGACGATGGCTCCGGCGATGATTGCGGCCACCGCGCGGTAGGCCTCGAACATGGCCTCCACGTCACGCGCCGCCTCGAGCGCCTCGCCGCAGGTCACCAGCCCCTGGAGCAATTCCCGGCGTACGGGCTCGAGTAGGAAGTCCACCAGCGCCGCCTTGTCCTCGAAGTACCGGTAGAAGGTGCCCTTGGCCACGCCGGCCGCCTGGGTGATGTCGTCGATGGTGACGCCCTCCAGCCCACGCTCCAGGAAGAGCTCGAGCGCCGCGTCGGCGAGTGCGTTCACCCGCTCGCGACGATTGGTGTCCCGCACACCGCCCTGGGGACCCGGCCGGCGGGGCATGGGAGCGGGCGGGCTCTCCACCGCCTGTCGTGAAGGGGGCTTCCGGGTGGCCATATGAGCTCGCGCACCTCACAAATGATGACCGGATGGTCATTCTTTGAGTGACCGTCTGGTCATCATTTCATGCGGGGCACCTGGAGGCAGGGGGTGTTCCGCGAGGAGCAGGGGAGATGATCGGTATTCCACTGGGTCTGGCGTATTCCAACTTCGGGGAGTGGTGGCTGCACCGTTACGTGCTGCACGGGTTGGGCAGGAGACACAAGAGCTTCTGGAGCTTCCACTGGCATGAGCACCACCAGCGCTCGCGCCGCAACGAAATGGTGGACGAGCAGTACCGGGGGTCCCTGTGGGAGTGGGCGCCGCAGAGCAAGGAGGTGCTGGGGCTGGCGGCCATCGTGGTGGGGCACATGCCGCTGCTGAAGCGGGCACCGTGGTTCGTGGCCACGGTGTGGGCCTCGACGGTGCTGTACTACGTGGTGCACCGGCGGGCGCACCTGGACCCCGAATGGGCGCGCGAGCACCTGCCGTGGCACTACGACCACCACATGGGGAAGGACCAGAACGCGAACTGGTGCGTGACGTTCCCGCTCTTCGACTACGTCCTGGGCACGCGCCGCAAGTACCTGGGCACGCCCGCCATGACCGAAGCGCGAGTCTCCGCCGCCTGAGACACCCTCTCCCTTTCGGGAGAGGGCCAGGAGACTTCGGGGCCGCTACGGATTCTTCGGTGGCGCGCTCATCGCGGCCGCGGCACGGCGGTTCATCTCCTTCGGTGTGAGGTCCTCCTTGTGGGTCGCGAGCTGCCACTGGTGGCCGAACGGGTCGGTGACCTTCCCGTAGCGATCTCCCCAGAACATGTCGGAGACGGGCATCGCCACCTTCGCCCCCGCGGCAACGGCCTGGTTGAACAGCGCATCCACGTCGCGCGTGTAGATCATCAAGCTCGACGCGCTGCCGCCGATGGACTGGGGCGAGGAGGCGCCCATGTCGGGGTACTCGTCCCCGAGCATCACGATCGAATCGCCGATCTTGATCTCCGCGTGCAGCATCTTCCCGTCCGGCCCCTGCATCCGGTACAGCTCCTTCGCGCCGAACGCCTTCTTGTAGAACTCGATCGCCTGCGCCGCGCCACGGACGACGATGCTCGGCGTCACCACGTGGTAGCCCTTGGGGATCGGCTGCGCCTTCTTGCGGGCCTTGATCGGCGTCTTCTTGGCCGCCTTCTTGGCCACCTTCTTGGCCACCTTCCGGGCCGCTTCCCGAGCCCGTCCCGCTGCCTGCGTGAGCTTCTTCATCGCCATGGTTCACCTCTCCGTGAATGCACGTCGAACGTCCCGATACTCTACTTGCATCGTGGCACGCGGCTGAATCGGTTGACGCATCCGGAGGGCTCATCCACGCGGCGGGGTTTCATTCTCCGACATCTGGAGGGGCGCCCCCCGCGCTGGGCAGGGTGAAGTGGAACGTCGTCCCCTGGCCCAGGGTGCTCTCGACCGCGAGCCTGCCTCCGTGAGCTTCGACGAGTCCCTTGACGATGGAGAGACCCAGCCCCACTCCCGCGCTGCGGGCATGCCTCGCCTGCCAGAAACGATCGAAGATGTGGGGCAGGCTCGTGGGCTCGATGCCCCGTCCGGTGTCCGAGACGTAGAAGCGGACGTGGCCCTCGCCCACCTCCGTCCGGATGCGGATGGAGCCCCCGGCGGGCGTGAACTTGAGGGCGTTGCCCACGAGGTTCTGGAAGATGCGCAGCACTCGCGCCGGGTCGGCGCGTACGGGTGGCAGGCCGGGCCCGTGCTCCACCTCGAGGTGGATGGCCCTGGCCTCGGCCAACGGCTCATTCGCGTTGCGCACCCGCGAGAGCACCTCCGCCACCTCCAGGTCCTCGAGGTTCAACGTCGGTTGATGCCCCGCCGCCAGCCGGGCCGCCGCGAGCAGATCCTCGATGAGATGCTCCATGTCGCCCACCGCCTGGCGGATCCTCCGCAGGTTCGCCCGGGTCTTCTCGCCCGCCTCCCCCGCGGGCAGCAAATACCGCTCGGTGCTGCCGCACAGGAGCTTGATGACGTGGAGGGGGTTGAGCAGATCATGGGAGACGATGCTGAGCGTCTCGTCCCGCGTGGCGATGGCCTCCTGCGCGGTGCGATAAAGGCGCGCGTTCTCGAAGGCGAGGGCCGTCCGGCGCGCGAGCTCCCGGGCCAGGGTGACGTCCTCGGCGTCGTAGCTCCGGCCCGGCGCGGTCCGCACCAGCACGAGCACCCCCTGCGTCCGCTCGTGTGCCCGCAGCGGAACGGCCAGGAGCCGCTCCTCCTCCAGGAGCACCGTCTCGCCCGTGCGACGCACCCGCTCCACCGCGTCCGCCACCGGGCTGGTGGGGGCGGGTGGATGCCCGATTGCCTCACGCAGGGATTCCTCCAACTCCTGTCCGCTCGCCGCCACCGCCCGCACGTGCTCTCCGGTGGCGCGGTCCGCGATGAGGGCGCACCCGTCCGCGAGCCCCGGCACCGACAGCCGGGCGACGGCCTGGAGGATGTCCTTGTCCTCGAGCGAGCGCACCAGCGTCGCGCTCACCTCCGAGAGGAAGCGCATCCGCTCCTCGGCCCGCCGCTGTTGGGTGGTGTCGCGGAAGTAGATGGAGACGCCCTCCGGGGAGGGGTACGCCGTCACCCGCATCCACCGGCCCCACATGATGGAGGGGAGCTCGGCCTCACACGGCTCCTGCGTGTCCGCCGCCCGGTAGAGGAGCACCTGGAGGGGAGAGCCCTCCAGCGCTGGAAAGACGGTCCAGACGCACTGGCCGAGCAGCTCCTCCCGCGTCCGGTTGACCCAGGTCTCCGTGTACCGGTTCACGTAGGTGTAGCGCCACTGCCGGTCGTACGCGACGAAGCCATCGGTGACGCGCTCGAGCACCTCGTGGAGACGCGCCCGGGCCGCCTCCGCCTCCTCGTGCGCGGCCTCCTCCAGGGTCAGCCGCCGCGTGGTCTCCTCGGCCATCCTCCTCGCGGTGGTGTTCTCGTGGGCCACCACCACCCGCATGGGGCCCGGTCCCGCGAAACGGGTGACGCGCATCAGGAACCACCGCCGCTCGGTGGCGCTGTGGCAGGGGTACTCGAGCTCGAAGAGCTCCCTGCGCCCGGAGAGGACGTCGCGGAGGCCTCGCGCGGCGGCACGGGCGTCTTCGTCTCCCGCTTCGGCGGCCGCTTCGGTGATGGCCAGGTAGTTGGCCCCCACTCCGCGAGAGCCCTCGATGGAGGGAGCGTTGTTGGCCGCGAGGTGTTGCCACGCCGCGTTGACGGCGATGATGGTGCCGGACGCATCGAGCACGGCGAGGTGGGCCGACAGCGAGTCCAGCACCGAGCGGAGGAGCTGCTCCGGCTCGCGCGACAGCCGATCGCCGTGCTTGCGCTCGTGGAGATCCCGGACGCAGACGAAGAGCGCGTCCTGCGAGGGAGACGCGTGCACCTCGAGCCATTCGTCGAGCGAGCAATGGTACGCCTCGAAGGAGACGGAGACCTGCTCGGCGCGGGCCCGGTGGTACTGGCGATGGAGCTCACCGCTGGCCGCCTCGGGGAACTCCTCCCAGACATTGCGGCCGAGCAACTCCTCGCGCGAGCGCCGCAGCAGCCGTGCCGCCTGCTCGTTGAGGTAGGTGAAGCGCCAGTCGCGGTCGAGCACGTAGAGCGCATTCGTGACGCGCTCCTCCCTGTGCGGCCCCTCCACCTGACGGGCCGGCAGTTCCCTGATGGGTTGTGGGCGCGGGTCCGGCGAGGCGAGCGATAGGACCGGCGACCTCCATGTCTTCAGATACGGCGCCATCGGGACTCCCCCCGGCAGGACAGCGATGCGAATCTACACGCTTTCCCGGGAAGTCCTGTAGCCGACAGGTCGAATTCAGGTCAATGGCGCTGGGGTCGCGTCTGTGCGTGGAGGTGTCGGAGCGTTTCCACACCTGGGGTCAACTCGCGCCGGGACATGGCGTGGACCGCCTCCAACAGACGCTCGTTCACGGGCACCTGGAGGCCGTGGATTCTTCCACGCTGGACCACCTCGCCATTGAGGAAGTCCACGGGCGGCTCGCGTCCGCGCTCGATGGCCGCCAGCATGGACGAGCGGAGCCGCCGATACCTCGCGCCGATGGCGAGGAGCATCGCGTGCTTGATGAGGAGCGAGGGGGAGGCATGCGCGCGTTGCTCCGACTCGCTCAGCGTGAGCCACGCGAGGTCCACCGTGGAGGCCACCTTCTCCAGCTTCACGCCCTCGGCCCGGGCCACCTGGAACACCTCGGTGAAGACCTCCATCGCGAGCCGCCGGACGAAGGCGTGCCGCAGGAGTGGCCCGACCCGGCTGCCGCCCACGGTGCCCAACGTGGAGATGGCGCAGTTGATCGCCAGCTTGCTCCAGCGCGCGCCGCGCAGGTTGCCGGTGAAGGTCACCGGGCACACCGCGCGCAATACCTGGGCGAGCTGGGGCAGCCGCGGGTCCGGCTCACCGGAGAGCACACCGAGCACGATGCCGCCCGAGGAGGTCCGCTCGTAGACGCCGGTTTCCGGAGACGATGCGCCCCAGGCCACGATGGCGCCGATCACCCGGGGCTCGCCGACGATCCGGGCCACCAGCTCCTCGCAGAGCCCATTCTGGAGCACCACCATCGCCCCATGAGGCGCGAGCAGGTGGGCCGTGTCCCGGGCCGCCGCCTCCACTCCGTTCGGCGGAGTGGCGAGCAGGATGAAGTCGTAGACGCCCTCACGGGGTGGCTGGACGAAGACCTCCAGGTCGCCGCGGACGGTGCGCTCGCCCTTCTCGTCGCGCAACACCGGGCCGCGCGTCCGGAGCATGTGGGCGATCTCCTCGCGGCGTGCCACCGCGGCGACGCGTTGCCCACCCTCCAGGATGCGGGACAGGAGCACGCCGCCGATTCCACCACAGCCAACGACGAGGACTCGTGGAGCTGTCTGTGCAGGGTCCATTGCCTCGTTGCCTACCACGAGCCACGCCCGGACACGCGAGTGCTGGGAACCCTATGTGTCCTGACCCCCGGTTTGTCCCTCCTCCGCGAGCTCGCGCTCGACCCGCTCGGTCAGCCACGCCATGAAGTCGGAAGCCACCTGGGCGGGTTCCTGCGTCTCTCCGGCTGTAGGGTCCCAGAACACGACAGGCGGCTCGCCCTCCCTCCTCGAGTCGAGGCAGTAGAGGTTGTCTCCCCCATCGTTCATGAGGGGGATGAGATGTCGGGGGAGCGCGGGCCTCATTTCCTCCCGCTCACTCGGGGTCATCGCGGTAGGGCTCAAAGAGCCGATAGTCACCGGCCAGGTTCACGCCAGGTCGAGCGCTGGCGGTGTTGAGCTCCGTCTCGCTCACTCCCTGGCCGAGACACCTCGAGGGGGTCCTCTCCAACATCTCCGCGAGTTCTTCGAAGGTGTTTCTCCGCGGCGTCGCCCACTTTCGCATCGTCTCAGCGGGCATGGCATACCCCAGGACACGCGAACGACCGAGCGAAGCGCGTCCTCGTCGGGATGTCTCAACCTCCGCCGCGCTTGCGAGCTGGAGCCGCCTTGCGAGACGGGCGCTTCGACGCGCTCTTGGCGGTCGGGCGCTTCGCCGTGGTGCGCGCCCCCTTCTTGCCGAGCTGACGAGGTGTGGTCTTGCGCCGGGGCGAGGGCGTCGCCTCGGCCTGGGGTGTGGCCAGGAGCGTCTCCAGCGCCTTCAGCGCGTCGACGGTGGTGAAGATGCCCTCCACTCGGCCCTTGCTGGCGATGACGGCCGAGCCGTACTTGTGCATGGCCATGGTGCGAGCCACCTCGAGCAGCGTGGTCCCCGGGGGCACGGTATAGGCATCCTGGGACATGGCCTCCTCGACGGCGACCTCCTTGGGGTCCACCCCCTTGAGGGTCTCGATCAGGTGCAGGTCCCTCATCGACACCACTCCCACCAGCTTCCCTCCCTCCAGCACGGGCAGGTGGCGGATGGCGTGCTCGTTCATGAGCCTGTGTGCATCGCTCAGGGGGCTCTGCGTGCCGATGGTGTGCACGCCGCGGGTCATGAAGTCATCGACGACATGGGTCATGGCGATCCTCACGTGTTCTAGGGACTCAAGCTAGCAAGGCTCCGGCCAATCAGAAGGCGTGAGTCGCCCGGCCCGGGGCCATCTGTTCGGCGCGCAGCGTCTGCGTCGGGCCGGCTCTCCGGCGCAAGGGCTGCGTGTTCACGAAAGGGCGCTGCCCGGCACTCTTCGTGACATGACCTTCGCGGTCATCTAGTGTGGGGTGACCGCGAAAGGCACCCGAGAGGAGACCTGGAAATGCAGTCAGTGACCGCGCTGCCCGGCTTCGAGCACCTGTTGGAGGTGTGCCGGCGCCGGGCGCATCCGTTGAAGTTGGAGCCTCCGTCCGGGCACCCGGTGGAAGCGTTCGTGGCGGGACAGGTGATGGACCCCCAGCTGGCGGCCTTGCATTCGCGCGCGGGGTATCTCTGGGTGAGGGATGAGCTCTATGTGTTCCCGGAGAAGCACGAGCGGCGGCCCGACCTGCACCGGGTGAACGAGAGCTGGAGCCGGGAGTGGGCGGCGCCATTCGGCTCGCTGCGCGTGTTCGCGAAGGATGATCGGCTGGCCTACTGCTACGCCATGGTGCCGGCGCTGGTGGATGAGCGGGGCCTGCAGCCGGTGGTGTGGGTCGACGTCTACGAGCTGCTGTACGCCGTCCCCGTGGCCTCGAGCGTCGACCAGTTCTTCGACACCTACGCACGTTACCTGGAGAGCGCCCTGGCGCCCGCCGGAGATGGTGGGGAGGGACCGCCACCGCGAGCCTTCCCCTGGAGTGCCTCCGAGGTCATCGCCCGGGACCGGGAGCTGGTGACGCGGGTCCGTGCCGGGCACTTCGACTTCCTGCTGAAGGCGAACGCCCGGGCGCGCGAGTGGGTGGAGAAGCTGCCCGGCGTCTCCGTCAGAAGATGAAGCGGAAGTAGTGCACCTCGGCCCAGAGCGCCGCACAGGCCCGGAGGTCCGCCGTCCATGCCTGGGGGGGCAGTGTGCCCTGTGCCTCGAACACCAGCTCCAGCCGGTCATCGCGCGCCAGTTGTGACACGCTCGCGGCCTCCACCCCGCGCAGGGTGATGCTCGTGGGCGAGAACGCATCCGTGGGCTGTCGGTACTCGAGCAGCGTCCGGATGATCTCCGTCGCGCCCGGCCGCCTCAATGACACCTTCGCGTACTCGAGTCCGCTCAGGTCCACGTCGCCGCCCGTGACTTCCAGCTCGAACAGCCGCAGCCGGAACTCCGTCTCGAGCCGCCCCTCGGGCAGGTCCGCGCCAATCTCCCCTAGCGGGAACTCGAAGGTATGCGTGAGCATCCCCGTGCCCGGCGCGGCGGCGGGAAAGGCGATGCTCCGCTCGGTCTTGCAGATCTCCTCGGTCTCGGCGTTCACCACGAAGAAGGTGTCGGCGATCTTCCGGCAGCCGGAGGTGAGCAGGGTGGCGGCGGTCAGCAGCAGGACGCGGGGAAGGGCGGGCATGGAGGAACCCCGTCAATTGAAATAGAGGATGAAGCCCAGCTTCGCCACCGGGCTGGAGAGACCGAGCCTGAGCGGCCGGGCGGTGATGTCCGGGTTCTCCTCCGCCTCGCGGATGAAGGCCTTCACGTCGCTGCCTCCGATGAACCAGTAGCTGATGCCCACGCCGCCGAAGAGCGTCACATAGCGCCAGGGCGAGAACTCCAGGCCCAGGCTGGCGCTGATCTGGTCGTACTCCACCTGGCGGATACCCGAGGCCGCCGTGGTGGGCTCGCCGTGCAGCTGCGTCAGCAGCTTGTCGTAGTCCGCGTTGAAGTAATGGCCGTACTCCAGCTCCAGCAGGGGCGAGACGAAGAGCTGGAGCGGGATGAGGCTCAGTCCTCCACGCACCCCGAGGCCCAGGCTGTTCCTCGCGGCACCCGCGTGCGCTCGCAGCCAGCGCCGTGGATGGATGAGCGCCGAGACTCCCACGCCGTCGGGTGAGCCCGCGACCAGTCTCACACCGAACCGGGTGTTCCATGGGGGGGCCGCATCGGGATCGACCGGTGCCGGGGTGGATACGGCGGCCTCCGATTCCTCCTCCGTCGCGTCCGGATCCTCCTGTCCTCCCTGGGCCAGGGCTCCGGGGGGGAGTGCCAGTGCCAGCAGGCAGGTGAGCGCACGGGCGCACCGGATGCTCCTCCTGACGAGGCCCGCCATCTCAGGGTCCCCCCTCGGCTCGACCGCTGTGCTCATGTCTCCGTCCCCTCCGGGCTCACCCTGCTCGCCGGGACATCATTCGCGAGCCCGCGCCGGGAGAGAAGCCGCGAGAACGGAGTCCACCTCCCGGCAGGGCAGACAGGCGGACGGGCAGGGCCTCCCGGGTGGGACAGGCACGCCTGCTCATGGGAGGGCTCGACCGATCGGTGGGGTCTGCTACGGTGCATCATCCGGGTGCATCTGGCCCCTGGAGCTGCTCGATGCTCAAGAAGATCCTGATCGCCTTCGCGACCTTGATGGCGCTCGTGCTCGCCATCGGACTCGCGCTGCCGTCGAAGTACCGCGTCGAGCGCTCGACGAGCATCCCCGCTTCGTCCGAGGCGGTGTACGCCCACGTGGCCAGCCTGAAGCGCTGGGAGGAATGGGTGCCGTGGAACGCGACGAGGTTCCCGGGCAACCAGTGGGTGATCGGAGGGCCCGAGGTGGGCGTTGGCGCCGTGCGCAGTTGGAGCGGCGAGGACGTGGGCAATGGCACCCTCTCGCTCACCGAGGCGGACCCGAAGACGGGCGTGGTCTATGAGATGTCGGTGGAGCACGGCGAGTACCTCGTGCACGGTCGCATCTCCTTCTCGCCCGAGGACTCGGGGACCCGGGTCACGTGGGTGGACGAGGGGGAGATCGGCGGCAACCCGTTCGCGCACTACCTGGTCCCCCTCATCGAGTCGAGGCTCGGCGGTCACATCGAAGAGGCGCTGGCCAACCTCCAGAAGCAGGTGGAGGCCCATCCCCTCCCAGCCCAGCCGGAGCCGGAGCCGGAACCCGAACCCGCTCCCGTAGTACAGGCCCCGGAGCCGTCGCCGCCTTCTGCTTTCGAGCCTCCCGCGCCTGTCTCGGGCGCGGAGGGGTCTCCGGGGGTGATTCCTCCGGTGGAGGGGACGGGGGGAGTCGTTCCCGCTCCGCTCGTGGAGGGCTCGCAGGGCTCCGCTCCGGTCGAGGTTCCTCCCACGACGCCGACGACGACTCCTCCCATGGGTGAGCCGGCTCCGGCCTCGCCGGTCGTGGTGGCTCCCTCGGGAGAGGCGGCTCCCCCGCAGGCCGCGCCCGTGGCCGAGCCCGCTCCGGCGCCGACGCCGGCTTCAGCTCAGATCCCACCCCCGGCTTCGGCTCCCGGGGGAGCTTCCTCGACCCTCACTCCGCCGTAGCGAGCCGAAGCCCCACGGCGGGCCGCGTCCTCTGTCCTGGCGCGGACGTGGCGCCAGGGGGTGAAAGCGCTCTTCGCCCTGCTTGTCGGCTTGCGACGGGTGGGCGCCTGCACTAGTGCTCCCGGTATGGCCGACGTGCTCCCCGAAGCGTTCCTCCGTGCTGTTGCCGAAGGCTTCCCCTCGGACTTCCTGACCCGTGAGCCGGGTGAGCTCCAGGAGTACGGGCGCGACTGGACGCGCGTCTATGCTCCGGCTCCGAGTGCGGTGGCATTTCCTCGCACCACTGACGAGGTGGCGCGTCTGCTGGCGCTGTGCAACCAGCACCGGGTGCCGGTGGTTCCCTCGGGTGGGCGCACGGGGCTGGCGGCCGGAGCGGTGGCCCCCCGCGGCGAACTGGTGCTGTCGCTGCGGCGGATGAACCGGATGGATCCGGTGGACCTGCTCGGCAACTCGGTGCGCGTGCAGGCGGGCGCGGTCACCGAGGCCGTGCACCACCACTGCGCCGAGCACGGCCTGACGTGGCCGGTGGACTTCGCCTCCAAGGGCTCGAGCCAGGTGGGCGGCAACATCGCCACCAACGCGGGTGGGGTGAAGGTCATCCGCTATGGCCTCACCCGCCAGTGGGTGCTCGGCCTCCAGGTGGTGACGGCGCAGGGGCAGGTGCTGGAGCTCAACGGCGCGCTGGAGAAGAACAACACCGGCGCGGATCTGCGCCAGCTCTTCATTGGTAGCGAGGGCACGCTGGGCGTCATCACCGAGGCCACCCTCAAGCTGGCGCCGCTGCCGGGCAGGCAGGACGTGTTCCTCTTCGCCGTGCCGGACGTGGCCGCGGTGCTGAATCTGTTCCGCGAGGCCCGCCGCGCTCCGCTGGTGCTGAGCGCCTACGAGTTCTTCACCGACAAGTGCCTGGCGCGGGTGCAGCGCCACCGCAAGCTGCGCTCGCCCTTCGAGGCCCCCAGCGGCTGCTACGTGTTGATGGAGGCAGAGGGCAAGGACCCCTCCGAGGTGGAGAACTGGTTGGGCTCGCTCTTCGAGCGCGGGCTGGTGACGGACGGGACGCTGGCGCAGGGAGCCTCGCAGGCCAGCGAGCTGTGGGCCCTGCGCGAGGGCATCAGCGAGAGCCTGTCGGCCACGGGACTGCCGCACAAGAATGACGTGTCCCTGCCCGTGGCCAACCTGGAGGCCTTCTGCTCCGAGCTGGACGCGGTGTTCAGCGCGCGCTACCCGGGCTGGGAGATCGCCCTCTTCGGTCACATCGGGGACGGCAACCTCCACATCAACATCATGAAGCCGGACGACATGGAGAAGGCCGAGTTCCTCACGCACACGAAGAAGGCGGATCCGACCATGTTCGAGCTGGTGCGCAAGCACGGCGGGAGCATCTCCGCCGAGCATGGCATCGGCCTGCTCAAGAAGGACTATCTGCCCTTCTCGCGCTCGCCGGCGGAGCTGGAGATGCTGCGCACACTCAAGCGGGCGTTGGATCCGAACAACATCCTCAACCCGGGGAAGATCCTCGACGTGTAGCCGTGGCCTCCCGGATGTCTCAAGCCGCGAGACCGTGCCGGACGAGCATCCGGTAGAGGGTGCTCCGCGCCACGCCGAGGCGCCGCGCCGCCTCACTGAGGTTCCCATGGGCGGAGGCCATTGCTTCCCTCAGCGCGCGGGCCTCCGCTTCCTTCCTGCCACCGCCTTCGTTCGTGGCCGCCTTGCCAGAGGGCTCTGCGACATCGTCGGGCAGGTGTTCGGGAGCAAGAGGCTCGCCCTCGCCAGCGAGTGCGAGGGCGTGAGCCAGCGCGGACTTCAGTTCGCGCACGTTCCCCGGCCACGTGTGTGCCTCGATGAGCCGCTCGGCCTCGGGAGTCATCGGGGGGGCCTCTCCTCCTTGGGCTCGAGCGATCTTCTCCACCAACGCGCGCGCCAGTTCGGCCTTGTCCGTTCTTCGGCGAAGGGGCGGGAGGGAGAGCACGGCACCGCGGATGCGGTAGTAGAGGTCGCGCCGGAACTTCCCTGCCTCGACCATCGCGGGGAGATCTCGGCAGGTGGCGCTGATGAGCCGGAACCGCGACTCCCGCGGCCTCGTTTCGCCCAGCCGGAAGTAGTGGCCATCATCGAGCACCCGGAGCAGGAGTGCCTGGAGTTGCTCGGGCATCTCGCCGATCTCGTCGAGGAACAGTGTTCCTCCGTCCACCGCTCCGAGCTTGCCCTTGCTTCCGGCGGCGAGCGCGCCGGTGAATGCACCCGGTGCGTAGCCGAATAGCTCGGCCTCGAGCAGGCCCGCGGGCATGGCTCCGCAGTTGATCGCGAGGAAGGGTCCGGACGCGTGGCCACTCGCCTCGTGAATGGCGCGCGCGAGCAACTCCTTGCCGGTGCCTGTCTCGGCGAGCAACAGGATGGGAAGCTGACTCCGCGCGACCCGGGCCGCGCGTTGCTTCGTGTCCTGCAGCGCGGAATCACTTCCCAGGATCACGTCGAATGGGCGCGGCAGCGGAGCCACCGTGCGCGCTCGGGGAACATCGCGCTCGATGAAGACGGCGAGCGCGAGTGGGCGCCCGCGTGCGTCGAAGTGCGGCACGGGGTGAAGGCGCATGCCGGAGACATGGCAAGGCTTGCCGCTCAGGGCCGCCTCCACGAGCGTGGTCCATGACAGCGTCAGGACGTCCTCGACGGGCCTTCCCATCACGGAAGCGGGGGGCTGGCCGAGCCTCGCCGCCGCATCCGCGCTCACCTGTCTGACCACACCGGGCGCCTCGACCAGGAGCGACGCGGCGCCGGCGAGCCGGGCCTCGAGGCTCCGGCGGCCGCCCACGAACATCTCCTCATAACTCCGCAGCCGGAGCGACTGCTCGGCGGCGTGCGCGGACGCGAGCACGAGCGCCTCGAGCAGCGGGTTCGCCTGGGTCACCGCTCCGCTCACATCCAGAACGGCGACGATGTCTCCGAAGGGATCTCGGATCGGTGCCGCGTAGCAGACGAGACCATGGTTGCGCTCCTCGAGGTGCGCGCGCCCGACCACCGCCACCGGCTCGCCCTCCACGATCGCGGTTCCAATGGCATTCGTGCCACGCGTGCCCTCCGCCCAGCTCGCGCCCTCCACCAGCCGGGACGTGTCCGCGGAACGCAGGGACGCGCCGACGCCACCCCGAGCGAACACCACGACGCCATCGGCATCGGTGAGGACCGCGCGGAACTCGGAGGCGCTCGTCTCCGTGGAGAGCCGCGAGACGAGCTGGACCGCATCCACGCATCGCTCGCTCAGGGATTCGCGCCGGGAACGGAGCTCGGCATCGGTGACGCCCTCGGAGTGCGCGGGACCGTTCGCCTTCGCTCCCAGCGCCACGGCACGCGACCATCGGCGGAGGATGGCGTTTGCGCGCTCCTCCGCTTCGACGGCACCCGAGACAAACCGTTCCCAGAGTCGTGGCCCTGGCTCGACCAGTTTGAGCATCCCGGTTCTCTCCTTTCGGTTCGCTGTTGCTGACGCCCCCGCCTGGACCTCTCGAATTCTGTTACAGGCCGTCAGCGGATTGCACGCGTGCCCCGCGCCCTTTTCCGTGACGTCCCGCGTCATGTCGCGAAACGCTGCAACTGTCTCGCCTCGACGACCGCTTCCGCTCCAGCTCGCGACACCGCGTGAGAGGAGAAGGTCAGGGCACGCACGCTGCAAAAGGGAGTCGGGCGCATGCCGCAATCCCGCGGCGCCCCTACCCCTGGAGCGCAGATGTCCAGCAAGGTGTACGCAGCCCCCAACACGTCGGGTTCGCAGGTCCAGTTCAAGTCCCGCTACGCCAACTACATCGGGGGCGAATGGACACCGCCGAAGCAGGGCCGGTACTTCGAGAACATCACCCCGGTCACGGGCCGTGCGTTCTGTGAGATTCCCCGCTCGGATGCGAGCGATATCGAGGCCGCGCTCGATGCCGCGCACCGCGCGAAGACGGGCTGGGGGAAGACCTCGCCCGCCGAGCGTGCGATCATCCTCAACAAGATCGCGGACCGCATCGAGCAGAACCTCGAGACGCTCGCGATCGCGGAGACGTGGGACAACGGCAAGCCGGTCCGCGAGACGCTCGCCGCCGACCTGCCGCTGACGGTGGACCACTTCCGCTACTTCGCGGGTTGCATCCGCGCGCAGGAGGGCAGCCTGTCCGAGCTGGACGCGGACACGGTCGCGTACCACTTCCACGAGCCGCTCGGTGTGGTGGCGCAGATCATCCCCTGGAACTTCCCGCTGCTCATGGCCGCGTGGAAGCTCGCTCCGGCGCTCGCCGCGGGCAACGCGGTGGTGCTGAAGCCGGCCGAGCAGACACCCGCGTCGATCCTCATGCTCGCGGAGCTCATGGGAGATCTTCTTCCCCCGGGCGTGCTGAACATCGTGAATGGCTTTGGCGTGGAGGCGGGCAAGCCGCTCGCCATGAACAAGCGCGTGGCGAAGGTGGCCTTCACCGGTGAGACCACCACCGGACGGCTCATCATGCAGTACGCGTCCGAGAACCTGATCCCGGTGACACTCGAGCTCGGTGGCAAGTCGCCCAACATCTTCTTCGAGGACATCTTCGCGAAGGACGACGACTTCGCGGACAAGGCGATGGAGGGCTTCGCCATGTTCGCCCTGAACCAGGGCGAGGTCTGCACCTGCCCCTCACGCGCGCTCGTCAGCGAGAAGATTCAAGCGGAGTTCCTGGCACGAGCCATCGAGCGGACGAAGAAGATCAAGACGGGCAACCCGCTCGACACCTCCACGATGATCGGCGCGCAGGCGTCGAACGATCAGCTCGAGAAGATCCTCTCGTACGTGGACATCGGCAAGCAGGAGGGCGCGAAGCTGCTGCTTGGCGGCGAGCGGCTGCGCCATGGGGGGGAGCTGGAGAACGGCTACTACGTCGCGCCGACCATCTTCCAGGGCAACAACCGGATGCGGCTCTTCCAGGAGGAGATCTTCGGACCGGTCGTCTCCGTCACGTCATTCAAGGACCTGGACGAGGCGCTGAAGATCGCGAACGAGACGCTGTACGGCCTCGGCGCGGGAGTGTGGACCCGCGACGCGTCGACGGCGTACCGAGTCGGCCGCGAGGTCCAGGCCGGCCGCGTCTGGACGAACTGCTACCACCTGTATCCGGCGCATGCGGCCTTCGGTGGCTACAAGCAGTCGGGCATCGGCCGTGAGAACCACCGGATGATGCTGAGCCACTACCAGCAGACGAAGAACCTGCTGGTCAGCTACTCGCCCAAGGCGATGGGCTTCTTCTAGTGGATGTCCCCTCTCCCTCCGGGAGAGGGCGAGGGTGAGGGTATTTCCGCCAGTGTGGCACCTGGCGGAATGCTGTTCCTGACGCCATACACAAACAAACGGGGGTACCTGTATGAACAAGACAATGAAGGCCGCGGTCGTACGTGCATTCGGCAAGCCGTTGAGCATCGAGGAGGTGGAGATCCCTCGTCCCGGGCGCGGCGACATCCTGGTGAAAATCAGCGCGTGTGGCGTCTGCCACACGGATCTGCATGCGGCCGAAGGAGACTGGCCGGTCAAGCCGAACCCGCCGTTCATTCCTGGCCACGAAGGCGTCGGCCACGTGGTGGCGGTGGGAGAGGGCGTCACCCACGTCAAGGAGGGCGACCGGGTTGGCATCCCCTGGCTGTACTCGGCCTGTGGCTACTGCGAGCACTGTCTGGGGGGCTGGGAGACCCTGTGCGAGCAGCAGAAGAACACCGGCTACTCGGTCAATGGTGGCTTCGCCGAATACGCGCTGGCCAATGCCAATTATGTCGGACTCCTGCCGGACAAGCTCAGCTTCGCGGAGATCGCGCCCGTGCTGTGCGCTGGCGTGACCGTCTACAAGGGCCTGAAGGTCACCGATACCCGGCCGGGTGACTGGGTGGTGATCTCCGGCGTGGGAGGGCTCGGCCACATGGCGGTGCAGTACGCCCGGGCGATGGGCCTCAACGTGGCCGCGGTGGACGTGGACGAGGGCAAGCTGCAACTGGCCAAACGGCTCGGCGCCACCGTCACCGTCAACTGCCGCGAGACGGATCCGGCGGCCTACCTCGAGAAGGAGATCGGCGGAGCCCACGGCGCACTGGTCACCGCGGTGTCGCCCAAGGCCTTCGAGCAGGCGCTCGGCATGGTCCGCCGCGGCGGTACGGTGTCGCTCAACGGCCTGCCGCCGGGCGACTTCCCGCTGCCGATCTTCGACATGGTGCTCAGGGGAATCACCGTGCGTGGCTCGATCGTCGGTACCCGTCTGGACCTGCAGGAGTCACTGGCCTTCGCCGCGCAGGGCAAGGTCAAGGCGACGGTGACCACCGACAGGCTGGAGAACATCAACGACGTGTTCGCGCGCATGCACGCCGGCAAGATCGAGGGCCGCGTGGTGCTGGATCTGACCGCCTGATACACGGGCCGATGGCCCGCCATCAGCTGCCCTTGCCTTCCACGATCGCGCTCACGATCCGCATGAGGCGTTCGCTGACCTTCGCGGCGCCCATGCACTGGGCGCTGACCTGAGCACCTTCCAGGACGAAGAGGATCTCGCTGGCGGCCGCTTCGGGCTCGGGGATGCCGGCCTGGGCACAGAGGGCCGCCAGCTTCCGGGCCTGCCGGGCCTTGTGCGCTTCGATGACCTGCCGGGCCGGGTGATTCTTGTCTGGCAGCTCGGCCACGGAGTTGCTGAGCGGGCAACCCCGGTTCGATTCTTCCGAGAGCCTCCCGGCGATGAATCGCGCCCATCCCAGGAGCTGCGCGCGTGGGTCGCCAGGATGCTCGGACTCAAGCCGATCGAAGACCGCCTCATCCTGGGTCGCCACGAGGCGGAGCCATTCGGTCACCAGCGCGTCCTTGGACTCGAAATGGCGGTAGAGCGCCATCTTGGTGGTTTCCGCCCTCGCGGCGATCGCCTCGACCCCCACCCCCCGGATCCCCTCGCGATAGAAGAGCTCCTCGGCCGCCTCGAGGATGCGCTCCCGGGGCGAGGGCTTCGTCGTCTTCTTGCCCGTCATCCTTCTTCCTTGACGATGATACCGGTCGGTATCATATAAGAGACCGGTCGGTATCACGAGGCCGGCCGGTATCAGGGAAACATTACACAGCCGCGGGGTCGTTGTCGGCCGTTGCTCACGGGCCGAGGCGGTTCCGTGCGCATTCCTCTGGAGCATTCCGATGATGACGCTACGCACCTTCCTTTCGCGTGCCACGCTCGCCGTGTCCCTCACTGCCGCGACGGGCGCCGTGTTCGCGCCGTCGGCCACACACGCGGCCGCGCCGCAGGTCAGGAGCCAGGCCCCGGGCTTCTACCGGATGATGTTGGGTGATTTCGAGGTCACGGTGATTTCGGATGGAACCGTGCCGCAACAACCGGACAAGCTGCTGACCAACACCCATCCCGAGCATGTGAAGAAGCTGCTGGCCGATGCGTACCTCGAGCTGCCGGTGGAGACCTCGGTCAATGCCTTCCTCATCAATACCGGCTCCAAGTTGGTGTTGGTGGACACCGGAGCGGGCGAGCTGTTCGGACCGGGCATCAAGGGCCTCAACAAGCTGGTCCCCAACCTGCGAGCGGCCGGGTACGAGCCAGAGCAGATCGACGCGGTGCTGCTCACTCACATCCACACGGACCACTCGGGCGGACTGACGGTTGGCGGCAAGCAGGTCTTCTCGAAGGCCCTCGTCTACGCGGACAAGCGCGATGTGGACTACTGGCTGAGCACGGACAACATGGAGAAGGCTCCGGCCGACAAGAAGCCCCGCTTCCAGGAGGCGAGGACCGCGCTCGACTCCTATGTCGCGGCGGGCAGGCTCAAGACGTTCGAGGGCGACACCGAACTGTTCCCCGGCATCCGGGCCATCGCGACCCCGGGCCACACTCCCGGGCACAGCTTCTATTCCGTGGAGAGCAAGGGACAGAGGCTCGTGCTCTGGGGTGATGTGATGCATGTGGCCGCGGTGCAGTTCCCCGAGCCGTCGGTGACCATCCAGTACGACGTCGACTCCAAGGCGGCGGCGGCCCAGCGCGCGAAGGCGTATGCCGACGCCGCGAAGCAGGGGTATTGGGTGGGCGTCGCACACGTCTCGTTCCCGGGCCTCGGCCACGTGCGCGCCAACGGGAAGGGGTACACCTGGGTGCCCGCCAATTACAGCACCGGTCAGTGATGCGCTGGGTGTGTCTCTCTGACACGGAGGCTGACTGACACCGTCCGAGGTTCTTCTTCGTCTCGGTAGGAGACCTCGACGATGAGCTCGTAGGGGCGCGTGGGGTTCGCCCAATTCCCACACCAGACTTGAAAGTCGGTGGACTTGTCGAAGCTCCAGAGGTCGTGCCCCAGCTCGCGCAGCTCCATCGCAATCCGATGACCCTCCTCCTCGGGAGAGGGCGCCGACCGGACCCGAGCGGTCAGCACCTGCTCGAGCTCTCGGCATAACCGGGCGCGATCGCTCGTCTGGGCGAAGCTTTCGTAGGAGAAGCGCTGGCTGAGCACGGGTGGGCTCCACACTGGCGGGGCATCGAGCAGGCTCGCACGACGCTCTCCGAGTGGGCGAATCGGAGAACCTCTTCTGTCGGTGCGAGAACAGCCTCGTACAAGCAGGGCGGCGAGTTGCGCCTGTCGTGGTTATCTGCCGCGCGGGGCGGGCATGTCTAGTCCCAACGTGGGTTGCTTCACCCTCATTGGCCGCCCCGCTCCTGCTTTGGAACCCACCTCGACCTGTGGAGAGAGCCTCATGCGCGCCTTCCTGACGAGTAGTGTTGTCCTTGTCTCGCTCCTGTCTGGTTCGGGGCTGGCACAAGGCCAGCGTCCTCGCACGTCCTCGGACCAGAGTGGGAACCTGGCTCCCGGCCGCGCGGGCGACAGCCAGCAGTCGGTGCCGCGAACGGGGCCCAATCCTGCAGGCGCGCCCGTCGAGACGGCGCCCCCCAACGTGCCCGAGTTCGAGCCAGCCTTCCCTGGCCAGACACGCGCTCCGGCTGTTGAGACGAAGACGCCCTTCCAGGTCACCGAGATTGCCTCTGGCTTCAACAAGCCCTGGGCCATCGCCTTCCTGCCGGACCGGCGCATGCTGGTGACGGAGAAGCCGACGGGCTCCCTCTACATCGTCACTCCCGAGGGCGCGAAGTCCCCGCCCGTCGCGGGTCTGCCGCGCGTGGATGGCCGTGGGCAGGGCGGCCTGCTCGACGTGGAGCTCGGCCCCGACTACGCCAAGAGCCACCTCATCTACTGGACCTATTACGAGCCGCGCGAGGGCGGTAATGGCCTGGCGGTGGCTCGCGCGAGGCTCGTGGAGGGTGCGAAGCCACGTGTGGAGAACGTGAAGGTCATCTTCCGCATGCAGCCCACGCTCGAGTCGACCCTGCACGCGGGGGGGCGCCTCGTGTTCACCCCCGACGGCAAGCTGTTCGTCACGCTCGGCGAGCGCTCCATCCTCCCCGGCCGGGTCCAGGCGAGAGACCTGAAGAGCCACTTCGGGAAGATCGTCCGCATCAACCCCGACGGCTCGGTGCCGAAGGACAACCCGTTCGTTGGCCGCAAGGGCGCCCGGCCCGAGATCTGGTCCCTGGGACACCGCAACATCCTGTCCGCGGCGTTGGACGGCAAGAACCGCCTCTGGGTGGTGGAGATGGGGCCTCGCGGGGGTGACGAGCTCAACCTCATCGAGGTGGGCAAGGACTACGGCTGGCCCACCATCGGCTATGGCGAGGAGTACTCCGGCGAGCCCATCCACAAGAGCCCCCAGGGCCCGGGCATGGAGCAGCCCGTGTACTACTGGGATCCGGTGATCTCCCCCTCGGGGATGACCATCTACTCCGGGGACCTCTTCCCCGAGTGGCGGGACAACATCTTCATCGGAGGCCTGTCCAGCCAGGCGCTGGTGCGGCTCGTCATGAAGAACGACCGCGTGGTGGGTGAGGAGCGGTTGCTCACGGATATGAATGCGCGCATCCGCGAGGTCGTCCAGGGCCCCGAGGGGGCGCTCTATCTGCTCACCGACGAGTCCAACGGCCGGCTGCTCAAGCTCACGCCCCGCTGAGCCCGGTTCATGGGGTGGCAGCGCGGGGATTGGCTGCCATGGTCTACCTCGTCTCTTCCCGGTAGAGGACCATGCCGGCGTGGTAGAGCACGCCATCGCGGAAGTCTCCGTCCGCGGTGAAGCCGGTGTCGTCCACGTAGTCGATATGGTCGCCCTTGATGGTGTACCGGCCGCGGTAGGCGCTCTTCCTCTTCCCGCGGGCCTCGTCATAGCGGCCTCCCGGCAGGAGCTCGTGGCGGATGTAGCCGTCCTGGGTGACCCACATGCCGACGTAGGGATGCTGCTCGCTCGATGGCTTCGTCATGTCTTTCTCCTTGCTGTTCCCAAATCCAAAGTAGGGGCACCCGGCTGCCGCCGCGACCTTCCAATCGTTGATGGGTTGGTTAGAGTGACTTACCAATGAGAGATGAGCTCGGAGGGCTGGCGGCGTTCCTGTCCGTCGCGGAGAAGCGGAGCTTCAAGGCCGCGGCGGAGGAGCTCGGCGTGACGAGATCCGCCGTGAGCCAGACGATCCGCCAGGTGGAGGAGCGGCTCGGCGTCCGTCTGCTGCAGCGAACCACGCGAAGCGTGGGCCTCACCGAAGCAGGTGAGCGCCTCTACCGGGGTCTGCAGCCGGCGTTCTCCGACATGCGCGCGACACTCGAATCGCTGAACGAGCTGCGGAGCCAGCCCGCGGGAACGCTCCGCCTGAATGTCTCATCGATCGCGGAGGACTTTCTCTCCGAAAGGATGCTCTCGGAGTTCCTGGCGGAGTACCCGGACATCAAGCTCGACATCCACATCGACGACAGCCCCTCGGACATTTTTCAGCGGGGCTTCGACGCGGGGGTTCAACTCGGCGAAATCATCGACAAGGACATGGTCGCCGTCAGCATCTCCGGAGAGCAGCGGCAACTGGTGGTCGGGTCACCGGGCTACTTCGCGGTCCACGGCAAGCCACGACACCCGAGGGAGCTCCACGCGCACGCGTGCATCGGGTGGCGGATGCCGAACGGTGCCCCCTACCGCTGGGAGTTCACGGAGAAGGGAAGGGACTTCGAGCTCGCCGTCGATGCCCGCGTGAATACGAACGAGAAGCACCTGATGCTGCGCCTGGCGTGCGACGGGGTCGGTCTCACCATTGGGATGGAGGATTCCTTCCGCCCCTACATCCAGCGGGGTGAGCTCCTTCCCGTCCTCGAGGAGTTCTGCCCACCCTTCGCGGGCTTCTACCTGTACTACCCGAGCCGAGCGCAGACCCCGCTCAAGCTCAAGGCCCTGATCCAGTTCCTGCGCAAGCGTGCGCGTTCACGCGAGCGAAGGAAGTGAGGCCCGGTTGAAGCGCCGGGCGTCGAGTGATTCACGGCTCAGGACACGATGCGCGTCTTGATGTCCGTCTGCAGGCCCGCGATGGCCTGGCACACCGGGTTGGCCACGTCCTGGTCCAGGTCCATCAGCAGGTAGCCGATGTTCGCATCCGTGCTCAGCACCTGCGCGTGGATGTTGGCGTTGAGGTCCGAGACGATCCGGTTGATGTCGCGGAGCACGCCCGGCGTGTTGCGGTGCACGTTGAGGATGCGGTGCGTGTTGGGAATCAGCGGCGCCTCCACGTGCGGGAAGTTCACCGCGCCCGTGGTGGCTCCGCTCCGCACGAACTTGATGAGCGAGGTGGCCACCTCCTTGCCGATGGACGCCTGCGCCTCCTCCGTGGAGCCGCCGATGTGCGGGGTGAGGATGACGTTGGGCAGGCCCTGCAGCTCGGTGACGAAGCCGTCGCTGTTCGTCTCCGGCTCCTCCGGGTAGACGTCCACCGCGGCGCCACCCAGGTGGCCCGACTTGATGGCCGCCGCCAGCGCCTTGATGTCCACCACCGTGCCGCGGCTCGCGTTGATGAGGTAGCTGCCCTTGCGCATGCGCGCCAGCTCGGCGGTGCCGATCATCCACTCGGTGGACGGCGTGGCCGGCACGTGCAGCGTCACGAAGTCCGAGGACTCCAGCAATTCGCCCAGGGTGGCCGTGGGGCGCGAGTTGCCCAGCGGCAGCTTCGTCATGATGTCGTAGAAGATGACGCGCATGCCCATGGCCTCGGCCAGCACGCCCAGCTGCGAGCCGATGTGCCCATACCCGATGATGCCCAGCGTCTTGCCGCGCACCTCGTGGCTGCCCGTCGCCACCTTGCGCCACTGGCCCGCGTGCACCTCGCGGCTGCGGTCCCCGAGCTGGCGCGTGAGCATGACGATCTCCGCGATGACCAACTCCGCCACGCTGCGCGTGTTGCTGAAGGGCGCGTTGAAGACGGGCACGCCGTGGATGTTGGCCGACTTCAAATCCACCTGGTTGGTGCCGATGCAGAAGGCGCCCACCGCCAGCAGGTTGGGCGCCTTGGCGAGCGCCGGTTCGAAGACGTTCGTCTTGCTGCGGATGCCCAGCAGGTGGATGTCCCGGATGCGCTCCTCCAGCTCCTCGGGCTTGAGCGCTCCCTTGAGCCGCTCCACCGAGAACCCCTCCGCCTTGAGCATCTCCTCGGCGGACACGTGGATGTTCTCGAGCAGCAGGACCTTCAGGGGACCTTCGATGGAGATCGGAGTAGAGGGCGACGGGAACTTGGGCGTGCTCATATGACTCTTCGCGTTAGATCCCGCCCCCCGAGCTGTCAAGCGTCGGTTACGGAAAGACGAGGGCCGCCCGCAACGAAGGCGAGCGGCCCTGGGGACCTTCCGTCTGGCAGGTGAGCTACTGGATGGTGTAGGCCACGGTGCCGCCGCATCTTTCGCTGCCGAAGCAGCCGGCGCGGATTTGGTACGTACCGCCCATGTCCGAGGGCACGGCGTAGCGGATGTATGAGAGGGTACCGCAGTTGTCGTCGTTGGAGCGCACCTCGGTGCCCGTCGGGCTGTACAGCCGCAGGAAGGTGTCGCCGCTGCCGGTTCCGCCGCTCACGAAGCAGGTGCCCAGCTGGATGACCTGGCCGCCCGTCAGATACACGTTGTGGTTGATGGTGTTCTGCGTGGCGCTGTTGGTGTCGTGGGCGCCGAAAGAGAACGAGCCGCTGGTGGTGGTGCTCGTGCTGGCGGAGGTCACCTTCCACACCACGGTGCCACTGCAGCTGCCGCTGGAGTAGCAGCCGGCGCGGATGGTGTGGGAGCCGGAGGCCGTCACCGTGTACTTGAAGTAGGAGAGGGTGCTGCCGGAGCAGCCGTCGTCGTTGGAGGCCACCTGGGTGCCCGCGGCGTTGTTGAGGCGCAGCCAGGTGTCACCGGTGCCGGTTGCGCCCTCCAGATTGCAGGTGCCCACTTCCACCACGTCGCCCGCGTTGAGCGTGAGCACCTTGTTCACCGTGTTCTGCTGGGCGTTGTTGGTGTTGCTCGCGGTGAAGGCGTACGAGTTCGCCGGGGGAGGAGGCGGCGGCGGCAGTCCGGCGCACAGCCGCGTGCTGCCGTTGTTGGTCGCGGCGCAGAAGGCGCTGATGGCCGGGTAGACGTAGGTGATGTCCTCGCCGCGGCAGCCCGTCTCGGTGCACGTGTTCACGATGCGGCAGCTGCCGTTGGAGACGTAGTCCGTCTCACCGCGCACGAGGATGCCCGCCACGGTGTAGCCGTTCGTCTCGTACACGCCGGAGCCCGAGTTGCCACCGAAGGTGTCCGTGCTGGCCACGAAGTAGTCCAGCGTGCTCGCGCGCGCGTTGCGCACCGAGCCACCGGAGTCGATCTTGAAGGGGATGCCGCTGCCGCTGCCGATGACGGCCACGTTCTGCCCGACGCTCAGCGCGGTGTTGTCCATGCGCACCGGCGCGGGGGTGAAGCGCGGCGTGGCCGGCCGGTCCAGGCGAAGGATGGCGTAATCCAGGTTCTGCCCGTTCACCGTGCCCTGCTGGCGCGCCACGATGGAGGTGCAGGTGAAGATGTCCTGCGTGGTGACCGGCTGCAGCGTGCCCGCCGAGGGCCGGTAGTAGTTGAAGACGAGGCGCGTGTCGGCGCAAGCCGAGGCACTGGTGACGCAGTGGCCCGCGGTGAGCACCAGGTCGTCGTCGATGAGCGTGCCGGAGCAGAAGGCCCCTGTCGGGTCATCCCGGAAGCGCTCAGTGGTGCAGAGGTTGTAGGCGGATCCCAGCGTCGAACCGGGGAAGGTGACGTCGTTGGGGTCCGTCGCGTTGAAGTCCGACGGGTTCATCAGTGCCACCGTGGCCTGTTGCGCCCGAGCGCGCAGCGTGGCGTCCGGGTGGGCGTAGACGTCCTGCCGGCTGTCCGTGCCGTAGACGACCTCGCCCTTCTTCTTCCCGAGGGCGGAGGAATCCTCGCCCTTCGCCGCCTCCAACTCCTCCGCCGGGCCGCAGCCCGCCGCGAGCGTGAGGGTGCACATCAGCGCGCCCACGAGGGGACGCACCGGCAACCCGAACCTGGGGTGTCGCATTGGATTCGCTCCTGTCTTCCTGGGGTGAAACGGGGGTGTAATGCCGTGCCAGACCTGGACGCCCAGCAGGTGAATGATGCCCCAAGGAAACCGTACCGGAACGAACTTTTGACACGGAGTGAAGTGGACTACTCGTCGTCGGGGTTGCGCAGCCAGGCCAGGGCGGCCTCGCGGGTCTCGAAGGTGCGCGTGGGGATGGAGAGCATGGCCTTCTTCGTCATGCGCCAGGCCTGGAGGCCGGAGGCGGCGTCGCTCACGATGCGCGCCGAGCGCTTCATGCCGTGCAGCTGCGCGTAGGCGTTGAGGCTGGCCATGGTGGCCACCATCTCCGGCGGCATCACGCGCAGCTGTCCCTGGTCCACCAGCGCGCTCCACGGGCCGTTCATGTAGGCGATCGTCTCGCGGATGCGCTTGAGGTAGTCCGTCACGTCCTCCGCCGTGGGCTGCGGGGGATAGACGACGTCGATGATGCGGTCTTCCTCGTAGACGGTGATCTGAAAGGGCATGTGCTGTGGCTCGGTGCTCCCAGGCGGGCGGCCTGTGGGCCGGCGCGTGCCGACGCACTCTAGCCCCAGAGCGGCCCGCGTCGAAACCCTGTCAAGCCTCTTTCGAGCGGTAGGAGGCCCTGCGGGGCAGGGGGGAGGGGGTGGGGCGACTTTTACGTTTCGTGACCCACTGTCGACGCGGCCGTGACGGCCCCATGCCAGGGTCCCGACCTTGGAGGATCTCCATGGAGACCCAACCCCGCCCTCCCAATACCGATGAGCCCGCGCCTCCGCCTCCGTCGGAGGATCCGCTGCTCGGTCGTACCCTGCTGGGGCGCTTCCTGGTGCAGGCCCCCATCGGAGAGGGCGGCATGGGCCGCGTGTACCGCGCGCTCCAGGTCCCGTTGGATCGCGTGGTGGCGCTCAAGATCCTGAGCCCCACGTTCCCCACCAGCAAGGATCCGGGTTTCCTCCAGCGCTTCATCCGCGAGGCCTCGCTCACCGCGAAGCTGCGCAGCCCCAACACCGTCACCGTCATCGACTATGGCCAGACGGAGGACGGCATCTGCTTCATCGCCATGGAGTACATCGAGGGCCGCACGCTCTCGGAGGTGCTCGCCGAGGGGCCGCTGCCGTGGCCCCGGGCGATGGAGCTCGCCCGGCAGGTCTGTTTCTCGCTGCGCGAGGCGCACCGGCTGGGGGTGGTGCACCGGGATCTCAAGCCCGCCAACGTG
Organism: Archangium violaceum; assembly: GCF_016859125.1. Classification (NCBI taxonomy): domain Bacteria; kingdom Pseudomonadati; phylum Myxococcota; class Myxococcia; order Myxococcales; family Archangiaceae; genus Archangium; species Archangium violaceum. The sequence goes on along the minus strand of NZ_CP069338.1, from coordinate 1,138,683 downwards.
ATGCTGGTGGCGGATGGAGACCGCGACCACGTCAAGGTGCTCGACTTCGGTCTGGTGAAGCCCTTCTCTCCAGAAGGGGCGGGAGCCGAGGCCACTCCGGCCATCACCCAGAGCGGCACCTTCCTGGGCTCACCGGTGTACATGTCACCCGAGCAGGCCCGTAACGTCGCGGACGTGCGCAGCGACATCTACTCGCTCGGTGTCGTCACGTACCACATGCTGATGGGCCGTCCGCCCTTCGTCTCCAAGGACACGCTCGAGCTTCTCTTCGCGCACCACAAGGTGTCGCCCCCGCGCTTCCGGGACCTGCAGCCCGGGCTCGTCATCCCCGAGCGCGTGGAGGCCCTCGTCCTTCGCTGTCTTGAGAAGGATCCCCAGGCACGCTACGCCTCCATGGACGAGCTGCTCGAGGCGCTGCGCGAGGTGCTCGGTCGCGTGGGAGATTCCAGCCCCATCAGCTCGCCGTTCCTCACCCCGCTGCCCGCGCCCCCCGCGCAGGGTCCGGAGGCGGGGACGCTCGTGTTGGACATCAGCCTGGACGTCCCTCCGGCCAGTGGCGCGCAGCGGCCTTCCGCTCCGGTCCAGCCACCGGCTCCACCCCGACGCACGAACCCGTGGATGGGCGTCGCCCTGGCGGTGCTGCTCGTGGGGGCTGGTGCCGGAGTGGCCCTGTGGCGTCGTCCGGAGCCCGTTCCCACGAGCCCGCCCGCTCCCACGCCGGTCGCCGAGGCCCCCGCGCCCGCTCCCGCTCCGGTTCGTTTCTTCATCACCAGTGAGCCCTCGGGTGCGCGCGTCTTCTGGCTGGGCCAGGAGCGAGGCTCCACGCCACTCGTGCTCGACGTCCCCCCGGGTTCCAACGGGGTGGCCACCGCGGAGTTGACCTTCGTGCTCGACGGGTACCAGACGGAGAGCGCGCTCGCGGGCGGCTCCGGGGATGTGCTCTTCACCCAGCGCCTGCGAAAGCAGCCGGCCTCGCGTGTGGCCCAGGTGTCGGGCTCCTCGGCGCGGCAGGGCGCCGCCTACGCCGGGGCGGTGGCGGACTTCAGCACGCCGGAGATGCTCGCCTCCGAGCGTCCTCCCGCGCAGGTGCAACGCCCCGCCCTGGTGGAGAAGCCCGCGCGCCCCGTGGGTCCCATCCAACTTCCGGAGAAGGCCACGGCTCCGAGGGAGCTGGCGTCCAACGTCCAGCCCGAATTCCCCCAGTCCGCGCGGGCTTCGGGTCGGGAGGGCCTCGTCATCCTGAAGATCATCGTGACCGAGGACGGGCGCGTGGGCGACATCTCGGTGATGAGGGGAGAGGAGCCGTTCGCCTCCTCGGCGATCGCCGCGGTCCGCACGTGGCGTTACTCGCCAGCGCTCCTGGATGGGCGGCCCATCTCCGTCTATCGCGTGGTGAAGATTCCCTTCCGTCTTCGCTGAAGGACGGTCCCTACGTCCTCCAGTCCGGCTCGGTGGCCTGCCTGTCCCAGGCGCTGGAGACCGGGCGCCCGGGCCTCGGGACTCGCGCACTCCTGGCGCCACCCGGACCGGGTCCCTAGCTTCGCACTGGCTTCGAGCATGGCCCGTGCCTGCCCGGAGTCCGGCTATCGAGGAGGTCCAGAAGACATGAAGACGCGCGTGAAGGTGCTGGGAGCGGCGGTGCTGGTGGCGGTGCTGGGCGGTGTGGGGTGCGCCGGGACGAAGGAGGCGGCTCGCGACGTCGGGGCGGCGGTGCCAGGGCTCTCGCAGAACCGCGAGGGCGTGGTGACCGACATGGACAAGGACGCCTACCGCATCGCCGTGAAGGCCGTGGATGATCCGTCCGCGCCGGAGGCCTGGTTCGTGCTCACCCCGGGCACGAGGCTGGAGCGTGACGGGCAGGCGGTGACCTGGGACGACCTCGATGAGGGCACTCCGGTGCGCGTCAGCTACGAGCCCGCCACGGGCCCCGAGAAGACATACAAGGTCGAGATCCTCACCGGCGACAAGGCCGATGAGGTGAAGCGGAAGGCCGAGCACCTGGGCCAATAGTCCCAAGGGTGACGACCGGGCCCGCCGGCTACCTGGGACCGGCGCGAGTAGGCCTCCACCTCGTTCTTCTTCTTGGTGAAGCCGTGGCCCTCGTCCGGGAAGATGACGTACTCCACCGGGATGCCGTTCGTGAGGTCACGCTCCTTGGCCATCCGGCGTGCGCACGAATGTGTGAGTGCCTTCACCTTCCCACCGGTCAGCGGTAGGGTGTATGCGTTGAAGATGCCACTCTCGTTGGATGAGAAGAAAACGCGTTCTCATCCGGCGAGAAGGACGCTCCGGAGAGCGTCGTCGTCAAACACCCTTCTCCCCATTTCGGGCCAGTCCTCCCTGAAAATCTTCCCGCATTCCGGTATCGCCCCGCGGTACAGGTTGTCCAACCCCTCGGAATCCGTCAGGTGCGTTCTGGCACGCAACGCGCAATGAGTCGCGCACGGGTTGAGGTTGGGTGGGTCGGGGTGGGCGCGCTCGGGCGTGTAGGTGGGTGGCGAGTGGGGAGGGGGATCGCCCGAGCGCACGCGGTTGTGGGGTCGTGGGGCGGCGGGGGTCGGGCGTGCGGCGGATGCGGCTGGGCGAGCTATGGGTAGCGAGCGGGCTGTTGGCGTCGGCGCAGCATGACGACGTGCGAGGCACCGTCTTCGTCGCCACCAGCGAGCCGGACAATCCGAGCCTGCTCAATGACATGGCCTACGCCACGGGTTGCGCGGTGCGTCCGGTGCTCGCGCTCGAGGACGACATCGAGGCCCTGTTGCGGCGCCACGGCATCCTCGCCCGTCACGAGCGCGCCGTCGAGTTGGAGCCCGCGGACGAGCAGGTGAGCTTCCAGATCTCCCGGGACTACTTCGCGCTCTAGACGCCGCCCTATTCCGCTCTCCTTCCTGCCCCTCGGACAAGCGCTGGCCGGGTGGCCAGGTCACAGGGAAGGGAGTGGGAAGGCTCTTCGTTTTGGTGGCGATGGAAGGACCTCCCTCCTCTTCTTCGTCGTCGTCATCGTCGACTGCTAGCGATGCTGCCCTCCCTGGCGATCTCAAAACGCTGCGCAACGCATTGGCCGCGCCCGTGATGGAGTGGGTGGATTGGAGCAATGCGCTCGAACGCGCGGTCTGCTGGCTGGATGACGTCCACTGGCAGATCACCCGGGGCGATGACCTGCAGCTGGCGCTGGAGTCCCTGTTCCGGGGGCTCACCCTGCTGCATCGCAAGTGGGACCGCGAGGAGTGGACCCGCTTCTGCCTGGAGATCGTGCGGACCCATCCCCTGCGTGAGGTCATCCACCAGTGTCCCTATACCCGGCATGGTTTCGAGAAGCCCCGGGGCTACGCGGGTGACGCGGTCCTCATCGACTATCTCTATGACGAGCACCAGGGGCCCCTGACGCCGCTGGGGCGGGACATCTACCACTTCCTGTGGAACCAGTCCGGCCCCCGGAGCGTCCGCGAGCGGCGGGAATTGCTGGCCCAGGAGATCGACGCCACGGCCGAGCGGGTGCACCAGCCCCGCATCCTCTCCGTGGCCTGTGGGCACCTGCGCGAGGCCGAGCTCTCTCTCTCCGTCGCCGAGGGCCGCGTGGGTGAGTTCATCGCGTTCGATCAGGACCCGGAGAGTCTGGAGGTCGTGGCCCAGCAGCACCCCAGCCACCTCGTCCAACCCGTCCGCGGCACGGTGCGCTCCATCCTGCTGGGCAAGGCCTCGTTCCCGGAGATGGACCTGATCTACTCGGCGGGCCTGTATGACTACCTCTCCGAGTCCGTGGCCGCGCGCCTCACCCGGCTCCTCTTCGGGATGCTCCGCCCCGGTGGGCGCCTGCTGGTGGGCAACTTCGCCACCCGCACCCCCGATGCCGGGTACCTGGAGGCCCTCATGGATTGGTGGCTCCTCTACCGGGACGAGAACCAGGTGCGGGCCTTCGCCTCGGAGATCGACCCCGAGGAGATCGCCTCCGTGGAGCAGTTCCGCGACAGCGTGCAGAACGTCATCTACATGGTGCTCACGCGTCGCTAGCTCCGTTCCCGTTGCCGTTCCGGGACGCCTCGGGGCCGCGGCGGGGCAGGGTGATGGTGAAGGTGGCGCCCTTGCCCGGGGCGCTCTCCACCTCGATGGTGCCGCCGAGCGCCTGGACGATCTCCCGGACGATCCACAGCCCGATGCCGAAGCCACCGTAGTGGCGCACGGACACGGCGCGCTCGAAGCGCTCGAAGATGCGCGCCGCATCCTCCTCGGCGATGCCGATGCCCTCGTCACGCACCCGCAGCCGGGCCTGGTTGGCATCGCCCTCCAGGGTGACGTCGATGGGCCGGCCCGCGCCGTACTTCGTCGCGTTGGTGAGCAGGTTGAGCACCACCTGCTCCAACCGCATGGCGTCCCAGTGGCCCACCATGCTGGGGGGCAGGTGGAGCCGCAGCTCGCACTCGGCCCGTGACAGTGCCTCGCGCGAGCGCTCGACGACGCCGTGCACCACCTGCACCAGGTCCACGTCCTCGAGCTTGCCCAGCATCTGCCCCTGGGCGATGCGCGAGATGTCCAACAGCTCGTTCACCAGCTTGCCCAGGCGCTGTGTCTGGAGGTTGGCCGACTCCAGCTTGGCGCCGAGCCGCTCCGGGGGCAGCCGCTCCATCCCCTGGCGCACCTGGTTCATCAGGCCCTGCAGGTGGAGCTGCAGTGAGGTGAGGGGCGTCTTCAGCTCGTGCGCGGCGATGGAGAGGAAGTCGTCGCGGCGCCGCACCGCCTCCTGCTCCTCGCGGTAGAGCCGGCCCCGCTCCTCGGAGAGGGCGGCCATCTGCTCGAAGCCCTCGGCGTTCTCCAGCGCGGCGCCGGCCAGGATGCAGACGAAGGAGGCCAGGCGCTCCTCGTCCTCGCCGAAGAGCTCGCCCACCTGCCGGTGGCTGACGCACACGCACGCCACCGTCTTGCCGCGCACCTGGATGGGCGCGCACAAGAGCGAGCGCACCCCCAGCATCTCCATGCTCTCGCTCACCCCACCGGGCATGCCCTGGCCCATCACCGCCGGGCGCCCCGTCTCCATGGCCCTGCCAATGGCGGTGCGGCCCACGCCCGCCGCCGCGAGCTGGTCCTCGGGCAGCATCGTCTCCGGGGTGAACACCACGCAGTGCTCCGCGCGCAGCAGCTCCATCATGGACTGACGCACGGCCTCGAATACCGCCTCGCGGGTGAGGGCCGAGGCGATGCGGCGGCCCGCGTCCAGCACCCGGGGGAAGCGGTCCACCAGCGACAGCGTCCCCGGGTGCTCCGTCATCCCTTCGGTTTCGCGCGGCTCGGTGCCCAGGTCCTGCTCCATCTCCTGGAGCTCGCGCGTGGCCTCCTCCTGCCAGGCGGAGGTTCCCGTCCAACCGAGCTCCTTGCCCACGCGGCCGAGCGCCTGGAGCGTCAGGGCGCGCTCGTAGCGCATCTTCAATTCCTCGGCGGCCTTCAGGCTCTGCTCCAGCCAGCGGCGGGCCCGGCGCGGATGGCCGGACATGGCGGCCAGCAGTCCCCGCTCACGCAGCGCGTGGGCGAGGTTGTTGCGGTAGCTGCGCGCCAGGGAGTGGGCGCGCCGCGCCACCTTCTCCGCCCGCTTCATCCATTGCGCGCGCACCGTGGGCGCGAGCGGGGAGATGCTCTCGGCGTGCATGCGCAGCGCGGTCACCAGCCAGGGCACGATGGGGGCCACGTACTCCTGCCGCAGGTGGGCCTGCTCCACCAGCTTGTCGGCCTTCTCCAACATCGTCACCGCGCCCGCGGTGTCTCCCTCGCGCAGCCGGCGCAGCGCCTCGGCCAGCAGGGTGTTGGCATGCGTCTGCGTGTCCTGGCCGGGGTTGGCCAGCGAGCCCTCCAGCAGGCTGTAGGGGATGTGCCCCAGGGACGCCTTCGCCCAGACCTCCAGGGCCAGCCGCACCGCGTACTGGTCACCGATGGCCAGCGCCGCTCCGTGCAGCCGCTGGGCGGACTCCAGTGCCTCCTTCAACCGGCCCAGCCGGTAGAGGGCCATGGCGTACTGGTAGTGGGCGTTGTTGACCTCCCACTGGTCTCCCGTGCGTTGCAGCAGCCGCACCGCCTCGCTGCACTTCTCGATGGACTCCTCGAAGCGGCCCGCGGCATAGAGGCCCAGCCCGTAGAAGTGGAGCGATTGGCCCTGGCCCCAGATGTCGCCCAGCTCCCGGCGGATCGCGAGCGACTTCTCCGCGTAGGCGGTCGCCCGGCTGAACCACGGCACCATGGTGAGCATGGGGGCGTGCTCCGAATAGGCCTGGGCGAGCTCGAGGGTGGGCGGGTAGCGCTCGGCCGTGTTCACCTCGCGCAGGTGGGTCCAGAAGGTGGCGATGGGGCTGCCGAAGTACCAGCTGCTGTACGTCAGGCGGCTGTAGAAATGCACGGCGAGCAGGTCCTCCTCGCCGTTCTCCAGCGAGCGTCGTCCCGTCAGCAGGTTCGGCATCAACGTGTGTCCCGCCTGCACCATGAGCTCCCAGAGGGCGCCCATCGCGGCCGAGACGTTGGAGCGGGGAACCCACCGCCCCAACAACTTCAGTCCCTGCTTCAGTGCCGCGTCGGCCTCCTCCTTGTTGTAGAGCTTGAACGCCAGCTCGCCCAGCTTGGACCAGAGGCGGGCCTGCTCCCGCCTGTCGCGGGCCAGTGACTGGGCCAGCTCGAATTGCTGTTGGGCGGCGTCGTAGCGGCCACGGAGCATCAACACGTCTCCCAACCCGGCGAAGATGCGGAAGCGGGTGCCCGCATCGGCCCGCGCCGCGCCGCGCTCGGCCATGCGGTAGTTGTTCTCCGCCGTCTCCAGGGCGAACTGCTGCCGCGCCCGCTCGGCGGCCACCAGGGCATAGGGGAGGGCCTGGGTATGCTCACCCGCCGCGTCGAAGTGGTAGGCGAGCTCGAATGGGTCCACGGGCGGATTGGCCGCGATGGAGCGCGCCGCCAGCCGGTGCAGCTCCCGGCGCTGTTCGGGCCGTAGCAGTCCCAGCAGGGCCTCGCGCAGCTTGTCGTGGACGAAGGTGTAGCGGCCGTTGCTGCCCTCCCACAGCATGTGCCGCCGCCGCGGCTCCATGAGCGCGCTGACGACCTGCTCGCGAGGCGTGTCCGACAGCGAGGCCACCCGCTCCAGGTCGAAGCTCTTGCCCAGCACAGCGCCCACGGACAACAGGCGCAGCGCCTCGGGCGGCAGCAGCTTCAACCGGCGCACCAGGAAGGAGGCCGCCTGTCTCGAGGAGCGCACGTGCGCCATGGCCTCGGGCTCCACCTGCCAGCCCCGTGGACCCGGCACCAGCGCGCCGTCCTCCACCAGCCCATGCAGCACCGCCGAGGCCATGAAGGGATTGCCCTCGGACAGGCGCCCCACCATCTCCGTGGCCTCGCGGGGCAGGGTGCCGGCCATGGACTCCAGCATCCGCACCACCTCCGTGGTTCCGAAGGCCGCCAGTCGCAGGTGGGCGTCCGGGTGGAGCCGGCGCAGCACGTGCCCGGGCCCCACCTCCTCGGTGCGGAAGGACACGGCGATCATCACGTGCCCCACCGTGTCCCGGCGCGCCTGCTGCCAGTTCTCCAGCGCCCGGAGCGTCGGCTCATCGGCCCACTGGCAGTCCTCGAGCAGCACCACCGCCGGCTCCGACTCCGTGCCCAGCGCGCCCAACAGCGTGGTGAGGGCCCAGATGCCGCGGCTCTCGCCCAGCGACTCGGGACCCAGGCCCTGCTGCTGGGCGGGGCGTAGTACCGGCTGTAGCTGGGGCAGCACCATACATACCGCCGCGGCCTGCTCCACCAACCGCTCGCGCAGCAGCTCCGCCAACGCGGGCCGCTCCCTGGCCGCCGTGGCGATCCCCGTGGCCACGTCCGTGAAGAGCTGGAAGGGCCGTTGCGCGGACTGGGCCACGGCCTGGCCCTGCAACAGCCAGGCGCGGTGTTGGCGGGCGCGCGTGGCGAACTCCTCCAGCAGCCGGCTCTTGCCTCCGCCGCTCTCGGCCTCCACCACCAGCAGCCGTCCAGGCTCGGAGCGCGAGCGCTCCAGCTCACGCTCCAGCAGCGCCAACTCGTCGTGGCGGCCCACGAAGGAGGGCTCGGTGAGGCTGTGGCGCATGTCGTGCGCGCCCGCCACCAGCTCCGGATCCTGCTCGCCACGAGCCAGCGCCACCTCGATGGCGCCCAGGTCCTCTCGCGCGGACTCCGCGGACTGGTAGCGGTCCTGTGGGTCCGTCTGCAGCAGCCGCGCGACGACCTCCTCCAGGGCGCGGGGCACCTCGATGCCCACGCTGCGCAGACGGGGCCGCGCGGCCAGGTGCTGGCGCAGCACCTCTCCCACGGAGGCGCCATCGAAGGCCGGGTGCCCGGCGAGTGTCTCGAAGAGGACGGCGCCCAGCGCGTACAGGTCCGAGGGCGCCTCCACCGGACGGTTGAGGAGCCCGGCCTGCTCGGGAGACAGATAGCGCGCGGTGCCCACCGGCAGGTCTCTCAAGGACGGATCCAACCGTTCACTGCGTGCCAGTCCGAAGTCCACCAGGGTGGCGCGGGTGAGGGTGGGGCTGCCCTCCACGATGATGTTGGAGGGCTTCACGTCCCGGTGGAGGATGCCGTGGGCGTGGGCCTCGGCGAGCGCGGCCAGCACACACTGGCCCACGATGAGGGCCTCGGGCACGGACAGGGTGCCACTGGTGAGCCGTTCCTGGAGCGACACCCCGGGGACGAGCGGCGTCACCAGGAAGAGCAGGTCCCCACCCGTTCCGAAATGCAAGACGGGCACCAGGTAGGGGCTGCGCAAGGTACGCAACACACTGGCCTCGTGCTCCAGCCGCTGCCGGGCGGTGGGCACGAGAGACACGGCGGAGGTCGTCTTGATGACAAGACGCGCTCCGGTGTGCAGGTCCACCCCGAGCCACGTGGTGATGCCACGGCCCTGCTTGATGCGCTGGGTGAGCTCGAAGCGGTTGCCCAGTCGCCTGCCAGGGTGCGCCCCTTCCAGAGAGGGTCCAGTCTGTTCGTAGCCCTCCGCCATCAATGCCCTCCCCCTCTGGTCGCACCACCTACGCATGGTGGGGTCGGCGCGTCATCGACAAGCTTGGGACCGCGGGGTGCGGTGCCAAGGGGGGCGAGGTGGCTACATGCGCCAGAGGGTAGGGTGCTTGAAATGGACAGGCGCCCTCGCTTGCGCATCCCCCCTTGCATGGAGAAGGGGGCCCGTGCCGTCGTCCGGAGGACTGGCGGGCGGGCGGCGGACGGGCCCGGCCCTCACGTGGCGCTCAGCGGGTGACGGTGTTGCTCACCACACGGTAGTAACGGCCGTAGTTGGTGTCCGTCGCCGTGCCCTGGGCGTGGGTGTACACGAAGGAGAGCTGGATGTTGCTCGAGGGCGCGGAGGCCGACACGGGCGCCTCATACGCCCAGTACTCCACGCCAGAGGGCAGGGTGGCCACGTAGGTGGCGGTGGTGGTCCCCGTGGTGGCCCAGTTGTTGTCCGTGTACTTCACGGTGACGGTCTTCTGGGTACCGCGGTTCCTCACCAGGATGTTGCCGACGATGGCGGACTTCGTGGTGTCGCGCTGGCCGGTGGCGCCGCTGATGTCCGGGTAGGTGAGGAGCGCGTCGAACTGGTAGTCCGCCAGCCGGTAGTCCTGGCCGCCGTTGTTGTCCCAGTAGGTGGCGCCATTCACCGTGTATGAGATGGCGAAGCGCGTGGCGTTCGGCGTGGCGATATCGAAGGACCACAGCTCCTTGCCGGAGGAGGAGGGGCCCACGTAGTTGGCGGCGGCGTCCGTCCAGACGTTGTTGCCCGCGGTGTAGCGGATGGTCACCGTCTTCGCGTAGGCGATGTTCCGCACCTCGACGATGCCGCGCAGGTACGGCGTGCGGTAGCAGCCGGAGGTGGGCGGACACTGCGAGCTGGTGACGTGCACCAACTGGACCTCGCCGGCCGCCAGCGCGGTTGAGGCACACAGCATCAGGCCGAGCACGGCCATCAATCCAACACCCTTCATCCTGTCGTCTCCTGTTGCCGTTCGCACCGGAGCATCCGGCGCGAGGGGCGCGCACGGTGCCGCTCCCCCGCTTGGACGGCAAGCGGGATGATGAAGGAGACTGAAGAAGGAAGGGACCCGTGAGGTGTCCCGGGTCCCTTCTCGCATCAGGACGTACTCAGGGAGACATCAGCAGCGTGACCAGCGCCACGCGGACGCATCCCTTCAATGCTCCTCCTTGTGTGGGTTCGGGAACACGTTATCCGAGCCCGTACTCTGGAGCCCGAGATGTGCCGCTCGTGGCCTACTTGTACTCCACGGTCAGCACGGCGCCGGTGCCCTCGGTGAGGAAGAGGTAGGCGGTGCTGGTCTGGTTCCGCGAGAACTGGAGCCGCACCTGCGTCCTCCCGGTCTTGTTGATGGCCGCGAGCCCCGCGGCGTTGAAGTTCGTGGAGCTCTGGGAGCCGGTGGAGAACTTGATGAGCTCGGCCACGCTGGAAGCAGTGGCGGCCGCGGTGTAGTCGGTGGTCTCCGTGGCGGCGGCACCGAACGTTCCGTTCTTCAGGTCGAGGGTGAGGGTGTTGCCGGAAGGAGCGGCCCAGGGATCGGCCGACGAGGAGGACCGCGTCACCTCGAGCGAGGCGCGCACGAGGGTGGCGGTGTCCGGGAGCGAGGAGGTGTCGAAGGAGAAGAGGGCCCGGTTGAACTTCGCATCCACGCCCCTGCCGACAGCCGGAGTGTTCAAGGTCCCCACGGCCGGAGCGTTCCCATCGGCGTTCGCCTTCACGTACCCGTCCTCCGCGGAGATGCTGCTGAACGTCACGGTGGTCGTCGTCCCGGCGCCGCTGTTGCTCACGGTCACGGAGGTGTCGTTGTCCGTGCTCACGTTGTTGGCGGCGTCATAGGCCTTGGCCATGAGCGAGTGGACGCCGTTGGCCACGCCCGCGGTGTTCCAGGTGAAGACATACGGCGCGGTGGTGTCGGTACCGGCCAGCGAGCCGTCGATGTAGAGCTCCACCTTCGTCACGCCCCCCGCGTCCGAGGCGCTCGCCGTGACGTCGACCGTGCCGCTGATGGTGGCGGCGTTGGCCGGGGCGCTCACGTTCACCGAGGGAGGGGTGGTGTCGGCGGAGGCGCTCGGCGGGCCGAGGGTGATGCCATCCACCCACGCCTTCGCGCGGCTGACGTTCGAGCCGGTGTCCGTCCCGGTGACGATGAACTTCAGCGTGACGTTCCGGTTGGTGTACGCCGACAGGTCGATGTCCGCGCGCTGCGTCCAGCTGGACTCGGAGACGGTGCCAACGCCGGTCTTCGACGCCGAGTCCACCACGTGGTCGGAGCCGTCGTTGACGACGACCTTGAAGGCCACCGACGCCGAGGTGTTGGCGGCGGAGAGGTCCAGCTTGCGCCAGTAGGTCAGCCGAGGGTTGGAGGTCAGCGCCACGGCGACGCTCGCGGTGCGGGTGACGGTGTTGAAGGCCGGCGTGGCGGAGCCGAGGATGGACCTGCTCCCGGCCATGCCGGTCTGGTCGCTGGCGTCGAGCGCCCACTCGGTGAGGCTCCAGCCCGCGTTGTCGGGGCCGTCGTTGGAGAAGCGCTCGGTGAATCGCACCGAGTTCTGGTCCACCGTCACCACCACCGCGCCGGAGAGGGCGGTGTTGCCCGCGGCGTCGGAGGCCCGGGCCACGAGGGTATGGGGCCCGGTGGCATACGCGGTGGTGTTCCAGTTGTACGTATACGGCCCTGCCTGCTGGGAGGGGACTCCCTGACCCACCGCGGCTCCGTCGATGAGGAACTCCACCTTCGTCACCCCGATGTCATCCGACGCGGTGGCGGCGATGTCGATGGCACCGGCCACGGTGGCGCTGGCGGTGGGGAAGGTGATGGCCACGGTGGGCGGAGTGGTGTCGGAGATGCCGCCGGTCACGGTGACGGAGACGGTGGTGGAGGTGGCGGTGTTGCCCGCGGCATCGGAGGCCCGGGCCACCAGGGTGTGGGTGCCGTTGGTGGCCGCGGCGGTATTCCAGACGTACTCGAAGGGGGCCGCCGTATCGGTGCCCACGAGCGTGTTGTCGATGGAGAACTCGACCTTGGCGATGCCCACGTTGTCGGTGGCGTTGGCGGTCACCTTCACCGTCCCGCTCAGGCTGGCGCCGTGCGCCGGTGAGGAGATGCTGACGGAGGGCGCGACGGTGTCCGAGTTGTCGAGCCCGAAGAACCTCGCCACGTACCAGGTGGAGCAGATGTCCGTGTCGAGCACGTAGGCGCCCGCCGTGCCGCACGCCACGCTGGTGCCGGGGAACTTGTAGGCCGGGTCGATGGCCGTGCCATGGCCCATGCCGGTGAGGGCGTACGTCTCCACCAGGGCATTGCCCGCGGCGTCCTCGTAGACCTTGTGGGGGTAGCCGGCGACGGTGTCGCTGACGTCCGCCGTCATGTCGATGCCATGCACCGACGTCCACTGCTCCAGGGCCTCCGTCTGGTTGGTGTTCTTCACGGTGTAGTCGGAGGTGCCGTGCCAGAGGGAGATCTTCGGGTAGGCGCCGGTGTAGCCGGACCAGGCGCCGCGGACCAGGTCCCTCCACTGCGTGGCCGTCCTGTCCACGCCCGGGCTCATGCAGCTGAAGGCAGCCGTCATCGTGGTCGCGCACTTGTAGGGGATGCCGGCCATGATGGCGGCCCCGGCGAAGACGTCCGGGTAGGTCGCGGCCATGACGTGCGTCATCGCGCCACCCGCGGACAGGCCAGTGACGAAGACGCGGCGCTCGTCGATGGAGTGGTCGGTCTTCATCTTGTCGACCATCTGCTTGATGGAGAGCGCTTCGCCCTGCCCGCGTGCGATGTCACCCGGCTCGAACCAGTTGAAGCAGCCGTTCTGGTTGTTGGCGCTCTGCTGCTCCGGGTAGAGCACGTAGAACTCGAGCTGGTCCGCCAGGGCGTTCCAGCCGGTATTCGTATAGGCGGAGGCCGTCTGGGTACACCCGTGCATCGCCACCACCAGCGGGGCGTTCGCGGGCACGTTGGCCGGGACGTACTTCCACATCCTCAGGTTGCCGGGGTTGGTCCCGAAGCTCGTCACCTGCGTCAGCGGGCTCCGCAGCTCCTCCAAGGAGGGTGGGGCGTCCTCTGCTGACGGTGGGGCCTCGCACCCGAAGACCGCTACGGCGAGAAGGGCTCCGACGACTCCTCCGAAACGCCTCATCAGCATGTGTCCTCCCTGGAACGGGGAGGCGAGGCTCTACCATGAGCTACTGATGACCGTTCATCCAGATTCATGTCAGTGAATGCGCGGGAACATGACGCACGATGTCAGGATTGTGGCCACGAGGGACGCGCGAACATGAACCTACCATCATGCAAACATGAACCCGGCATCATCTCGAAGGAACTCGAGCTGGGGCAGACGCGCCGCGTCATCCGCCCCAGCTCCCCCGGGACGAGAGCTACCGATGCTTCTGACGCGACCGCTCCCGGTTCTCCAGCCAGAAGCCCGACTGGACGGGCCAGTCCGTGAAGTCGAGCGGATCCGCCCCCAGGGTGCGCCGGGCCTGCAGGGCCCACTGGGGCTCGGCGAGCGCCTCACGGGCCAGCGCCACGAGGTCCGCCTTGCCCTCCGCCACGATCGCCTCCGCCTGCGCCGCGTCGGTGATGGCGCCCACCGCCATGGTGGCGAGCCTCGTCTCCTGGCGCACGCGCTCGGCGTAGCGCACCTGGTAGCCCGGGCCCCCCGGGCCGTTGTAGCGGTTGGCGATCCCTCCCGACGAGCAGTCGAGCACGTCGACGCCCCGGGCCTCGAGCTCCCGGGCGAAGACCACCGTGTCGTCGATGGTCCAGCCACCCTCCACGCCGTCGATCGCGGACACCCGGACGAAGACGGGCTTGTCCTGGGGCCACACCGCGCGGACGAGCTCCACGAGCTCGAGCGGGAAGCGCATCCGGTTCTCCAGGCTGCCGCCATAACGGTCCGTGCGGTGGTTGGAGATGGGCGAGAGGAACTCGTTCAGCAGATAGCCATGCGCGAAGTGCAATTCGATGATGTCGAAGCCCGCCCGCAGGGCCCGCTGGGCGGCGGAGCGCCAGGCTCCGCGCAGACGCTCGAGCCCCTGCTCCGTCAACGCCTCGGGCACGTGCCACCCCTCCGCGTGGGGCAGGGCACTGGGCGCCACCGTGGTCCACGGGCCTTCTTTTTCCCCGCGCGCCGCCACGTCGGCCTGGGTCAGGGGACCATCTCCCTGCCACGGCCGCTGCGCCGAGGCCTTGCGCCCCGCGTGGGCGATCTGGATCGCCGGCACCGCGCCCTGCTTCTTGAGGAGGGTGGCGATGCGGGCGAGCGCCGCCTCCTGCTCATCGTTCCACAGGCCCACGTCCCCGTGGGTGATGCGCCCCTCGGGCGAGACGCCCGTGGCCTCCACGAACACGATGCCGAACCCGCCGAGCGCGAAGCGGCCCAGGTGGGTGAGGTGGTAGTCGTTCGCGACCCCGTCCACCGCCGAGTACTGGCACATGGGGGAGACGACGGTGCGGTTGCGCGCCCGCACGCCGCGCAAGGTGATGGGTTCGAAGAGTTTCGACATGGATGAAGAGCTCCATCGCGGCACGCCCTGGGCGGCCGAGTCTCGAGAAGTTGGTCCCGTGACGGATGCGCGAGAACCGGAAGCGTTTCAAGAGCAGGAGACGGAGGCTCGAACCCCGCCACCCCCCAGCCCCTTGCGGATGCCGGGGGGTAGGTCCTCCGACCTCGCCCCCCATAGATGGTGGAGGGCCGGGGAGTCGCTCTTTGGTTCGCGCACGCCCAACGGCAATATGCGTACAACACCCTGTCGGCTCCGTTCATGAATGGAGCTCGAGATGGGCGAACAGCGACGTGGGGCGTACAAGCCGCGCCATCTTTAGCGCTCTTCGCGATTCACTCCAGAGCCGGACAGATCGTCTGAGCGGCGGCCCGCCACGGCTCGTTGGTGTTTATCGTAGAGGGCCAGCGGAGACGTTCGGCATCATCTACAACAACATGCGCTACTTCGATGGAACCCTGGCCCACGAGGACCAGGACTGGAGCGTCATCGAGTGGAGGAATAGCTTGTTCGAACGCTGTGATTGGAAGACCCTGCTGCCGCTGGAGGGGGCACAGAGGCACGCGCGTCCTCGTGGTCTGCCAGCGGCTTCAGGCAAGTGACCGGAGTGCTTCTTCGCCACCAGCGCAGGGCGTCGGCGCGGGCTCAGTCATTGGGGCACACGCCCCTGGCTTCGTTTCGCATCCAGGCGTCCCAGGGAAGGGGCTCGGCGATGCGCTCGACCAGGAAATCGACGAGGGTGCGGACCTTGGGCGAGAGGTAGCGGCGGCTCGGATAGACAGCGTAGAGGGTCAGGGAGCACAACGGGTACTCCGGCAACAGCCGGACGAGGCGGCCCAGTCTCAGGTCTTCGCCCACCTGGAAGGTGGGTTCCATGATGATGCCCCGGCCCGCCAGCGCCGCCGCGCGCAGCGTGTCTCCGTTATTGGTGGCGAGCGGGCCCGCGACGGAGATCCGGATGCGCCCCGTTGGACCCGTGAATTCCCAGATGCCGGGCACCGCGTCGTAGGTGTAGCGCAGGCACTCGTGGTGACGGAGCTCCTCCGGCGTGCGCGGTGCCCCATGGCGTTTGAGATAGGCGGGCGCCGCGCAGACCACCAACCGCGCCGGGGCCAGCGGCCGGGCCACCAGCATTGTCTTCAACTCATGGGTGATGCGCAGGGCCAGGTCATAGCCCTCCTCGACCAGGTCCACCTGGCTGTCGGTGAGCGACAGCTCCAGCTTCACCTCCGGATAGCGCTCCATGTAGTCCAGGAACAGGGGCGTGAGGTGTTTGATGCCAAAGGACACGGGCGCCGACACCCGCAGCAGCCCCTGGGGCCGCCCCGCCGCGGAGGTGATGCTCAGCTCCGCCTCGTCCAGGTCGTTCAGGATGTGCGTGCACCGCTCGTAATAGCTCCGCCCGCTGTCGGTGAGGTACAGCCTGCGCGTGGTGCGGTGCAGCAGCCTCACCCCCAGCCTCGCCTCGAGATCGGCCACCAGCCGCGAGGCCGCCGTGGCGGAAATGCCCAAGCGTTGCGCTGCCCGGGAGAAGCCGTCCAGCTCCACTACCTTCGCGAACACCCGCATCGCCTGAAGGACATCCATCGGCTGATTCTCCCGTTTTTCGGAAGAATGATTTTACCAAAGCCCTGTTTTTCACATCTATGTCATGGATGTATCGGTTCCGCCCTCGGGGGCTGGCGGCTGACCTGGCCCGGCGCCCCTCATGAGGAGCCGAGCATGCGAGAAGCATTGGAACACCTGGACACCCTCTCCCACGAGCTGGAGGGACACCCTCTCTACCGCTGGATTGACGCCTCTCATTTGAAGGACTCGCGGCGCCACTACGACTGCTTCATTCCCCTGCTCGGCTTCGTGATGTCCTTCCCCTTCTACAATGAACGCTATCTCGCGTTCCGCGAGGATGAGACGGCGCCGGAGCAGGACGCGAAGCTCCAGGACACCATCAACCACCATGTCCAGGAGGACCGGACGCACGCGCGGCTCTTCCTGGCGGACTTCCGCAAGCTGGAGCTCGACGAGCTGTGGGGCACCCGGCGCGCCAGCTCACTGATGTGGGCGCTCTGGGTGTCTCCCCTGCTCGACCCGGGACGCGCCGTGGAGAGCCAGCGCATCCAGGAGGTCGTCGGAGACGAGGCGGCGGCGCCCGCCTACCGCTACCTGCATGTGGAGCAGCTCGAGAAGGATGGCAACCTGCTCTTCTCCTCCACGACGCGCCAGGCGGTGCAGGTGAAGCAGCAGACGGGCATCACCCCGGTCTACTTCGGCATGCACCACCTGGAGCGGGAGTCGGGACACGTGGGCGGCTCGGAGCTCGGGCAGGTGGCGTTCTCCGCCGAGCAGACCGAGCGGGCCTTCCGGCTGGTGGAGCGCAAGCACGCGCTCTCGGTGGAGATGAACGACTTCATGCACCGCTTCGTCCAGATGGCGGAGGATGCCGGTGGGCCGGAACCGCTGCTGTCGTGCGAACGGCGCGAGCGCATGAGCGTCGTACGTGAGCAACTGGCCGAGTACCAGGCCGGCCGGCTTCCGGCTCCGACGTGGAGCCTCCGGCCCGAGAGCTTCACGGAGCAGGGTGAGCTCATCGCCGCCTGGCACCGCCATCACGCCGACTTCGTGGGCCACCCCATCTCCCGGCTGATGCGCGAGGCCCGGGGCCCGGAGGTGGTTTTCGCGCTGCGCTGTGCGGCGCTGCTGTTCGCCCCCCGCATCAGCGCGCTGCATGGCTTCTACCTCCAGGACTGCCGGGTGGCGGAGCCCGCCGCGGGACCCGGTAGGCCCACCGTGGACTTCCTGCGCCGCACGTTCTCCACCGAGGCGGAGCTGTTCTTCCATGACTGGGAGGTGCTGGAGATGGATGACCACATCCCCTGGGCGCCCGCGGAGTTGCTCGAGTGGTGGTTCTTCGACAAGGTATACGGTCGGCCGGAGCTGGAGGCCCTGC
This sequence comes from Archangium violaceum, assembly GCF_016859125.1. Classification (NCBI taxonomy): domain Bacteria; kingdom Pseudomonadati; phylum Myxococcota; class Myxococcia; order Myxococcales; family Archangiaceae; genus Archangium; species Archangium violaceum. The sequence continues at coordinate 1,121,212 of NZ_CP069338.1, read as the reverse complement.
ACGAGTTCCGGCGCGAGACGCTGCGCCATCCGAACGATCCCCTGCTCAAGTACTGGGCCCTCATGTCCGTGCACTTCATGTCGCGTGCCTTCTTCGGCAACCTGCGTGTGCTCACGGAGCGCTTCGCGGTGGACCACCCGGAGCGCTCGCCTCTCGTCTATCTCGAGGGCACGCACCACCTGCTCTACGGCCAGATGGCGCGGGACTGGCGGAAGCCCACCTGCCCCACCTCGCTGGCGCACCTGCCCGCGACCGACGCGCAACGGCGCGCGGTGCTGCGGATGATGGATGCGTTCGCCACGTATGGTCGCCAGCAGTTCGACAACCTGGCGCGTGCCCTGAGCACGGATCGGGAATGTTTCGCCTTCCTGGGCGAGGAGTGGAGGAGGACCCCGTGATGAAGACCCGGATGACCCAGCAGTACGGACTGGACGTTCCCATCATCAGCGCCGGTATGGCCTTCGTGGCGGGGCCTCCGCTCGCGGCCGCGGTGAGCAACGCCGGAGGAATGGGCACGTTGGGTGGGGCGATGTTGCCGCCCCCGGCCCTGGGAGCCATGGTCCGGGCGACGCGGGCGCTGACCTCGCGCTCCTTTGGAGTGGACCTCATCGGCGACTTCGTGGAGGACGCCCACATCGAGGTGCTGGCCGAGGAGCGGGTGGCGGTGGTGGTGTTCTTCTGGGCCCTGCCCCGGCGCGCGCATGTGGAGAGGCTGCGGAGCGCGGGCACGCGGGTGTGGAGCCAGGTGGGCTCGGTGGCGGAGGCGCGCGAGGCGGCGGCACTGGGCGTCGACGCGATCATCGCGCAGGGAGCGGAGGCCGGCGGCCACAACCGCGCGGAGGCGAGTACCTTCGCGCTGCTGCCGGCGGTGCGGGCGGCGGTGGCTCCTCTGCCGGTGATCGCCGCCGGAGGAATCGTGGATGGCCGGAGTCTGGTGGCGGCGCTGGCGCTCGGAGCGGAAGCGGTGTGGTGTGGCACCCGCTTCCTGGCCAGCGAGGAGGCTCAGGCCCATGACGATTACAAGCGCCGGGTGCTGGCCGCGGGAGTGGGAGACACGGTGCGCACGACGCTGTTCGGCCCTGAGTGGCCCGGCCAGATGATGCGTGTGCTGCGCAACCGCGCGGTGCGCGAGTGGCTCGGGCGGGAGGCCGAGGCCCAGGCGCTGCCGGCGTCCGAGCCCATTGGCCATACGGAGATGGGAGGACAGCGCGTGCCCATGCCCAGGTTCTCGGCGCTGCTGCCCACCGTCCAGACCCAGGGAGATTTCGAGGAGATGGCCCTGACGGTGGGCGAGGCGTGCGGCAACGTGCGTGAGCTACTTCCGGCCGCCACCCTCGTCTCGTCGATGGCGGCGGAAGCTCGCGAAGTGCTCGCCACGCTCGGCCGGAGCGTGGGCGGCTGAAGGATTCGGGCGGCTACTTTGATGCTCCTATTTTCCGGGAGGGGCGTACTTCGCGAAGGGGGCCATGTGGTCGGCCAGGGCCTTCTGGAACGCCGGCCGTGCCTCACACCGCAAGCGGTAGGCCTCGAGCACCGGCATCTCCGCGACCAGCTCCGTGTGACGCAGGATGCGCAGCACCGTCGTCATGAGCAGGTCCGCCGCGGTGAAGCGCTGCTCCTCCAGATAATCCCTCCCCCCCATCCAGTCAGACAAACTCGCCAGCCGCTTCTTCACCGCCTCGACCGCCGCCGGCCGGCGCTGCTTCGCCCACTCTTCCCCGGAGTGGAACAGGTCGATCTCCGCGAGTTTCTGGATCGCCGGCTCCACCGTGTTCAGCGCCGCGAACATCCACGTCTTCGTGCGTGCCCGGGCGTGTGGCTCGGAAGGCATCAGCGCCTCGGAGCGCTCGGCGATATGCAGCACGATGGCACCGGACTCGAACAACACCAACCCGTCCTCCTCGTAGGCGGGCACCTGTCCGAATGGCTGGATGCGACGATAGTGCTCGGAGGTTTGATCCTCCGGTCCGATCAGCCGCTCCTCATAGGCGAGGCCGGCTTCCTCGAGCGCCCAGCGTACGCGCAACTCCCGCACCAACCCCTGCGCCAGAGGGGGTACCCATCGAAATGCGCTCACCTTGATCAGGGTCATCATGTCCTCCCCGCCCAGCGTGGTGTTTCCCGCCCACAATACAGGGAATTCGCCTCTCTATTCCTCCTCAAGGCTTCGGCCAGAGCCTGACCCAATCATCCTGGATGAGCTTGCCGCGCATAGGCCCGTGCGTCGTGATGCTGATGCAATTCAGTTGCATTTGTCGAGGCTTCCGGACGAAATGGGGGGCATGCTCCGTCCCTCCCTGGCGCCCGCCGACGATTCGCTCCGTCCGGTCGACCCCGAAGAGCGCATCTCGGTGCTCGATGCGATCCGTGGTTTCGCGCTGCTCGGCATCCTCTTCGCGAACCTGCTCAGCTTCTCCGGCTTCTACGTGATGAGCCCCGCGCAACTGGCGGCGCTCCCCACGGCGGAGCTCGACCGGCTCGTGGTGTTCTGGATGGACCTGCTCGTGGAGGGGAAGTTCTACTCCCTCTTCTCGTTCCTGTTCGGGGTGGGGTTCTTCCTGCTCCAGGAGCGGACGGAGCGCCGTGGCGGCGATTTCCGGCGGTTGTTCCTCCGGCGGATGGCCGCGCTGCTCTGCATCGGTCTCTTCCACATCCTCGTGATGTGGCACGGCGACATCCTCACCCTCTACGCGCTGATGGGATTCGTCCTCCTCCTGTTCCGCGGAGCGGCGGATCGCGCGTTGCTGGCGTGGGCGCTGGCGCTTCTCGTGATGCCCTTCCTCTTCCAACTCGCCATGATGGGGACGGGTGGGGCGCTCGATCCGACACCCCCGTTCGATGCGCTCTCTCGCGCCATTCAGGATGCCGCGGGAGGTCCGGAGGCCACGCTCTTCTCGCTGCGGTCCTCCGAGCAGCCCTGGCAGGTCTTCCTGGGCAACCTCGCCAACGCCGTCCAGCGCCCGGGGCGGTACCTGCAGACGGGACGGCCGGAGAAGGTCCTCGCGATGTTCGTGCTCGGCGTCTGGGTGGGCCGGCGGCTGTTGCCGGATCCGCTCGTCCACCGCCGGCTCCTCGCCCGGGTTCTTGCTGGAGGCCTGGTGCTGGGTCTCCTGGGGAACTCCGTATCCGCGTGGATCCAGATGGAGACCGGGAAGTCCTTCTCGCTCACGCCCCTGGGGCTCGTGCAGACACTGGCGTACGCGGTGGGCGTGGCCCCGCTCGCGATGGCCTATGCCTCGGGCCTGACCCTGCTGTGGGGCACGGCCTGGGGCCGGCGTCTCCTCTCGCCCTTCGTCCCTCTCGGCCGCATGGCCCTGACGAACTACCTCTGCCAGTCGGTGCTGGGACTCCTGAGCTTCTACGGCTACGGATTGAACCTCATGGGCCGGGTGGGCGCGGTGTGGATGCTTCTGCTCACACCCGCGATCCTCGCCGTGCAATGGGGGCTGAGCGTCCTATGGCTTCGCCGCCACTCGCAGGGGCCGGTGGAGTGGGCGTGGCGCCAGCTCACCTACGGGCGTCCACGCTCCCTCCGTGTCCCGGCGCCCTCCCGCTGAGGCTCTGACGGACGGGCTTCTACCAGGGGGTGAGGGGTTCAGCCCCGGATGATGGGCGGACGCAGGGGCGCCCCGTGGATCTGCGCCTCCAGCTTCCGGGCCTGCTCCACCAGACTCGCGTCGCGGCTGGCCTTGACGCGCTCGATGAACGGCAGGGCCTCCTGTTTGCGGTCCTGTTTGAAGAGCGCCAGCGCCAGGTTGAGGTTCACCCGGGGCTCCTCCGGATGGTCCGCCAACAGCGCGCGAAGCACCCGCTCCGCCTCGGCGGTCCGGTCCTCCGCCAGATACAGACGGGACAGGTCGAGCACGGGCTCCAGGGCCCGCGGCGCGGCGTGCTGGAGCTCCTCCAGCAGCGAGAGCGCCTCCCCCTGCTGACCCTGCGCCGTGCGCACCTGCGCGAGCGCGTGCTTGGGATCGATCGCCTCGGGCGCGAGCCGGATGGCCTCCTGGAGGGCCTGCGCCGCCTCGGGCAGCTTCCCCAGGGTGAGCAGGGCCAGTCCACGCTGGTAGAGGGGATTGGCATCCCCCGGTTTGAGCGTCTCGAGCGCCTGCGCCGCCTCGAGGGCCTTCTGGGGCTCGCCCTGTATGAGGGCGCACTCGAAGCGAGCCTGCTGCAGGGGCACCTCGCGCGGATGGGCGGCCACCGCCTCGTCGAGCACGGTCATCGCCTGGGCGAAGTGGCGCAGGGCCATGAGCGCGCGGGCGTGGAGCAGCCGGGGCATCCACTCTCCGGGCGCGAGCCCACTGGCCACGCGAAACGCATCCCGGGCCTTGTCCGCCCGGCCCTGCCGGAGGGCGATCTGTCCCAGGTCCACCAGCGCCTGGGGGCTCTCGGGCTGGAGCGTCAATGCCGCGCGCAGGGCCTTGGAGGCCTCGTCATCCATGCCCCGGCGCAGCAGGGCCTGTGCATGGGCGTAGTGCTCCACGAACCCGGCGCCAGGGGCCTGGGCCAGACCGGCCAGGCGCTTCAGCACCTCGGGACTGTCCCCATCATCCTCCAGGGACGCGATCAGGGCCCGCGCGGCCGAGTGCCCGGGGGCGAGCGCCACCGTGCGGGACAGCGAGCTCCTGGCCGCTTCGGGTTGACTCAGGGCGAGCTGGGCCCGAGCCAGGCCGAACCAGCTGTCCACGTCCTGGGGATGCGAGCGGAGGATGGTCTCGAAGGAGGAAACCGCGGCTGCGTACTCGCGTTGTGCCAGGAGGCGCAGACCTGGCTGTGCATGCTCGGATGGGTTCATGACACCGGACATTGTAGCCACTCGGGGACTCACACAGCAGGGGATTGGCACCATACTGGGGACATGTGGCGGCATCTCCTCGGGGCGGCCTTCGTGCTCGTTCCCGGTCTGCTCGGGCTCCAGGCCTGGCGTTTCCTCCGGCTGTCCGGCCCCACTCCCGGGAGGCGGCTTCGTGGGCTCCCCCGGTGCACCGCGGCCGAACTGAGCCGCTTGCGGCCCGGCGAGCGCGCCGTGGTGGAAGGGCGGGTGGTGCCCGCCTCACCGGGGGCCGGGTTGCCAACGCTCACCTCGCGGAAGAGGACACGACGGCGGGGGGCGCGCACGCTCGAGGCCTGGCGGGAGCACCCCTCCACTCCGCCCATCGGGCTGGAGACGGAGGAGGGACGCGTGCTGCTCGTCAACGGGGACTACACGCTCCGTTTCCCGAGACAGGCGGAGGCGCCCGGCGGGGAAGCGAAGGACTCGAGGGCCTTGCGCGAGGGAGACCTCGCCTGCGCCCTGGTGTCACTCGAGGAGCCGGGCAGGAAGCCTCGGGCCAGGGCCGAGTGGCTCTACGCCGCTCCCCTGGCGCATTACCTGTCCGAGGTCCCCGTGGACGTACGGCTGATGCGCTGGGCCGTGGTCGCGCTGTGCGGTACCTCGGCCCTGGGCGCGCTCTGGTGGGGATGGCTGAGCTGAAACGGAAGCTCAGTCGTCCCAGGTGGTGAGCAGACCGGGGACTTCCTTGGCCAGGTTGCCCGCGTTCACCTCGCCGGAGATGTCGAAGCCCACGCCCACGCCCACGGCCGCATAGGCCTTGGCCTTGAAGTGGGTGAAGCCTGCCTCGAACTCCGCGCCCGCCATGGCGCCCGCCGCCGCCGTGACGCCCAGCTTGCCCTTGGCCACTTCATGCCCGTTGACGGTGGCGGAGATCTCCCCGGAGAGGCTGCCCTTGGCGCCCGCGAAGCCCTCGGCCCCGGCGGAGATGGACACGCCGTCCTTGCCCATGTGCACCTTGAGGTTGATGGAGCCGTCGATGCCCACCTTCCCCTCGGCGCCCAGCTTCACCTTGACGGAGATGTCCTCGCCGTTGACCTTGAACTTGAACTCCTTCTCGGCGGACCCCTCCGCCTTGAGGAGGTTGGCCTCCACCTCCAGCTTCACGTTCAGGTCGACGCCGCTGAGCCCCTTGGCCTCCGCGTTCGCCTCGCCGTCCAGCTTGAAGCTCGGGCCCTCCACGGAGCCCTTGAGGTCGACGCCACCCGGGAGGGTCGTCTTCCCCTCGGCCAGCGGGGCGCCCTTCGCCTCGACGAGCGGCTTCGCACCCGGCTGCTTCGTGGTGAAGAGGGTGGCCTTGGCCTCTGGCGAGACATTCTTCTGCTCGACCGCCTTGGTGTCCCGGCCCTTGTACTCGTACTGGTCCCGCGTCCCGGTCCGCTTGTTGTCGTACGTCTTGGACTTCGTCGAGGTGGACGTCGTCTCGTTGGAGCGGGTGGTCGTGGTGGTGACGCGGTTCTCCTTCACCGCGCTCTTGGAGGAGCCATTGCCCTTCGTCGCGCGCTGCTTGGTGACCTCGACACTGGAGCTACGAGCCTTGCTGTAGAGGTTCGAATCAGAGCGGCGGATGGGCGGCATGGGGTGTTCTCCAACGGAGCCACGGACGGGCTCGAATGACTTCGACGGTCCCATTATCGGGGGGACGCGGCGCGAGTTGCGTGATTCCAGCCGATTTCCGCGAAGATCATGGCATCGTCCCCGCGATGACTCCAAACCGAAGTCGTTCCAGGGGTTTGTGGCTGGCGCTGGGGTTCGCGGTCCTGGTGTCGGGCGCGCTCGCCGCCGGGATGGGGTATGCCGCGCACCTCGCCAGAGAGGAGGCCCGACAGGCGGAATCACTCCCCGTGAAAACGGCCGCCACCCTGGGTGGGCTGCGTCCTGGGGAGGCCGTGTTGGTGACGGGAAGGCTGGCCAGCGACAACCCCGTGCTGTTCCGCCGCTACGTCGCGTACCTCCATCATGAGCCGTACCGGGACACCTCCGGGAGCACGGCACGGACACGGTGGAGGGTGAAGGAGCGCGTCACGCCCGCCCTGCTGGTGGAGACGCCCTCGGGCGGCCGGGTCCGCATCCGCAACGAGGACTACGCCATCGGAGCGGCCACGAAGGAGCCCGGGGAGTTGGACGAGCGGGGCCCCACCTCCTGGAAGGACGAGAAGAGCGAGGGCTCGTGGGATCCCTCGAGGCCCGCCACGGGTTCGCAGTGGTACACCGGTTTCGAGGCCGGCCAGGACGTCGTGGTCCTGGGGACGCTGGCGAGCGGCGGGGAGACGCCGGAAGTGAACGCCACGCGCGTCTTCGGCGGCACCCGGGAGGAACTGGTGGCCTCGGCCCAGGGCTCGGCCCGGTTCTTCCAGATCGCGTCGTGGGTGCTGTCCCTGGTCTGCGCGGCGGCACTGGTGGCGCTGGTGTGGCCCGTCCTGCGCCGCTCGCGAGGCTGAGCCCGGGGGAGCGAAGCGGGCTCCCTCAAGGAGTGCCGCGAGCGGCCGGCACGCGCTTGCGCGGCAGGGCCAGCAGCGGCTCCATCTCGTCCTCGCCCACCAGGAGTGGACGAACGTCACGTAGGGCAGCAGCAGTCCCACGAGGGCGAAGAGTCCGCCAAGGCCATACAACCTTTATCGGAGCTGCTGTTCCCGGCCCGGGAGGCTCCAGTCGGTTCGAGCCGGCTCAATCACTCCACCGCACGTAGAGCAACATGGCGCGGCAGTGGCTCTCGGTCCACAGGTCGACGCCCCGCATCGGGCCGTTCAGCCAGCGGCTCTTCACCTCTTCGGTTGCCCTGGCCGTGACCTCATCGATCAGCAGCTTGATGCCCGCCTGCTCGTTGTCCCGGTCGCGCTCCAGCAGCTCGGCGACGTTGAGCTCACCATGGATGCGCTTGACGGTTTCATAGACATCGAACGCGTAGGCCTTGGTGCGCTCGACATCCTCGCGGCGCGCGATGTCGGCCGTGTGTCCCGAGATGAAGGTCTCGAAGTCATAGGCGAGCAGCCGGTCGAAGGCGCCGAGGTAGGCGAACATGTTTCCCGTGATGTCGAAGTCCAGCAGCGGTACCCAATCCGGCGCGAGCAGGTCGACCGCCATCATCACCTTCTCCTCGGGCAGGTAGATGATCAGGTCGCCCTCGGATGAATGGAACTCGTCGCGCTCGAGCAGGAGGGTCCGCGAGCCCTTGCGCAGCGTCAGCTTCTCGCTGAAGACGCGAGTGGGGCTCAGGCGGCGCCCGTCGCGCTTCTTCTCGAAGACGCCGGGGGCGAGCTCACGGGTGAGAAAGCCGTGCGAAAGGTCCGTGACGTTGTCGGGTTTGACGTGGATGAAGTGGCAAGGGCCGTGGGCGTCGCCGTGTCCACCGGTGGCATTCAGCATGGGATTGCTCCTGGGGTCCGAAGTCGATGAGGAAGATGTACAGCGACTGTCTTTGCGGTGGAACTGGCATGAAATGGTTCGAAACGTTCGAGAGACTCGACATGCTCGACTCCGTTTCCCTCGCCGCTCGCGCCCTCGGGGCTTGCCTGGAAACAGTTTTCTTCCCGACAATCATTCTCACCGGGGGGGTCCCGGGTCGTACACAAAGGGAAGGGCCATCATGAAGAAGCTGGACAAGAAGGTCGCCATCATCACCGGCGGGGGCGGCGGTATCGGGGCCGCGACGGCGAAGCTGTTCGTGGAGGAGGGTGCCCGGGTGCTCATCGTGGGCCGCAGCGAGGAGAAGCTGCGCAAGACGATGCAGGACATCAACCACGAGAACATCAGCTACACGGTGGCGGACGTGTCGAAGGTGGAGGACACCCAGCGCTATGTGCGGCATGCGGTGGATCGCTACGGTGGCATCGACGTGCTGGTGAGTAACGCGGGCACCGAGGGGCCCTACAAGCACATCCTCGAGCACACCGTGGAGGACTTCGACCAGGTGATCGCCACCAACGTGCGCGGCACGTGGCTGTCCGTCAAATACGCCTTCCCGGAGCTCCAGAAGCGCGGGGGCGGGAGCATCATCCTCACCTCGTCCATCGTGGGGATCGCCGGATTTCCAACGCACTCCGCGTACACCACCAGCAAGCACGCGGTGGTGGGGATGGCGCGCGCGCTGGCGCATGACGGCGCCCCGTTCCACATCCGGGTGAACGCGGTGAGCCCGGGCGTCATCGACAACGACATGATGGCGTCCACCCACCGGCGCCTCTCCCCCGGCGCCGAGGAGCAGATGAAGAACACCATCTCGGCGCGCGTCCCCATGAAGCGCTACGGGACCAACGAGGAGATCGCCCGGATGTATCTCTTCCTCGCCAGCGACGACAGCAGCTACAGCACCGGCGGCGTGTATGTGTCGGATGGTGGCATCACCGCCGGCCTCATGTAGTTCCCCGGGTGGGGGGCTCGCTTGCGTCTGGTACGTTCACGTCGAACAGGAGCGAGTCCATGGACCTTTTCCTCGACTACGGCGGCCGCCGCTCCTTCTCCGGCCCCATCAGCACGGTGCGTGCGCCCGAGGACAACTCCCTCGTGCGCAAGGCGCTGGAGGAGCCCGGACAGGGCCGGGTGCTGGTGGTGGACGGCGGAGGCAGCCGCCGCTGCGCGCTGGTGGGTGACCAACTGGCGGCGCTCGCGCAGAAGAATGGCTGGGCGGGCGTGGTGGTGAATGGCTGCATCCGCGACGCCGAGGAGGTGGGCCGCACCGCCATCGGGATCAAGGCCCTGGGCACGCATCCGCTCAAGAGCGGCAAGCGCAATGAGGGCCAGCGCGAGGTGGAGGTGCGCTTCGCGGGGGTCACCTTCCGGCCCGGTCATTACCTCTACGCGGACGCGGACGGCATCGTCACGTCGGAGAAGGCGTTGAGCTGAGGACAGGCCCGACCGCCCCGTGAGCGGTCGGGCTTCCTACCGTGTTGTCAGAACACCACGTCGATGCAGCCGTGGAAGCGCTCGTACGTGAAGTAGTTGCGTCCCCACTCGGCATAAATGACGTGGCGCCCCTGCCGCTGCGGGATGTTGCACGTGGTGTGGAAGAGCGCGTTGGCCTTGTCCGGAGTGACCGCTGGATTGCCGTTGGGGTTGCGGTCATCGTACTTGAGGACGCAGAACGCTTCTTCCTCGAAGTCGTCCCAGGTCAGGGGCTTGCCGACCTGATAGACGAAGCCGGGCTTGGTGATCCAGTAGCGGAATTCCTCGGTATCGTCGTAGTGCGGCCCCCAGGAGATGTTCCAGGTAATGGTCTGGGGACCGGCGCTGATGGTGCTCGTCGGCCAGTTGATGGACTTGTCCCAGGGGGTGGCGCCGCCGCGCCAGGTCTCGCTGCCGAAGCCGCAGACGTTCGACGGCAGGGGGCTGACCACGGCCCGTCCCTGGGTGTGGGTGAGCACGCTCATGAACTGATAGCCGCCGGAGAAGTCATCGCGGAAGGCGTCGGCGCACTCCGCGTATTCACCGGGCCTGCCCACCTCATCCGGCTTGGTGTGCGCTCCACAGAACCAGTTGCGCGACGGTGGGTCCTGGATCAGTCCATGGCCATGTGCAACCGAAGCGGCTCCCAGTGCCAGGGATAGAGACAGCCATGTCTTTCCATTCTTCGCCAGCATGGTTTTCTCCCTTGGATTACGATCGAGCAAAGTGCTGTTTCATGGCGGTGACATGTTCTTCCGTTGTCACAATGCCTTGAACGCGCCACCGCTGGCTCGGACTCTCGGGCGAGGCGCTGGTCGCCATGATTGATTAAGAATGAATTCAGGTCAAACGATCTTTTGATCCCGACATGCCTCAAGAGCCAGGCGCCGCGGGAACTGTGCGATTCGCTATAGCAGATGTGTCGCTCTCCATTGAGGGTCATGCGTGTATTGACATATGAGAGGTCAAGCCGCGAGAATCGAGTAAATCCGTGAAGTCGGTAAAAAAATTCAATTTCGATGTACTGCCTGAAGGAGCCCTCGAGATGAAGCCTCCCATTCGCGTCTCTCTCTTCGGCGTGCCGGTCGTCATGCTGGCGCTCGCCGCCGCCTCGCTGACGTGGGTTTCGACCCCAGCCCAGGCCCAGCCGCCCGAGCAGATCGTCAACGGAACCTTCGACTCCGGCCATGCTCCCTGGTGGGGCACCAGCAACATCACTCTCGATTCGAGCGGCGGCGAGCTCTGCGCCGACATCCCGGGGGGAACCCTGAACCCCTGGGACGTGATCATCGGCCAGGACAACGTTTCGCTCGTCGCGGGCGAGACGTACCGGTACAGCTTCGTGGCGACCGCGACGTCCGACTTCCCTGGCAGGGCGCTGATCCAACTCCCCGTCGACCCGTGGACGCAGTACCTGGCCGCCTATCCGCAGCTGACCGCGGAGGCCAATACGTACACCTATACCTTCACCTCGCCGGTGAGCCTGCCCAACGCGCAGGTTGTCTTCCAGATGGGCGGCAGTGCCACGCCGTGGCGCTTCTGTGTCGACAACGTGTCCCTGCAGGGGGGCGCCCCGCCTGATGTCTACGAGCCGGACACCGGTCCCCGGGTACGGGTCAACCAGGTGGGCTATCTCACCCACGGTCCGAAGAACGCGACGGTCGTCACCGAGGCCACGACCGCGCTGCCGTGGCAGCTCGTCAACGGCTCCGGCACGGTGGTGGCGAGCGGTCTGAGCACGCCTCGTGGCGTGGACGTCAGCTCCGGCCAGAACGTCCACTCCATCGACTTCAGCGGGTACGTCGTGGCCGGGACCGGCTACACCCTGGTCGCCGACGGTGAGACCAGCCGTCCGTTCGACCTCGGTGACAATCTCTACGGTTCGCTGCGCGACGACGCATTGAAGTTCTACTATCCGCAGCGCAGCGGCATTGAAATCCTCGAGAGCCTGAGGCCGGGGTACGCCCGTCCCGCCGGTCACGTCGGGGTCGCGCCGAACATGGGGGACACGGCCGTGCCGTGTCAGCCGGGCGTCTGTGATTACACGCTGGATGTGTCCAGTGGCTGGTACGACGCGGGCGACCATGGGAAGTACGTGGTCAACGGCGGAATCTCCGTCTTCCAGCTCATGAATGCCTTCGAGCGGACCCGATACGCCCGGGCCTCGCGGCCGTTCACGGACGGGCAGCTCGCCATCCCGGAAAGTGGAAACGGCGTGCCAGACATCCTCGATGAGGCGCGCTGGGAGATGGAGTTCCTGCTCCGCATGCAGGTGCCCGCTGGCAAGCCGCTGGCCGGCATGGTCCACCACAAGGTGCACGACGACTCATGGACCGGCCTGCCGCTCCTGCCCCACCTGGATCCCAAGAGGCGCGAGCTGCACCCGCCGTCGACGGCGGCGACGCTCAACCTCGCCGCGACCGCCGCGCAGGCGGCGCGCCTGTTCGCTCCGTACGACCCGGCCTTCGCGCAGAGGTGTCTGACGGCGGCGCGGGCGGCGTGGGCCGCGGCGCTCGCCCACCCGGCGATCTACGCCAGCCCGTCCGACGGTGTCGGTGGCGGCGCGTACGAGGACTCCGATGTCAGGGACGAGTTCTACTGGGCCGCCGCGGAGCTCTTCCTGACCACCGGGGAGGCACCGTTCCGTGACTTCGTGCTGGGCTCGCCGCTGCATACCGCTGACATCTGGACCGAGCAGGGCATCACCTGGCGGGATGTCGCCGCGCTGGCCCGCATGGACCTGGCGATGGTGCCGAGCAACCTGCCGGACCGCGCCGCGGTGCGGCTGTCCGTCGTGGAGGGCGCAACGAAGTACCTGAACACGCTCGATGCTCATCCGTATGGGCTGCCCTACGCGCCCGCCGACAACATGTATGCGTGGGGCTCCACCAGCCAGGTCCTCAACAACATGATCGTCATGGCGACCGCGCACGACATCTCCGGCGAGAAGCGCTTCGCCGACGGCGTGGCGCAGGGCATGGACTACATCCTGGGCCGCAACGCCCTGAACATCTCCTATGTCACCGGTTACGGGGAGGTGAGCTCCCAGAACCAGCACAGCCGGTGGTATGCGCACCAGCTCAACCCGGCGCTGCCCCACCCGCCTCGGGGCTCCCTGTCGGGCGGTCCGAACTCGTACATCCAGGATCCGATCGCCCAGCAGAAGCTGACGGGTTGTGTGGCCCAGTTCTGCTACATCGACGACATCGAGTCCTATGCCACGAACGAGTTGACCATCAATTGGAACGCCCCCCTGGCCTGGATCGCCGCGTTCCTCGCCGGTCAGGGTGACGGGGCGGCCGCTCCCGCCTCCTCGTGTCAGGTCGGTTACGTCAAGCAGGACGATTGGCGTGATGGCTTCAACGTCCAGGTCACCCTCCGCAACACTGGCGCCAGTGCCATCGACGGCTGGACCCTGCGTTGGTCATTCCTGGGCGGACAGACCGTCACCCGTGCGTGGAGCGTGAACGCCAGTCAGTCCGGCGCCACGGTCAGCGCGAGCAACCTGCCATGGAATGCCCTCATCCCGCCTGGCGGAGAGGTTTCCTTCGGCTTCGTCGGAGCTCCCGCGACGGGGCCGAATCCCAACCCGGAGCTGTTCACCCTGAACGGCTCCGCCTGCATGGTCAGGTGAGGAGGAAAATCGGTTCAAAAAAACATCGCGTCCCTCCCATTCAACCCGGAGTCCGCACCGCATCGGGCGGATTCGTGGGTGATTTCGAGGAGGGACGAACGATGGATTGGAATCCGAGAAGGTCTTGGGGCTTCCTGCTGGTGTGCTCCTCCCTGTGGTGCGCCAGCATGGCGTGGGCCAGCGGCGAGGAGTGAACCTGGTCTCCGGGTGCGAGCATGGCCTACGCTCGCGCCCATCATGCGGCGGTGCCGCTGCCTTCGGGGGAAGTGCTGGTGATGGGCGGCGACGGTAGGAAAGAGGCGAACGGCGAGAGCGAGTATTTCTCGCTCGCCACGGCTGAGCGCTATCAGCCCTTCACGGACACCTGGGCACCCACGGGCAGCATGCGCGAGGCCCGACTCTTCTTCGGGGCGGTGGCACTGCCCTCGGGAAAGGTGCTGGTGGCGGGAGGAGTCGCCACCAGGCACAGCCCCTTGCGCTCGGCGGAGCTGTACGACGCCTCCACGGGCACGTGGTCGGTGACGGGTGACCTGCTCGAGCCGCGGTACGCGCCTGGTGCGACACTGTTGCCTTCGGGGAAGGTGCTGGTGGTGGGGGGAGACAATGGCCGTGGCGCGCTCGCGACGGCGGAGTTGTACGACCCCGTCACGGGCACCTGGACGGCCACCGGGAGCCTGAACACCGCTCGCCTGTCGCACTCGACCACGGTGCTGCCTTCGGGGAAGGTGTTGGTCGCGGGGGGCTACAGCGACTGCTGCGCGCTCGCGTCGGCGGAGCTGTATGACCCCGCCACGGGCACCTGGACCTCCGCCGGTTCGATGTCTTCCCCTCGCAAGGGGCAGTCGGTCACGGTGCTGCCCTCGGGCCAGGTGCTGGTGACGGGGGGAACTGGAGACTGGGACCTCACCGCCACGACCGAGCTCTACACGCCGTGAGCCGTGGCCCGCGCGGAGCTTGATGCCTGGCGGACTACCCGCCGCAGGCCGCCGTATCGTCGTTGCCGGCGATGGTCACCTGGACGTGCGTGCCGATGAACGGCGCCGCCCTGGCATTCACGAGACAGGTGGGCAGGAGCGGGTTGTTCTCCACCGTGAAGCTCTGGCCCACCCGTGTCAGGCGGTCGAGCTCGAAGGTGCTCAGCTTCGCGTTGTCCCGTACGTCCCTCTGGGTCTCCAGGTAGGCGTTGTTCACGATGCGGATGGAGCCTCCCACGCTCCGGAGCGAGGAGGAGATGCAGAACGGCATCTCCTTCGTCACCTCCGAGGTCTCGAGCACGTCGTTGCCATCATCCAGCCCCGCCCGGGACAGGTACCCCCCTTGGGGCAGCGCTCGCCCGGGGGCTCGGGCACCGCGCGCATCAGGACTCCTGCTTTCCTTGGCTCGATGACTGCCAGGAATACGGAGCGGGGAATTCCGCCTGGTCGTTCGCCCGTGTTTTTTCCGCGTCGGGCTCAAGAGCGCTCGATAAATCCCAGGAAGTGAAAGCTGGGTGATCCAAAGGTGGGTGGGGAAGGCAAAGCCCCACCCCTGGGGTTCGGGTGCAAGAGGTACCATGTGAAGTAGGCAGGGGGAGTGAGCCAGAAGAAAGCGCGGGCAGCAGAGGGAAGAGTCCGGACGAAAGAGCCGGACAGGTCGCAAGGCTGGCTGTTCAAGCAGATGCCGGAGCAGTTGGTGGAGCCGGAGCACCCGGTGCGGGTAGTGGCGGCGGCGGTGGAGGCGTTGGACCTGAGAGGCTTTCTGGCCGGGGCCAAGGCGGTGGAGGGACATGCGGGACGCCCGGTGACAAGTCCCCGGTTGCTGTTGGCGCTGTGGGTGTACGGGATTCAGCAGGGAGTGGGGACGGCGACGGAGCTGGCGCGCCGGTGCGAGGAGGACAGGGCGTACCAGTGGCTGGCCGGTGGAGTGAAGGTGAGCCACGACAAGCTGAGCCAGTTCCGGGTGGAGCACCTGGAGGTGTTGCAGCAGGTGTTTACCGACGTGCTCTCGGTGCTGTTGCAGCAGGGGCTGGTGAGTTTGGAGCAGGTGGCGCAGGACGGCACGCGGGTGAGGGCCAGTGCCTCGGCGCCTTCGTTCCGGCGGGAGCAGTCGCTGCGGGAGTGCCAGGAGCAGGCCGAGCTGCACTTGCAAGCGGTGCTGGCGCAGAAGGACGACCCGGAGCTGACGCGTGGGCAGCAGGCGACACGAGAGGCCAAGGCGCGTGACTACCAGGCGCGGGTGGACGCGGCGCTGGAGGCGATAAAGCAACAGCAGGCCAGGAAGAAGGGGGCGGACAAGGAGAAGGTGCGCGCCTCCTCCACGGATGCGGATGCACGGGTGATGAAGATGGCCGATGGGGGTTTCCGACCCGCCTACAACCTGCAATTCGCGGTGGCTGGGGAGGCGCTGGGAGGGCCGCGAACGATTGTGGGAGTGGAAGTCACCAACCAGGGCAGCGACATGGGCAGCGTGAGCCCCATGGTGGAGCAGATTGAGCAACGCACGGGCCAGGTGCCCGAGCGCGTGCTGGCCGATGGCGGCCATGCCACGTGCGCAGACGTGAAGCAGTGCGCGGCCAAGGGGGTTGAAGCGCTCATTTCGGTGCCCGAGCGCATGGCCCAGGCCGGGCAGCAGGGGGACCATTCCCCCGAGGTAGAGGCGTGGCGTGAGCGCATGCGCACCGACGAGGCCAAGGAGCAGTACAAGGCCCGCGCCGGCCTGGTGGAGAACGTCAACGCGCAGGTGAAGGGGCGCTATGGCCTGACGCAGGTGACGGTGCGGGGGCTGGACAAGGTGAAGTGTGTCGCCTTGCTGGTGGCCCTGGCGCACAACCTGGCCGCACACGGCCAGCCTCTGGTGGATGCGCTGCTGGCGCGCCAGAGCGCGCTTGCCGAGCCGGCTCACCTCCTCGAGCTGGCTCCAGGCAACGCGGCCTCTCTCGGTGGCGGCATCAGTCCGGTGCCGGTGGACCAGGTCACCGCCTTGCCTGCTGGCTTCTGACGGCCAGCCCCCTGCCGCGTGTGGTGTGACCGGGCCTCTCAGGCTCCAACCAGGCGATGAGCCCCCGGGCTGTGTGGTTGAATCCCGCTCTCGCCTGCTTCCCACCTGTACAACCCCCCCCTCCAACTCCGCGCCTCGGGATGGGCGATTTCCTCCGCCCTCCCCTCCACTTCCTGATCGCGCTCTGCTCCCGCGAGGGATTTATCGACTGCTCTTCAGCGCCCGAAGGCCAGCTCCACGCCCACATGGGCTCCCACCGGTCCCGGCCATCCGCGGTGAGGAGGTCCATTCCAATGAAGGCGGAGGCTCGCAGCCGCAGCGGGTCCATGTGCGCCACCATGCCCCCGGAGACGTGGGTGGAGAGCACGGTGGGGTCTCCCTGTGTTCCACCCGGGAACTTCACACCCACCAGGCTCCAACCCGCGGCGGCCTCGATGAACGGGCTGACGGGCTTGCTGTCCTGGACTCCCACGAGCCCCTGGACCGAGAGGCGATGGAGGGACACGCCAGAAGAGGAAGGCCAGGGCGAGAGCGCGTACGCGGCGCGGAGTCCAAACATGTACGGCGCCGGGGTGGTGCGCAGCGCCACGCTGGGCCCGAAGGTGAACTGGCCGAGCTCGAGCGGGGCCCGCGAGGCCACGGCGCCCACCTCCCATCCGAAGCGGGAGGCGGGCTCGGGCGTGGGCGGGAGCCGCGGCACCCCGTGCACCCCAGACGCGGGGAAGTCCACGGGCACGAAGGGGGACGTGGTCACGTACCGCTCATAAAAGCTCCGGTCGAACGCCACGGAGAAGAGCCCGCGCCCGCGCGTTTACGGGGCACGGCGGACATTTCCGCCGTGCCCGGGCCGGTTAGAATGCCCTGGGGCCTGCCAGGGCGATGCGGGCGATCTCGCTTCGGAGCGTCTCCTCGGTCTGCCCGTTCGCCCAGTTCGTATGGCCCGCCAGGGTGTGGCCTGCCTCCTTGTTGGCTACGATCACAGCGCCCTGCTTCATGTTCGCGAAGACCTCCACCAACCTGGCCTTGCCGAGCTTGCGGATGTTGCCCAGCGTCGCGTCGACGAGGCGATCGACCTCCCCCTTCACGACAGCATCGGTCTGGCCCCGGGCCCACCGGCGGTGAGCCTCGAGGTCCGTGGCGGTCTGGCCATTGGACACCTGCCAGGCATTCTTGATGTGGGCGAATACGTTGGCCTGCTGCTCCTTGGTGATCGTCGGCCCCCCGGTGAAGAACGAGGTCTGCGCCTGGGCCTCCCCGCTGAACAGGAACAGCACGCCCAGCATGGCCAGCGGCCCAACGAAGTGACGAATCGAAGTCATGGTCTCTTCTCCTTCTCGAGGGTGAGGTTGATACGGCGGGCGGCTGGGATGCATGGCCGGTGCCAGGGCGGTGCGCCCAGAGGCCTCGGAGCGTTGGACGCCTGAGCCCGTCATCCATCCGGGAGTGACACGGCGGTTGACGTGTCAGTTGACGTGTCGGCCAACGACAGGCCCCACCGCATCAAGGCGTCTGGGCGAGCCACGCGTCGCTCCCGCGACCTTGACGTCATCCAGATTGGTGGCGGCGGGACTTGTCGACGGGGAGCTCATGAGCCTTCCTTCCACGGAGCTCCGTTGTCGGAGATGACAGGCGGCGCGTCATCTTCTCCCAGGGTAGGCTTTCTGAGATTCCCATCCGTCTCGAGGCGGTGCGACCGGCAGGGGGAGAAAATCCTCCGGACGTTCCACCGTGAGGGCCTCTTCCACCGAGCGGAGGACCCGCCCATCGCGCAGCATCAGCGGGTGGAGGATGACGGGAATGGTGCGCTCCCTGGCTCCGGCCAGCTGGGAGGAGCGGGCGGGGAGGATCATCAGGTCGAGCGGTGTCCAGAGGGTGAAGACCTGGACGTCCCCGAACGGTGACTCATCGGCGGCGAGCCCCCGCAGCAGATCGCTCCCGGGCCGCATGTCGCGTGCTCCGGGGTTGGCTCGCAGCCACCCCGTCAGCGTTCCCGCGTGGGGGCCGGAGATGGACACGAAGCGGCGCACGTGGTTCCTGCCCTCCAGCCGCTGCAGGTAGTAGCGGCTGACGAGTGCCCCCATGCTGAAGGCCACCACGTCGATTCGCGCACGGCCTGTCCGCGCGCGCAGGCGTCCGGCCGCCTCGGCCACCTGTCCGGCCAGCACGGAGATGGGGGCCGCCCCGTCGTTGGGCTTCAGTTCGACACGCTGCACGTCCTGGAAGCCGGCCCGCGTCAACCCGTCCGCGAGCGGCGCCAGGGAGCGCGCGTCGTCATCGATGCCATGCACCAGCAGCACGGGCAAACGCGTGGAAGCCGCGTCCGGAGCGGCGGTGGTGGTGGAAACGGTGGCGGAGACTCGAGTGGAGGCCGAGGTCATGGCTTCGCACGAGCATGTCGCCAGCGCCAGCAGACACGCAACCCGTCGCCGCAACATCATTCCCTTCTAGCTCTCAAGATGGCGTCCAACGCCACCAGGCCTGTCTTGAAGAGTTTCTTGGTGACCGCTCCGCGCATGGACCCGTTCAGGGTGCGCCGGGACGCTCGAACCACTGGACGGGTTCGCCTGACCATGGCTCGCTCGAACCGCTGCTTTCGAAGAAGCGCGGCCAGAGCGGCGGCATCGCCCAGGACGGTCACTCGAGAGGACGTACGCCACGTTCCAATGTGGTCGGCGCTTCTTATCCGCTTGCAGGTGACATGGCTGGGGGCCGAGACGGAAATCAGGTGGTGCATGTCTGGATGCCACCCGTGAAGTGACTGAAGTGCTCGGGCTTTCAGCGCTTCTCCGGGGAGCGTCATGGGGTTCTCCTCGGATGTAAACCGGTTCGTCTTCAGGAGCAGCGCCCAGACGCTGTACCCGGGCAGCTCGTCGAGCCACGCACGCACGTGGGGTACGTCGTCGAGCGCGCCCGTTTCCCCGTGCCCGGGTAGATGCTGTGAGAGAAAGAGGTTGACGTCGTCCGGCCCGAGCACGAGGCCCAGCCGCTCGAAGCGTCCGCGAGGCATGGACTGGAGCACCCGCTCGGTCGTGGGCACCTTGCCAATGATGATGACGACCCCCGTATCGGAAAGCGGTTGAGCTGGCACGAGTTGCCGGGCAATCGCGGACGCGCTGCCGTCGGCTCCGACCAGCAGACCGCCGCGTTGGGCGCTTCCGTCCTCGAAGTCGACTTCCACCGAGCCGCCTTCGAGCCTGAAGCCCCGTGCCGCGCGGCCAAATTCAACGCTCGCCCGGAGGGTGTGGAGAAGAATCTTCCGAAAAGTCGACCTCGCAATCACGCGAGCGCTCTTCGACGGAGCCCGGAAGTACGCGAGCTGCCGGAGCCGGTGATCGAAGAATCCGAAGCCCTGACCGAGCGGCTCGGAGAGACGGAGGAACAGCTCGAAGGTTTCTGGGGTGAGACATTCCTTCAGCGCGGCGACGCCTTCATCATCGAGGTGCAGGCGGTAGCCCTGAGCACGAGAATGGGTCGCGGCATCCTTTTCGAAGAGGATGACGGGGTGGTTCGCCTTCGCGAGCGCGTGTCCCAGCGCCAACCCACCCATACCTGCACCTGCGATGAGCGTTGGAAGGGGCTCCAGGTCCATGGCCACCAACCGTATAAGAAGGGTGGGAGGCGTGTTGAGGGGAGGGTAGAAGGGAGGTCCATGACCGACCTGAACCCCATCCCCTTCTGGTTCCTCCGACACGGTGAGACGGACTGGAACGCCCGCATGCTCTCCCAAGGCCAGGTGGACATCCCGCTGAACGCCGTCGGAGTCGTCCAGGCGGCACGGGCCGCGGAGGCGCTGGTGGGGAAGGGCATCCGCTCCATTCATGCCAGCACGCTCAGCCGCGCGCGGGTGACGGCGGAGATCGTGGCGGCACGGCTGAACCTGCCGGTGAACCTCGATCCCCAACTGCGGGAATGCGCCTTCGGTGTGAAGGAAGGGCAGGAGATGTCCGGCTGGTTCGACGACTGGATCGCCGGCATCGAGACGCCCGAGGGCGCCGAAACCTTCGCGGCGTTGCGCGAGCGCGCCGTGACGGCCATCAACCGTGCCACCGCCCATCCCGGCCCGGTGCTGATCGTGGCGCATGGGGCCCTGTGGCGCGCCGTGCGCCAGGCGGCGGGGCTGGTGGTGAACATCCGCACCCCCAACGCCCTGCCGCTCTGGGTGGAGCCGCCCTCGGGTGACCGGGGCTGGCGCTTCATCGCGGCGGAACTGAGCGCCTAGAGCACTTCGTTCAATCGGACCCGCTGTCCGGCCGGTGCTTCTTGCAAGTGGGTGTTGGCCTGTTCCTCCGCAGGCCGCTGCGCATGCTTGTAGAACTCCATCACCACCGGCTCGATACGCCCCTCGGCGAAGAGCATCCACTGGTAATAGCAGCCGCGGTCGGTGGATCCTGGCGGCGGCGCCAGGTGCTTCTCCGGGAACAGGTCGGCCAGATAGAGGCAGATCGCCAGGGACTCGAACAGCGTGACATCCCCATTCACCAGCGCGGGGACTTCGCCGAAGGGGTGCACCGCCAGATATGCCGGCCGATATGCCAGGGGACTCTGCCCGTTGAATATCCTGAGAGCCGTCAACCCAGGGGCTCTTCACGAATGATGTGCCCCCCACACCTGGGAGCGGGCTGGCTCCATCCATGATCGACACCCGCTCCGCCTCAGGAGTTTCCGCCACGTTCCGCCTTGGCCTCGCAATCG
Organism: Archangium violaceum; assembly: GCF_016859125.1. NCBI lineage: Bacteria > Pseudomonadati > Myxococcota > Myxococcia > Myxococcales > Archangiaceae > Archangium > Archangium violaceum. Next base: position 1,100,198 of record NZ_CP069338.1, on the reverse strand, counting down.
CCGTGCTCGTCGCGTGCGCGCCCGCCCTCGCGTCCCCTCTCATGCGCACCGAAGCTGAACAGCTCGCGTCCATCAGCGCACCGTTCGCGGTGACGCGCGCGCACGTCACCGATGACATCCATCACTATCAATTCGACATCCGCGTCGGTTCCACGCCAAACGCACGCTTGCGCATCCACCGCGTCGTCCGTGAGCTCTCGCCGTGGCGACCGCGTCCGACCACGCACGCGGTGATGCTGCTGCACGGAGACTTCGCCAGCTTCGTCACGAACTTCGTGCCGTCGCTCGGCAATCCCGCGTCGTCGGCCCCGGGGCTTGCCCCGTATCTGGTGTCCCGAGGCATCGACACATGGGGCGTGGACCGGCGCTGGACGCTGCCTGGCGCCGACGGTGATATCTCCGATCTGGGCGACATGGGCGTCAACCAGGCGATAGGGGACACCTCTGTCGCGCTCGCCTTCGCGCGGGCGGCGCGGACCGTCACAGACCGCGATCCGGGCCGAATCATCCTCGGCGGATTCTCGCATGGCGCCCAGCTCACCTACGCGTACGCCGCCGCCGATGGCCGCCACATCTCGGCGATCGCCGCGCTCGACATCTACTACGACATCGCGCCCGAGGATGCCGACCTGCGGGAGCTGGCGTGCGCCAATGCCGCGGCGGAACGCGACGCCCTGGCCCAGGGCGTGACCGATTCCAGCAACAGCCTCTTCATCACGGCGGGCCAGTTGGCTCGGAGCGCGCCCGATGAGACCTCGCCCCTGTTCCCGTCCTACACGAATCGCGGGGTCCTGCTCACGCTGTCGGGTATGACCTGGTTGCTCGCGCCGTACACGCCGCTGTACCACCTGAGTGCGCCGATCTTCGACGCCGATGGCAATGCCGCGGGGTTGAGCGAGTCGTCCGAGGACATCGTGAGCGCGTGGTTCTCCAGCGCGCCTCCGCACCAGTCGATGCGCGAGACCGTGGAGTTCGATGAGATCTGGTGTGGATCCTCGCCGAGGCCCTCGCTCGCGAACATCCGCGTCCCGTTGTTCTACCTCGGTGCTGCGGGCGGGTTCGGCGACCACGGCCTGTACTCGACGAGGCAGGTGTCGTCGACGGATGTCACGACGCTCGTCGTCCGCCGATTCGAGCCAGCGCGAGTCGCCGAGGACTTCGGCCACGGCGACCTTCTGTACGCGGCCGACGCGCCGACGCTCGCGTGGAAGCCGCTCGCGACGTGGTTGCTGCGTCACTGACCGGACGCGTGGTGCTGTCCGTTCGCGAAGTAGCGCTGCTGGAATCGCTCGCAGTAGCGCACGAGGTTCCGCCGCTCCAGTGTGTACTGCCGGAGCGGCGAGTCCACCGGAAACGCGATGATGCTCACGATGAACGCGTAGAGCGCCGCGTCGAACGAGGTGGGGTTGTCTCCCAGGAGGAACGGCTTGTCGCCGAGCACCGTCGCCACCGCGGAGACGTCCGCCTTGCCCATCTCCAGGAGCTCCTCCGGCCGGTGACGGCCCAGGCCCTGGGTGTGCAGCGCCTTGGTCATCCCCCGGCGAATCAGGGGCACGACGAGCTTGCCGACGACAGGCGGGAAGATGGCCTCGAAGATGGGCTTGTAGACCCGCCACCCCTCCGGTGAGACCCATCGCTCGTGGACGATGTGCCAGTAGAGGCTGTCTTCCAGCACGCGCCGCACCAGGTGGCCCTGGGCGACGTCCTCCGCGCCGAGCTTCTCGTCGAGTGGGTCTCCGTGCTTGCGCTTGAGGTGCTCGATGATGAGCTGGGAGTCACCCAGGAACGAGCCATCCTCCTCGATGAAGGGGAGCTTCCCCTTGGGGGCCTTCCCATGGTCGGCCGCCTTCGCCGTGTAGGGGATTCCGGTCATCCGGAGATAGCTCTCCAGCTTCAGGCAGAAGGGGCTGATGTTGCCGATGCCGAACGCGGCGGGGGCTTGATGGAGGGTGAGCATGGGGGCGGGAGTCTATCCCGCGAAGGGCAGTTCGACCTCGTCCATGAGGGTCTTCAGGCGCGCCCACCCCAGCAGCCCGGTGGTCGTCCCCTCGATGCCGACGTACAGCAACTCCTGGCGCACGTTCGTGAGCTTCCATCTTGAGCTCCGGGTGCGCGACTCCGCCGGAGACGAACCCGTCCCCGGAATCGTGTGAGGCCCTGTCTCCCGCGTTGCGCGAGCGGCTACACATCCCGGGTCTCTCACTCGTCATCCTCCAGGGCTGACACGAGCCCGACGGCGGCCTGCTCCTGCTCTTCGACGGCCAGCCCATCGGCAATCGCGTGCCCTGAGTGCGGGCCACTGTATGGCTTTGAAGGAGCTTCTCCTCTCAGCTCGAGGGATTGAGACGGTGCGCCGTCGTTGGCTCGGGAGAGAAGCGAGCCTGCCGGGGGTCCAACTCGTCACCTCTGTGCTCGACCAGCGTGCCGTACAGCTCGGGACGGCGACCGCGGATCCAGCGGCGCCCGGTGCACAGCGGTAGCAAGCCGAGGTCGAGGTCCGCCACGACCATGTCGTCACCCGCCCGCCAGGTCTCCGCCAGGATGCGGCCATAGGGATCGAGGATCATCGCGTTGCCGGTGCGAACCTCATCGTCGTCCTGGCCGACGCCATTGCTGAACAGGAGGAACATGCCGTTGTCGTGGGCTCGCGCTGGGAGCCAGCGCATCAGCCACTCCCGCCCCTTCGGTCCGCGGAATTCAGCCTCGATGGCACCGGGATCTTCCTCCCTTCGATGCCAGAGCTCGGGGTCGATCCGTCCCATGGCGTGCGGGCTGCGCGAATTCGTCCCGCCGGTCTGATGGGGTGCCATGAGCACGTCCGCACCGAGGAGCGCTGTCGCGCGGGCGTTTTCGACGAGGTTGTTGTCCCAGCAGATCAGGACCCCGACCCGGATTCCCAGCGGCGTTTCGAAGACGGTATAGCGATCGCCACTCGCGATGTGCTCGCTCTCGAATGCATGGAGCTTGCGGTGGGTATGAACCGTCCCATCCGGCAGGCAGACGGCATAGGCGTTGTAGAAGCGGCCGTCGGTGCCCACCTCGAGCAGGCCAGCGCCCAGCACCAGGTCGTGTTCTCGCGCCAGTGCGCGGAGGAACTCGACCGAGGGGCCAGACGGAATGGGCTCAGCCAGCGCCGAGATGCCTTCCCGGTCGAGGTCGCGAACATGCCAGTAGCCCGTCACGCACATCTCCGGGAAGGCGATCAGCTTGACCCCGTTGGAGGAGGCCAGGCCGGCGAAGTACCGGATGCGCTCGAGGTTGTAGGCCTTGTCGCCCGGCATGTGCTGGAACTGCACCGAAGCGACCCGTATGCTCGTCATGGCTCGAACTCCCGTCTGTCAGGATGCGCCCGTGGACAGTGCCGCCAACCTGGTGGTTGGCATCGGTCGCGGGAGGGAGCATCCGAAACGAGGCCCGTCCCGGTAAACTGTCGACCTTTGCCCCATGCCCGCCGAAAAACGCACACCCCCGCTGGATTGGGACGACCTCCGCCACTTCGCGGCCCTGGCCCGGCACGGCAGTCTGGCCGCCGCGAGCCGGGCCCTGGGCACCGCCCGTTCGACGATCGCGCGACGTGTCGAGGGACTGGAGCGCCAGCTCGGTAGGCCGTTGCTCGTTCGGAGGCCAGACGGTTTCGCGCTCACCGATGATGGCGCGGCCGTGTTGGCTCAAGCGACCGCGATGGAGGAGGCCGCGCTGGTGGTGCAGCGTCGTCTCGATGGCGATGACGGTCCAAAGGGACCGGTTCGGCTCACGACATCCCGGTCCCTGGCCCATGGCTTCCTGGTGGATCGGCTGGGACCGCTCCATGACCGCCATCCGGGGCTCGACGTCGAGCTCATCGCCGAGACCCGGGTTCTCAGTCTGTCCCGTTCGGAGGCAGACATCGCGATCCGGCTCGGCCGGCCCGCCGACAGCGACCTGCTGTCCCGACGAGCCGCCACGGTGGGTTATGCCTTCTTCGCTTCCGCTCGGAAGCGTGATGCCCTTCTGTCCCGCGAGCAGCCACCCCTTGTCGGGTATGGAGCGGACGATCAGGCAACAGAAGCGGCGTGGATGGCGTCCCGCTTTCCCAGCCATCGATTCGCCTTCCGAAGCAACAGCCTCCAGGCCCAGGCGGCGGCCGCGCAGGCCGGATATGGCATCGTGCTACTGCCCTGTTTCCTGGCCGAGGGCTACCCAGGCCTCATGCGGGTCCCGTTCGGCCCACTTCCGCCCGGCCGCGAGGTCTGGATTTTGATGCGCCGCGACACGGCCCGGGCACCCCGGGTGCGGGCGGTGGGAGACCATCTGTTCGAGCTCTTCCGCGACGAGCGCGCTCTGCTGTCCGGTGCCCAGGCTCAGGGGGAGTAGCCGCAGCGGACCTCGAGGCCAGCCGCTCTACCCTTCGCGGACATGAATCTACCATCATGCAAACATGAATCTGGCATCATGTTGGGGAAGCTCGAGCGGATGATTCTCGGAGAGGCATGACGATGGGAGAGCTGACAGGAAGGTGCGCGCTCGTCACGGGCGCGGCGAGTGGCATCGGCCGGGCGGTGGCCGAGGACCTGGGCGCACGCGGGGCCCGCGTGCTGGTGTCGGACCTGGACGAGGCCGGAGCGCGCGAGGTGGCCGGGCGGATTCCGGGCGCCATCGCGCAGCGGGCGGATGTGTCCTCGCGCGAGGACTGCCGGGCGCTGGTGGACAGGGCCAGGAAGGAGTGGGATCGGCTCGACATCCTGGTGAACAACGCCGGGCTCCAGCACGTGGCTCCGGTGGAGGAGTTCCCGGAGGAGCGCTGGGAGCAGATGATCCGCATCATGCTGGTGGGGCCCTTCCTGCTGACGAAGTACGCCCTGCCGCTGATGTACGAGCGCAAGTGGGGACGCATCATCAACGTCTCCTCGCTGCATGGGATGGTGGCATCGCCGTTCAAGTCCGCCTACGTCTCCGCCAAGCACGGGTTGATGGGGCTGACGAAGACGGTGGCGCTGGAGGCGGCGGACAAGGGCGTGACGGTGAACGCCCTCTGCCCCAGCTACGTGCGCACGCCGCTGGTGGAGAAGCAGATCGCCGACCAGGCCCGGGTGCATGGCCTCACCGAGGCCGAGGTCGTCGAGCGCATCATGCTGGCCCCGGCGGCGGTGAAGCGTCTGCTGGAGCCGAGCGAGGTGGCGGCGTACGTGGCCTTCCTGTGCTCGGAGGCCGCGGGCGGCATCACCGGGTCCGCCCAGGTCATGGACTGCGGCTGGACGGCCCGCTGAGGCTCAGGCCACCTCGCGCTTCTCGCCGCTCCCCGCGGCTCCCTCCGTGGGGGCCGTGGCGGAGGACTCGGTGAGGTGCTCCCGGAACGTCTCGGCGGAGAGGTAGACGGAGACGAGGGTGATGAGCGCGAGGCCCACCATGTAGAGGGACACGGGCCAGGACCTGCCCCCGGACTCCGTCAGCAGCGCGGTGGCGATCAGGGGGGAGAGCCCACCGGCGAAGACGGAGGCGAGCTGGTAGCCCAATGAGGCGCCGCTGTAGCGCACGCGCGTGCCGAAGAGCTCCGAGAAGAAGCTGGCCTGGGGCCCGTACATGGCCGCGTGGGCGATGATGCCCAACGTGATGGCCAGCCAGATGAGGCCCGTCGATTGGGTGTCGATGAGCCAGAAGAAGGGGAAGGCCAGCACCGCGCAACCCACGGCACCCCCGAGGTAGACGGGACGGCGGCCGAGCACGTCCGAGAGGGCACCGAAGGCGGGGATGACCACCAGGTGCACGGCCGTCGCCCCCAGCACCGCGGTGAGCATGGTGGAGCGCTCCAATTTGAGCTGCCCGGTGCCGTAGGTGAGCACGAAGGTGGTGACGATGTAGAAGAAGCCGTTCTCCGCGAAGCGCGCCCCCATGGCGAGGAGGATCTGCCGGGGGTAGGTGCGCAGGGCCTCGAGCGCGGGAATCCTCGCGCCGGCGCTGGCGGAGGCCTGGGTGGTGGCGGCCCGGGCCTGGTGCGCGCGGAAGGCGGGGGACTCGGCGACGCTGTGGCGGATGAAGACGCCGATGCCGATGAGCACCGCGCTGAAGAGGAAGGGCACGCGCCAGCCCCACGCGACGAACTGCTCCTCGGGCAGGCGGGAGAAGACGGAGAACACGGCGTTGGCCACCAGCAGGCCCGCGGGCGCGCCCATCTGCGGCCAGCTCCCGTAGAAGCCACGGCGGTGCGCGGGGGCGTGCTCCACCGCCATCAGCACCGCGCCACCCCACTCACCTCCCAGGCCGAAGCCCTGGAGGATGCGCAGCACCACCAGCAGGATGGGCGCCCATACTCCGATGCGCTCGTAGGTGGGCAGCAGCCCGATGGCGAACGTGGCCACGCCCATGATCATCAGCGTGGCGCTCAGCATGGACTTGCGCCCGAGCTTGTCGCCGAAGTGGCCGAAGATGATGCCGCCGAGCGGGCGCGCCACGAAGCCCACCGCGAAGGTGGCGAACGCGGCGAGCGTGCCCACCAGCGGATCGAACGAGGGGAAGAAGAGGCGGTTGAAGATGAGCGCCGCCGCGGTGCCGTACAGGAAGAAGTCGTACCACTCCACGGCCGTGCCGATGAAGCTCGCGGCGGCCACCTTCCAGATGCTCGTGTCGTGGGATTGCTCGGGGGGCCGGGCCGCGTCGGGTGCCGTCACGGTGTCTCCTGCGAAGCGGGGCACCCCCTCGAGGAGGGGGCCCCTGGGGGTTCTGGAATGGGGCTCAGTAGGCGTAGGTGGCGACGTCCGCGCGTACCTTGCCGACGATGCCTTCCCAGTTGCCGTTGCCGGAGTGGCTGTAGTCCTCGCCGTCATCGCGGAACTTCACCGAGTGGTAGGACCACTTGGCCTTGCCGTTGCTGGTGGCCGAGGTGCCGGTGTTCAGCGTGCCGTCGCAGAACCAATCGCCCGGGTTGCAGAAGCCGCCCTTGGCGGAGACGCCGCCGGTGGAGTGGTAGGCCACGGCCTCGTCGTCCTGGCCCGAGAGGATGCCCGAGTAGGCCGTGCCCTTGGCGCCGGCGAACATGTAGAACCAGACCGAGCGCGTGGTGTTGTGGTTGTACATGGCGCGCGCCGTGGAGGTGACCAGGTCGCTGACGATGGGATCGCTCACCGCCCAATCGCCGTGGTCGGCCAGCTCGCTGCCGCCACCGGCGCCCGAGGCCACGTCCACCCACTTGATGTTCCAGCCCACCTGGGTGGTGCCATCCGTGTTGCCACACACGCCCGAGGAGTTGGGGGTGGCGTTCTTCTTGTAACGCGTGGAGCCGCCGTACAGGGACAGCGCGTAGCCGATCTGCAGGTCTCCCGCGCTGTGCACGGCGATGTAGCACCAGTTGTTGCCGGTGCAGAAGCAGTCGAGCGCGTCACGGATGCGGTAGTTCTCCACGGAGATCTTCTGCGAGCCGTTCCAGTTGACGGCCTTCTTGTTCACGCCGGCCGAGGTGGTGCTCGGGCCCCAGTTGGAGAAGTCCGCGTAGTTGCCAGCCTGGGTGCCGCCGCCATTCTTGCCGTGGATCCACAGCGTGTAGTTGGTGGCCGAGGCCTCGGGCGCGGCGAGCAAGGTGGCGGCCGTTGCGGCGAGGACGGCCGTTCGGATGGGGGGGCTCATGGGGAGTTCCGGGGAGAGGGGGGGATGCCCGCTCGGGGGACGAGCGGGCAAGCACACACCCTAGCAACCAGGATTCCCCACACAAAAGGGGGCCCCCTTCAAAACCAGACAGAAAGCCCCCACCCCCTCACGCGTTGGGGGTGACCTGACGCCCGAGCGCGCGTGCCAGCTCCGTGCGCGCGGTGGCCAGGTTGTACGAGGCCTGCACGCGCTGGACGGCCGCGTTGGTGGCGGAGAGCTGCGCGTCGGACAGCTCGATGATGTTGCCCACGCCGGCGCGGTAGCGGCCCTCGGCCAGACGCAGCCGCTCGCGGGCATTGGTCAGTGCCTCCTCCGCGGCGGAAAGACTCTCTTGCGCGGCCGTCACGGAGAGTTGCGCGCGCTCCACTTCCAGTCGCACCTGCTGGCGCAATGCGTCACGCTGGGCCTGGATGTTGCTCAGGTTGGCCTGCTGCTCGCGCACCTGGGCGCGGGTGAGGCCCCCCTGGAAGATGGGCCAGCTCAGCCCCACCTGCCCGGTCAGGCCCCAGTCCAGGTTGGACGGGTTCGGGCCCGACTCCGTCGCCGACACCGAGGCGGAGAAGCTCGGCCAGTAGTTGGCGCGCGTGGCGGAGATGGTCAGCTCCTGGGCGCGCAGCTGGTGCTCGGTGGCGGCCAGGTCCGGCCGGCCCTGGAAGGCGACGTCCACCAGCACGTCGACGGTCTGGTTCTCGCCCTCCACCTGGCCCACTACCTCCTCGCGGACGGTGTATTGGGTCGTGCCCTCCACGCCCATGGCCTGGTTGAGCAGGGCCTTGCTGGTGGCCGCGTTGTTCTTCGCCTGGATGAGCTGCACCTGGGCATTGGCCACCGCCGTGCGCTGCTGCAACAGGTCGATCTCCGCCCGGGTGCCCACCTGCACCTGGGCCTGCACCTGCGCCAGGTGCGCCTTCTGGTTCTCCAACGTCTCCTGGGCGACCTGCACCAGCGCCTGCTGTGCCAGGACGTTGAAGTAGGCGGTCTGCACGTTGGCCAGCACGTCCAGCAACGTCTGGGACTCGTTGGACTTCTGGGCCTCGGCGGACTGCTGGGAGGCGCGCCACCGGCCCGTGGTGCGGCCGAAGTCCCAGATGAGCTGGTTGACGGAGGCGCCCAGGTTGAGTCCCTGGCGGGTGATGGTGCCGGTGGGGTCCGCCGTGCCCAGGCCGTCGCCTCCATCCCGGAGGGAGCGGTTGTACGAGGCGTTGGCGTTCACCTGCGGCAACAGCGGGGAGAAGCTCTGGTCCACGCGGGCGTTGGCCGCGGTGGTGTTGGCCTGGGCCTGGCGCAGCTGTGGCTGCCGCTCCCGGGCGGTGCGCAGGGCCTCCTCCAGGGTGAGGACGCGCTGCTGCTGTTGCGAGGACCGCGGGACCTGTTGGGCCTGCTGCGCCCACACGGGCGTGGCGGCGAGCAGCAGGGTGGCAATCGGGAAGAGCGTTCGCATTACTCGTACCTCAAGGCGTCGATGGGATCGAGCTGGCTTGCCTTGCGCGCCGGGTAGAGCCCGAAGCCCACACCCACCAGCGCGCTGAAGCCGAGCGCGATGAAGATGACATCCGGTCGTAGCTGCAGGGGCCATTGGAATTGGGACGCGAGGAGCTTCGCCACTCCCACGCCCAGTGCCGTGCCGATGAGTCCACCGAGCAGCGCCAGCGTCAGCGCCTCGATGAGGAACTGGGCGAGGATGTCCCGGGGCCGCGCGCCCACCGCCACGCGTACGCCGATTTCGCGGGTACGCTCGGTGACGCTCACCAGCATGATGTTCATGATGCCGATGCCACCCACCACCAGGGACACGGCGGCGATGGAGGCCAGCAGCATGCTCAGCGTCTCGGTGCTCTGCTGCCGGCTGTTGGCCAGCTCGGACAGATCCCGGACGTCGAAGTCGTTGGCGGCCTCATCGGACAGGCGGTGCCGCTCGCGCAGGAGCGCGGTGACGTCCTGCTGGGTCTTCGCGGTGCCGGCGGTGGCGTCGGCCTGCACGTAGATGATGCCGGTGAGGTACTTGCCCAGGCTCTGGGCCTGGAGTTGACGTTGGAAGCTGGTGGCGGGGACGAGGATGCTGTCGTCGTAGTCCTGTCCCATGGGGGACTGTCCCTTGCGCGCCGTCATCCCGATGATGGTGAAGGGCGTCTTCTTGATGCGGATGATCTGTCCCACCGGGTCGAAGCCCGAGCCGTAGAGCTTCTCCACCACGGTCTGCCCGATGACGGCCACCTTGGCTCCCGCCTCCACGTCCGCCTCGGTGAAGCGCCTGCCCTTCGCGATGGTCCAGCCGCGCACGTCGAAGAATTCGGGCGTGGTGCCCGTCACGCTCGTCGTCCAGTTCTGGTCCTCGGAGAACACCTGGGTGCTCGTGCGCATCTCCGGAGCGGCGGCGCGCACGCTCGGCAGCTGCGTGCGGATGGCCTCCAGGTCGTCCCAGGTGATGGTGGGCTGGGTGCCGGCGCCGCCCCGCGCGCCTCCCGAGTTGCTGGAGCCGGGCATGACGATGAGCAGGTTGGTGCCCATGGCGTCGAACACCTTCTGCACGTTGGCTCGGGCTCCATCGCCGATGGCCACCATGGCGATGACGGCTCCCACGCCGATGATGATGCCCAGGGCGGTGAGGAAGGAGCGCATCTTGCTGCGCAGCAGCGAGCGCACCGCGAGTGACATCGTTTCCAGCACGTTCATGATGCGGCCTCCTCGAGCGGGGGCACTTCCGCGGGGACCGGCTGCTGGCGCCGGTCCGAGAGGATCCGCCCGTCCTTCACCACCACCACTCGCCCGGCATACCCGGCGATGTCCGGCTCGTGCGTCACCAGCACGAGCGTGATGCCCTCGCGGCGCAGCTCCTGGAAGAGCGCCATCACCTCCACACTGGTACGCGAGTCCAGGTTGCCCGTGGGCTCGTCCGCGAGGATGACGCGCGGCCGGCTCACCAGCGCCCGGGCGATGGCCACACGCTGCTGCTGTCCACCAGACAGCTGGCGCGGGTGGTGGTCCAGGCGTGCGCCCAGGCCCACCCGCTCGAGCGCCTCGCGGGCCCGAAGCTTCCGCTCGCGCGCGGGTACCCCGGCGTAGAGCATGGGCAGCTCCACGTTCTCCAGGGCGCTGGTGCGCGCCAGCAGGTTGAAGCTCTGGAAGACGAAGCCCAGGGTGCGGTTGCGCACGATGGCCAGGTCGTTGCGGTCCAGGCGCGACACGTCCTGGCCCTCCAGCAGGTACTCGCCCGAGGTGGGCCGGTCCAGGCAGCCGAGGATGTTCATCAGCGTGGACTTGCCCGAGCCGCTCGAGCCCATGATGGCCACGAAGTCACCGTGCTCCACGGTGAAGTCCACGCTCCGCAGCGCCGCCACCTCCACGTCTCCCGACCGGTAGATCTTGCTCACACTCCGCAGCTCGATGAGCGGCGTCTGCTCAGCGTTCTCGTTCATGTCACGCCTCTCTCTCTCGCCTAGAAGGGCCCCGGGGGACGGAACCCGCCACCCCTGCCTCCACCCATTCCCGTCCTCGCGCCGGAGCTGGCGGCGCCCTGCGGAGCCTGCGCACCCGCGGCCAGGGCGGTGATGACCTGGTCCCCCTCGCGCAGCTCGCCCTCCACCTCCGTGTACGTGCCATCCGATACTCCGGGCTTCACGCGCACGGGCCTGGGCCGCCCGTCGCGCAGGACGAACACCGTCTTGGTCCCGGGCGCGGGCTTCCGCGCCGGCTCCGGGGCTCCCGCGCCACCCACACCAGGTCCCTGGGGACCGGCTGCTCCGGCGCGCGGCCCGGCTCCCGCGGGAGGCTCGGGCGGCCGGAAGCGCAGCGCCGCGTTGGGCACGGTGAGCACGTTCTCCCGGTGCGCGGTGATGAAGGTGACGTTGGCCGTCATTCCCGGCTTGAGCTTCAGGTCCGGGTTCTCCACGTCGATGACGGCGTCATAGGTGACGACGTTCTGCACCGTCTGGGATTCGTTGCGGATCTGCCGGATGGTGCCCTCGAAGTTCACCCCGGGCCAGGCATCCACGGTGAAGGTGGCGCGCATGCCGTCCTCGAGCCTGCCCACGTCGGACTCGGCGACGCTGGTGTCCACCTGCATCTTCCGCAGGTCCTCGGCGATGGTGAACAGGACGGGGGCCTGCAGCGAGGCCGCCACCGTCTGGCCCACGTCCACGCTGCGTGAGATGACGACGCCGTCCGTGGGCGACACGATGGTGGCGTAGCGCAGGTTCACCTCCGCTTCGTTGAGCGCCGCCTGGGCCTGCGCCAGCGCGGCCTCGGCCGAGGTCACCTGGGCCTGGGCCGACTGGGCCGTGGCCTCCGCGGTGTCCAGCTCCGCCTGGGCGATGAACTGCTGCTCGCGCAGCGTCCGGGAGCGCTCGGCCTGGCGGCGGGAGTTCTCCGCCTCCACGCGCGCCTTCTGCAGGTTGGCCTTCGCGGACATCAGGTTGGCCCGGGCACGCTCCACCGCGGCCTGGAGCAGCTGCGGGTCGAGGCGGGCAATCACCTGCCCCTTCTTCACCGGCGAGTTGTAGTCGACGAGGATCTCCTGGATGCGGCCGGAGACCTGGCTGCCCACCTCCACCGTCACCAGCGCGGACAATGTGCCCGTCGCCGTCACGCGTGACTCGACGGTCCGCCGCTGCACCGCCGTCGTTTCGAAGTTGGCCGAGGGGTCCTTGGCCTTGGGCCGCAACAGCCACACGCCAGCGGCCACCACCACGGCGATGGCCAGCAACCACAGGGGCCATTTCGCGGGCAGGTGCCGACGCCGGGCGGACGTCTCCAGCGCGGGCGCGGGCTTGATGGAACGGGACGTCTCTTCGGTTCGCGGCGACTCGGTCGTTGACCTCATGGACCGAGATCTACGTGCCGCGATGTTTCGGTGAATCTCGCGTTTGTTACGAAATATGACGCGCCAGGTCCGTCAGCCCGGCCGCCTGCTCCACGGCTGGAGCGGCCGGAATGATGACGCGAGCGGTCGTTCCCTGGCCGGGCTGGCTCTCCAGCGTGAGCGTGCCACCGTGGGCGACGACGATACGGCGTGCGAGTACGAGCCCCAGGCCCACGCCGCCCGTCTTCCGGGCCCGGCTGCGATCGCTGCGGAAGAAGGGGGTGAAGAGATGGGGCATATCGGCGGCGTCGATGCCGATGCCCTCGTCACGTACCTCCACCTGGAGACCAGGTTCCAGGGGGCGGGCGAGCAGGCGCACCGTCGTATGGGGCTCGGAGTATTTGCCCGCGTTGTCGAGCAGGTTGTCGAGCGCGCGTCGCAGCAGCACCGGGTCCGCTTCCAGGAAGGGCAGGGTGCCCTCCACGCTCACTTCCAGCCGGTGCTCTGGCCGGGCGGAGCGGAAGCGCGCGGCGGCCTTCTCCACCAGGGACGAGGCCTCCACCAGCTCGCGGCGCAGCGGCGGCGTGGCGCCGGGAGTCTGGTCCGTGGCGAGGTCCAACCGGGCCGCGGTGAGCACGTCCGACACCAGCCGCTCCAGCTCGGTGAGATCCTCGGCGATGTCCCCCAGGGACTCACGCGCCAGCTCGGCGCTTCCCTCATTGGCCAGATCCAGGGCCACCCGGATGCGGGCCAGGGGGGTGCGTAGCTCATGCGACACGTTGGCGAGCAGCTCCTTCTGGGAGCGCAGCAGGTGGGTGATGCGCTCGGCCATCTCGTCGAAGGCCTCGGCGACCTGTCCCAGCTCGTCGCGCCGGCGCACGCCCGTGCGTGCGCTCAGCGTCCCCGCGCCAAAGGCCCGCGCCGCCAAGGCGAGCTTTTGAAGGGGCACGGCCAGGGAGCGGGCGAAGATGATCGAGGTGATGGCCGTGCACCCGAGGGTCACGGTGAGAATCACCCAGAGGTCGGGGGGCAGCCCGGGGGGCGGGGGATGCTCCATCGTGGCGTAGGCCTCCAGCGGACCCGTCGCTGGGATGGCCACCGTCGTGAGGTGATGCGGCTCCTGGCTGTGCATCGAGCGCTCCGTCTCGAGCTGGCGGAGCTCCTCGGCGGAGAGGGGCGCCATGGGCGGCGAGACACTGGACGCGATGAGCTGGCCATCGACGGTGCGCATCGTCACCCGGAGCCGGAGCTGCTGGCCTGCCCGGTCCAGCGCCGCCTGCAGCTCCTCCGGCCGGTCCCGGAGCCGGGCCCACTCGGAGATGAAGTAGGTCGCGCTCCGCTCGAAGAAGCGTGGCCGGGAGCCCTCCTCCATGGCGTACCGGCGGGCCACGTTGAACGCGAAGGCGATGAGCAGCAGCTGCGCGAGGCCCACCAGGTAGATGCGCAGCAGCAGGCGGCCGGGAATCCGGAAGCGCCGGGCCTTCATGCTTCGTCACCCGTGGCGAGCATGTAGCCCGCCCCACGCACCGTCTTGAGCAGCTTCGGGTTGCGGGGATCCTCTTCGAGCTTCTGGCGGATGCGGAAGATGTGCACGTCCACCGAGCGGTCGAACACCTCCTCCGCGTTGCCCTTCACCAGGTCCAGGAGCTGCTCCCGGCTGAGCACGCGCCCGGCCCGCTCGGCGAGGACGCGCAGCAGTCCGAACTCGTAGGAGGTCAGCATCAGCGCCTTGCCATCGAGCGTGGCGCTGAGGCTGCGGGGATCCATCGCCAGCTTGCCGACCTGGAGGGGCTGGGAGGATGGCCCGGAGCGGCCACGGGCCCGGCGGACATGGGCGCGGATGCGCGCGAGCAGCTCGCGCGAGGAGTAGGGCTTGGCGAGGTAGTCGTCCGCGCCCGACTCCAGGCCGAGCACCCGGTCGGCCTCCTCGCCGCGTGCCGTCACCATGATGATGGGAACGTCACTGCGCGTGCGCAGCTCGCGGCACACCTCCATCCCATCCCGCCCGGGCAGCATGAGGTCCAGGAGGATGACGTCGTAGGCATGCCGGCTCGCCTCCGCCAGCCCCTCGGGGCCGGTGCGTGCGGTGGTGACGAGGATGCCGTGCTCCTGGAGGTAGCGGCTGGTGAGACGGGCCAGTCGCTCGTCGTCCTCCACCAGCAGGACCTGGATGGTGCCTTCTTCCGTGGTGGGGTGTGTCGTCTGGTCCATGTGTTCATCTCCTCCAACCGGGGCCCTCATCCCTGGGCTCGCAGCGATGAAGATACGGCCCGGGGGCAAGTAGAGGGGGATTGTCTCGGCACCCCAGGTATGGGCGTCCGGACGCTTGCCCCCGGGTCGCACGCTGAAAGGTGCCTACCGGATGTTTACGGCGCACTTCGAACGTATGAAGAAATATTTCGAGGGGCGGGGGGGAGGCTTGCAACCGAGCATTCCCCTGACGACTTTATGGTTTGCGCCATGTTCAAGACCGCCTTCCTGGTGTCCACCCTTCTGGGTGCAGCCCCGGCTGACCGCGCTCCCTCCGCTGCCACACTCTCCAAGGTCGTGACCTTCGAGGGCATGTGCGACGCGTCAGGTGCCGTGGTGTCGGGTGGGTTCTCGTTCACCGTCGCCGATGACGAGGACAACATCATCCGCGTCTACGATGGAAAGGCCGGAGGCCGCCCGGTCAAGACGACGGACATGTCCCCGTCGCTGCTGCTGCCCGAGGGAAAGAAGCGGGCGCCGGAGACGGATATCGAGGCCGCGACGGAGATACCGCCGCTCGCCTTCTGGCTGACCTCCCATGGGCGCAAGAGCTCCGGCAAGGTGGACGCCAACCGCTTCCGCTTCTTCGCGACCCGCTCCCGGCCCGACGGGACGACCCAGCTCGAGGGAAAGCCCTACACGCGCCTGCTCGAGGACCTGCTCGCGGCCCCTCAGCTCGAGGCGTTCGAGCTCGCCACGGCCTCCACGCGTGCACCGAAGGAAGAGGGCGGGCTCAACATCGAGGGCATGACGGCGATGGAGGATGGGAAGTCCATCCTGATTGGCTTCCGGAGCCCGCTCCACCGGGGCAAGGCCATCACCGTCACGCTGTTGAATCCCCTGGAGCTGCCGCAAGGCAAGCCGGCGCGTCTGGGGCCGGCGCGGTTGCTGGACTTCGGTGGGCTGGGGATTCGCGCCATCTCCTGGTGGCGGGGCCAGTACCTCTTCATCGGAGGCACGACCTCCAGTGGAGGAACCTCCCGCCTGTTCACCTGGGATGGGAAGTCCGAGAAGCCCTCGGTGGTGGAGGGCGTCGACTTCACCGACCTGAACCCCGAGGCCTTCGTCACGTTCGAGGACAAGGAGGAGATCCTCGTCCTCAGTGATGACGGAACCCGCCTGATGGACGGCGTCGAGTGCAAGCGGCTCAAGGAGCCGGAGAAGAAGCGGTTCCGCGGAGTCTGGCTCCGGTTGCCGCAACATCGCTGAGTGGGAGATCCAATTCCAGGGCTTCCCTTCAATTCCAGCCATGAGCCCTCACCCGTCATGAGGGCCTCGAGCGGAGTGGAGGAGACGCGGAATGAAGACACGAGGCGGCGGTCAGGGCCCTGTCGTGGGAGGGGCGAAGTTCCGGAGTGGGCGGCTGTTCGTCACGCTGGGGGTGTTGTCCACGGCGGCGGCTTGCGGCACCACGGCGGCACCGGAGGGCGCGCCAGAGCGGAAGGTGGAGGTGGGAAACCTCTCGGAGCGTTGCGAGGTGAGGCCTCCCTTCGCGGGCACGCTCGAGCCGGAGCTGCAGTGGGCATGGACGGGCAGCCCGGTGATGCCCGAGCACCATCAGGTGATGATGACGCCCGTGGTGGTGGATGTGAGCGGGGACGGCGTCCCGGACATCGTCTTCAGCAGCTTCGCGGGCGCCAACTACAGCGCGGACGGTGTGCTCCGGGCCGTCAGTGGAGATGACGGGCACGAGCTGTGGTCCGTGACGGAGCCATCGGCCCGGGTGAAGCCCGCCGCGAGCCTCGCCGCCGGTGACATCGATGGCGATGGCCAGGTGGAGATCTGCGGCATCCCCGAGAACGGCCGCGGCATCATCTGTTTCGAGAACGACGGCACCTTCAAGTTCCGCTCGGCCGAGGCCGCGTATGACTTCAACGAGTGGGGCGGCCCCACGCTCGCGGACCTGAACGGCGATGGGAGCGTGGAGATCCTCGACGGCAACCGCGTCTACGACAACACGGGCGCGCTGAAGTGGGTGGGCTCCGACGGCATGGGCGGAGCGAAGTACACCGGCCCCGTCTCCCTCGCGGCGGACATCGACCAGGACGGCACGCTGGAGGTGGTCAACGATCGCGCCGTCTACCGGCACGACGGCACCCTGCTGTGCGCCAACACGGAGATTCCCCACGGCTTCGCGGGTGTGGCCAACTTCGATGAGGATCCGGCCGGGGAGATCGTCGTGTCGGGCGATGGCAAGGTGAGCCTGCTCGACCAGGACTGCTCGCTCCTCTGGAGCGTCGATGTGCCCTCGGGGGGCCACGGGGGTCCGCCCAACATCGCGGACTTCGACGGTGACGGCCAGCTGGAGATCGGCCTGCCCGGCGAGTGGGCGTACTCGGTCTTCGGGGCCGATGGCTCCGTGAAGTGGTCGAGCCCCATCCAGGACTACAGCTCCGGCCGGACCGGCTCCACCACCTTCGACTTCGAGGCGGACGGCAGGCTCGAGGTCGTCTTCGCCGACGAGCTGACGCTGCGCATCTACGACGGCGCCACGGGCGCGGTGCGCTGGGAGATTCCCAACAGCTCGAGCACCACGCACGAGAACCCCGTCATCGCGGACGTGGACGGGGACACCGCCGCGGAGCTCGTGGTCGTCTCCAACGATCATATGTTCCCGGACGGCACCGGCACCCACGGCATCCGCGTGTTCCGTGACCGGAACGAGCGCTGGGCCGGCACGCGGCGCATCTGGAACCAGCACGCCTACTCGGTGACGAACATCAACGACGACGGCACCGTCCCGGCGCACCCGGCGACGAACTGGCTCGACCCGAGGCTCAACACCTTCCACGCCAACGTCGCCGCCTACTTCGGTGAGGGCCCGAGCCCCTATGCCGCCTCGGACCTCGTCGTGACCGCGGTGTCCGCCACGTGCGAGGGCGAGGGCTCCGTCGCGCTCGGCGCTCGCGTGCTCAACCAGGGAGATGCCGCGGTGGCCGCGGGCGTGAAGGTGGCCTTCTTCTCGGTGGATTCGACCTCGGGCCGCACGCTGCTCGGCGTGGCCACCGTCCCCGACGCGCTGCCCGCGGGAGGCAGCGCCCTCGCCACGGTCTCCGTATCCTCCTTCTCCGGCGGCGCCGAGCTCCTCGCCATCGTGGACGACGATGGCACGGGCGCGGGCCGCGACACCGAGTGCCTCGAGGACAACAACACCCGCGTGGCGACGGTGGACCTCTCCTGTGAGGTGCCCGTGAGCAACCTGCCGCCGGTGGCGCTCTGCCGTGACGTCACCGTCAGCGCCGATGCCTCCTGCCAGGGCCGCGCCAGTGTGGACGGCGGCAGCTACGACCCGGACAACGGGCCGTCGCCGCTCTTCGTCTCCCAGTCGCCCGATGCGTCCTTTGGCCCGGGCAGCCACGCCGTCACGCTGACGGCCTCGGATGGCGAGGCGAGCGCCCAATGCGTGGGCACCGTCACCGTGGTGGACACCACGAAGCCCTCCATCACCTGCCCCCTGTCGGTGGATGTGAAGGTCGGCTCCGGCATCGGGCTCGCCGTGCAGTACGCCGTGTCGGCCCGGGACAACTGCGGCCCGGTGCCCATCACCTGCTCGCGCCCCTCCGGCTCGCTCTTCCTGCTGGGACTGACGAACGTCACCTGCACCGCGAAGGACACGTCCGGCAACACGGCCTCGTGTGACTTCGGCATCCGGGTGCGCCTCGGCATCTCCCTCTGAGCGCTCGTTCCGGGCTCGAGGCCCCGGGTGGGGGCGCGACACAGGTCGGGAATCCGCAGTGAATTCGGTAGTTTTCCCGACCTGTGTCCAGACGCCAACGAGATTCGCCACGACGGCAAAGTTTCCCCCTACCTGCCGGGGCAGGAGTGGGTTAGAGTGTACCCACGTGTGTCGATTCCGACACCTCTCTGCGACCGAAGAGACCGCGCCCCCAGCGTCTCGAGCACGAGGGTAGATGCATGGGTAACGCCCCCCAGCCGTTGATGGCCGTTTCGCAGTCCCCCGTTTCCATCTCCGCCCTGGCGACACCCGCCCTGGTCACCCTGTGGGGTGACCGGATGCCCTTTGCGTCGGCGGGTGCGCGGCTCCACGAGGTGCTGGGCCGGCCGGAGCTGTTCGCACGCATCTGCGTGAGGGATCCGTACTTCGCGCTGAGCGAGGTGACGGTGGTGGGGCACGGTGAGGTGGTGGCGGGGGTCCCGGTGGAGCAGGAGACGGGAGGTGAGGCCTCGCCCATCAACGCCGCGGAGGTGGGGCGGCACCTGGCCATCCTCGGCTCGTGCGCGGCGTCGCTGGTGAACGCCAAGGAGGGGCAGCACTACTACCTGGCGCGGCGCGCGAGGCTGGAGCGGCTCCACGAGGGGCCGCTGCCCCGGGCCACCGGGCTGCTGCGGGGCGTGGCGAAGGCGGAGTTCAAGGAGCGGCGCACCGCGACGGCGAACACGCTGCTGACGAGCGCCGAGGGCCAGCCGCTCTTCTCGTTGGAAGTGGACTACAACGTGCTGTCCGCGCCGGCCTTCCTGCGCCTCTTCCAGGGGGCGCGTCAGGAGATGCGCCGCGAGCCCCGGGCGGAGCGCGAGGCACGGGGCACGTCGGTCGACTTCGCCGCCATGCGGCAGAATCCCCACCGCCGTCCGCCGCCGCTGCGGGACTTCGTGCGGGATGGGGAGTGCCTGAAGGCCACGCTGGGCCCGGTGAGCGCGGAGCTGTGCAAGGGCCACTTCGCCATGCACCCGGTGCTGCCGGTGGCGGTGGTGATGAGCGGCCTGTCCGGGCTGGCGGGCACGCTGCTGCGCGAGCTGGTGGGCAACGCGTCGGCGCGCTACCTGGTGACGCGCGGAGAGGTGCGCGCGGAGAGCCTCGCCTACGCCGGGGAATCGGTGACGTTCGGTGCCCACCGCCACGGGGGGGAGGGGCGCGACCACCGCTTCTACTGCTGGGCCTCGGTGGGCGAGCGCCTGGTGGGCGTGATGGAGCTGACGCTCACCTGCCTGGAGTGAGCCTCACTCCCAGGAGATTTCGTAGTCCACCGACTCGATGTCGATGGGCTGCGCCGTCACCTTGCCCTTGAAGCCCAGGGCCTCCATGGCCCCCTCGAAGATGCCCACGTGGTAGGCGGGGGGCTGCATGTCGCCGCGGTAGGTGATGATGCACGCCTTGGGGCCGGCGGGGCGGTGCTCGCGCTTGCCGTACGTCACCACGGTGCTGAAGGCCACCCGCGTCTGGGCGAAGAGCCGCTGCGGGTCCCCCTTGCCGAGGATGCCGAAGACGACCTGTCCCGGGCCCTTGGAGAAGCTCTGCACGCAGGCTCTGCCGCAGGCGTTGAAGACGGCGTCCTCGGGCCCCATCTTGTGCTCGAGCGCGTCCGCCGCGTTGTAGAGCATGGTGAGGTAGTCCGAGGCCGGGTAGGTGCGTAGGTCGTTGATGTCCCGGGCCAGCGGGCCGACGCGCACCTGGCGCAGCGCCTGCGGGCCTCCCACCTTCTCGACCATGTCGAACACCACCCGGAAGAAGAGGCCCCGCACTCCGTCGTTGGGCCGGGTGACTGCGATACGCGCGGCGAGCTCGGTCTTGTTGGATGGCATGGGTTCGGGGCCGAACATTAACGGGTAGGGAACCGACGTCCAACCTTCCGTGGTCCTCGTCAGCCTTCGCTTGACACCTCGCTCCCTGGCACGGAAAAGCCCGGGTCCGAAGGCGCTGGCCCGCCTCGTTGTATGTGTATCTTTCCAGGCCGCCTGGAGTCCGACGCGTGAAGCTCGCCACTCTCAATGATGGGACCCGTGATGGAAGGCTCATCGTCGTCAAACGAGACAATTCCGCCTATGCGTTCGCCACCAATGTGGCGCTCACGCTCCAGGGCGCTCTCGACAAATGGGAAGAGTCGGAGCCCCGGTTGCGCGCGCTGGCCGAGGAGCTCGAGGCCGGCCGGGTGCAGAGCCGTCCCATCGACGTCCGGGCGCTGCTCTCGCCGCTGCCGCGCGCCTACGAGTGGGTGGATGGAAGTGCCTATCTCAATCACGTCATCCTCGTGCGCAAGGCGCGCAACGCCGAGCCCCCGGCGACGCTGAGGACGGATCCGCTCGTGTACCAGGGCGGCTCGGGCACCTTCCTCGCGCCCACGCAGGACATTCCCCTGGTGGACGAGGCCTGGGGCATGGACTTCGAGTCCGAGGTGGCCGTCATCCTCGGGGACGTGCCCCTGGGCACCCAGGCGAAGGACGCGGAGAAGCACGTGAAGCTGGTGATGCTCTGCAACGACGTCACCCTGCGCAACCTCATCCCCAACGAGCTGGCCAAGGGCTTCGGCTTCTTCCAGGGCAAGCCCTCCAGCTCCTTCAGCCCCTTCGCGCTCACCCCGGACGAGCTCGGCCCCGCGTGGAAGGACGGCCGCGTGCACCTGCGCCTGCGCTCCACGCTCAACGGCCAGGTGGTGGGTGACACGGACGCCGGCCCGGAGATGCACTTCTCCTTCTTCGAGCTCATCCAGCACATCTCCAAGACGCGCGCCTTCACCGCCGGCACCATCCTCGGCAGCGGCACCGTGTCCAACGAGGATCGCGCCCGCGGCATCTCCTGCCTCGCCGAGCGCCGGATGATCGAAACCATCGAGACGGGTTCCCCCAAGACGCCCTTCATGAAGGTGGGGGACACCATCGACATCGAAATGTTCGGTCCGGAGGGGCAGAGCCTCTTCGGTCGCATCTCCCAGAAGGTGGTGAAGCCGTGAAGCTCTACAACTACTGGCGCTCGTCGGCCTCGTGGCGCGTGCGCATCGGGCTCAACCTCAAGGGCCTGTCCTACGAGTACGTGTCCGTGCACCTGGTGAAGGACGGAGGTGAGCAGCACTCCGACGCCTACCGCACCATCAACCCCATGCGCTCGGTGCCCACGCTGGAGTTCACCGAGGCGGGTCAGGTGCGCCACCTGGCGCAGTCGATGGCCATCCTCGAGTACCTGGAGGAGCGTCATCCTTCGCCCGCCCTGCTGCCGGCGGATCTCTATCTCCGGGCCCGCTGCCGGATGGTGGCGGAGATCGCGAACTCGGGGATTCAACCCCTGCACAACCTGGCCGTGTTGCAGCGCATCAAGGGAGAGCTGAAGGGGGATGACAAGGCCTGGAGCGCGTACTGGATCGACCGGGGTCTGACGGCCTTCCAGGCGTCCATCCAGGAGACGGCGGGCCGCTACTGCTTCGGGAACTCCGTGTCGTTCGCGGACATCTTCCTGACTCCCCAGCTCTACGCCGCCCGGCGCTTCGGGGTGGACCTCGGGCCGTACGAGCTGCTCACCCGCATCGAGGCGGCCTGTGCCAGCCTCCCGGCCTTCCAGGCGGCGCATGCGGACCGGCAGCCCGACGCCGTGCCGGCCTGAGCGTCAGCGGCTCGCGCGCAGCTCTCCGCCCGACTGCCCTTCCGGGGGCAGGGGCGGGACGCGAGGCAGCTCGAGGGTGAAGCGCGTGCCCTTTCCCAGCTCGCTCTCCACCTCGATGCGCCCGCCATGGGCCTTGATGATGCCGTGCACCACCGAGAGCCCGAGCCCCGTGCCCAACCCGGGCGGCTTGGTGGTGAAGAACGGCTCGAAGAGGTGACGCTTCGTCTCCTCGGACATGCCCGTGCCGGTGTCGCGTACTTCCACGCGCACCCGATCGCCCTCGCGGCGCGTGGTGATGTGCACCACTCCGCCCGGTGGGGTGGCCTGTCCCGCGTTGACCAGCAGGTTCACCAACACCTGCACGAGCTGACGCGGACGGCCCACCACCGTCCCTATCTCGTTCAGCTCCCGCTCCACCCGCACGTGGCCGAGCTGGACGTGCGCGATGCGCAGCGCCGTCCGCACCTCGGCGTCGAAGTCGTAGGAGGCGTGGCCCTCGTAGTCCCCGCGCGAGAAGCGGCGCAGGTCCGAGACGATGGAGTTCACCCGCTGGATGCCGTCCAGCGTGGCCGGGAGCACGTCATCCCGGTACTCCTTCATCGGCTCGGGCAGGTTCTGCGTTTCCTTCATCTCCCGGAGCAGCGAGTCGACGTTGATCGTCACGAAGCTCATCGGGTTGTTGATTTCATGCGCCACGCTCGCCGCCATCAGCCCCAGGCTGGAGAGCCGTTCCTGCTCGAGCGCGCGCTGGTGCAGCTGCTGCAGTTCCTGGTGGGCCTTCTCCAGCTCCTCACGCTTCTGCAGCACCAGCTCCAGCATTCCGCGTAGCAGGGCGACGCGCTTCTCGGACACCAGGTAGCCGAAGACGCCGAGCAGGGAGAAGGCCAGGGCCATGGTTGGATTGGCGCCGGTGGACAGGGCCACCGCGTCCAGCCCCACCAGGTAGAGGGCCATGCGCGGACGGACCCAGCGGTCCAGGCCGAAGTACCAGAGCATGTTGTAGGTCACGAAGACCCAGAGCAGCGCCGACCACTGGGTGTGGATGCCCACGAGGGCGACGCCCGCCCCGTTGACCCCCATCCGTATCGTTTCCACCGTGGCGCGGCCGACCTTCTTGGGGAGCCACTCGAAGAACAGGAGGTTGAGCAGGGTGAGCCCCACGCCCACTCCCACGATGACGAGGACCGCGCGCCACTGGCCCCAGAACTCGGCGAGCAACGCGAGGTTGACGACGGTCGCGCCCAGGCCCGCGATGCCCTGGATGGCGCTTTGTACCTTCTCCGGGTCCGCCTCGCTCACTGCGTCTGTGGGTCGGGCAGTCGCCATGGTCCGTTGTTCCGATGTCAACGGACTGTAGTCCGGAGCTGAGCCCCCGGTGCAGTGGACCCGGACGCCACCCGGGCGCGGGGCGTGTGCTTCAAGACGCTATTCGAAGCGGGAGAGCTCGGGGGTCCCCGAGTGTGGCGCATACCCTCACCCCGTCCCTCTCCCAGGGGGAGAGGGGAGGGTGCTCAGGTCAGGGGCAGGGCCGATACGGTGGCCTCGGCCGGGCCTTCACCCACCGTCAGTACCGTCCCCGGCTCCAGGTGGTCCCGGTGCACGTACCCCAGCGCCACGTTCTGCCCCTTCCGCGGCGAGCGCACCACGCTGGTCACCCAGCCCACCTTCTTTCCATCCTTCTTCAGCTCGGTGCCGGGCGTCGCCTCGGTCGCCCCCAGCAGCAGGCCCGCCAGCTTCCGGTTCATGTGCCCTCGGAAGGTGGCTCGCGCGATCACCTCCTGCCCGATGTAGCACCCCTTGTTGTACGAGATGGCGTTCGCGAGGTTCGCCTCCAGCGGAATGGTGGTGTCCACCATGTCCTGGCCGTAGCGCGGCACCCCCGCCTCCACCCGCAGCGTCTCCAGCGCCCGCCAGCCGAGCGGCTTCACTCCGAAGCCCTCGCCTGCCGTCACCAGCGCCTTCCACACCGCCTCCAGCGCGCCCCGCGGCACCAGCACGTCCACTCCGTGGGGCTCCAGGGAGGTGAATCCCACCAGCATGACCTGCTGGCCCGCCAGGGTGGCCGTCCGGGTGGCGTTCTGCGGCAGGGGCTCGAAGGGGCCGCCCAGCGCGGTGCCCAGGAGCTCGGCCGTCCGGGGGCCCAGCAGCCGCAGCACCCCCTGCTCGCTCGTGGCGTCGTGCAGCTCCGCGTCCTCGGAGATGAGGAATTTCTCCAGGAACTTCCGGACCTTGGCGCCCAGCCCGGGCTCCACGTCCAGCAGCAGGTCCGCCTCCCGGCGCAGGACCCGGGCGTCCGCCACCATGGAACCTTTCACGGTGAGCATCGCCGCGTAGGTGGCCGCCCCGGCGGCCAGTCCTTTTATTTCCTGCGTCACCATCCCATGCAGGAAGCTTGCGCGGTCCTCCCCGGTTATCCGCAGCGCTTCCCGGTAGGTGGCATCATGGAGGGCCACTGCTTCCCGGGCTGCCCGGTACTCCGCCTCCATGTCCCCGTAGTCGGCCACGACCTCCCGGCCGTTTACTTCCAGGAAGTGGGCTCCTGCCTGCTCGTGAAGAAAATGCAGAGACAGCGGTTCCATGAGCGTCGCTATATAGAGGCCCGGGAGTGAATGCCACGATGGATGTGAGACACCTGTCGGACTTCCTGGGCTTCTCCGCCGAGAAGCTCCAGAAGCACAACCTTTTCAAGTCGGAACGCTTCTTCCTGGACGTGTACTGCCTCACGCCCGGCCAGTCGCAGAAGCCCCACACGCACGCCTCCTCGGACAAGGTGTACCTCGTCCTCGAGGGGAGGTGCCGTTTCCGTATCGGCGCGGACGAGGCCTCCCATGGCCCCGGCGCCGCCCTCTTCGCACCCGCGGGCGTCGAGCACGGCGTCACCAATGACGGCCCCGACAACGCCCGCCTCCTCGTCCTGATGACCCCCCCTCCGGAGCACGCATGAGCAAGAAGGCCAATCCGCCCCCTCCCGTACCGGTCCGTGGTGCCCTGGCGCTGCTGGGACTGGGCCTCGCCCAGAGCGCGCTCGCCATCTACCAATGGATGGAGCTGATCTCCCTGCGCGGAGGTGGCACCACCAGCTGCGGCATCTCCGAGCATGTCAACTGCGAGACAGTGTGGAACTCGCCCTTCGCCAGCGCGGTGCACGGGCTGTTCCGCATGCCCGTGGCGGGGCTCGGCCTCGTGTGGGGCCTGGTCGCCGTGGCGCTCTCCGCGCTCTACCTGGTGTGGCGGCGCAACGGGTACACCGTGCGTCCCGCCGTCAATGGTCTGCGCCTGACGGCCGCGGCCGGTGTGCTGGCCGTCGCCGTCTTCGCCGCCGCCAGCGCGAGCGCCGGTGCGCTGTGCCCCACGTGTCTGGTCACCTACGCCCTCACGCTCGCCTTCGCCGCCGTGGCCTGGAAGGGCCTGCCCGGTCCCGTGATGCCGCTGGCCGGTGAGTGGGGCCGCGCCCTCCAGTGGGCCGGTGGCTTCGCCGTGGCCGCCTATGTCGCGCTGCTCGGGCCCGGTCTGAAGACTCCCCAGGCCACCGCCGCCGACGAGAAGGTCGCCAAGATGTCCTCCTCCGCGGCCCCCGGCTCGCTCGAGGCCTACCTGGGCTCCCTGTCCCCGCAGGAGCAGCAGGCCGTTTCCAACGGGCTCGCCCAGTACCGCCAGGATACGCCGCTGGCGGCCCGCTCTCCCGCGCGCCGTCTCTACGGGCCCACGACCGCGCCGGTGAAGATGATCGAGTGGACGGACAGCCGCTGCCCCCACTGCAAGTCCCTGGTGGAGGTGCTCGCCCTCATGAAGAAGCGCATCCCCGAGGGCAAGCTGTCGCTGGAGGCCCGCCAGTTCCCGCTCGACAGCGAGTGCAACCCCACCATGCCCCCGCAGGCCACCGACGGCTCGGGTGTGCGCTGCGTGGCCGCCAAGGCGCAGATCTGCCTCGAGTCCGCCCCCGACTTCTGGGTGCTGCGCGAGAAGCTCTTCGCCGCCCAGCGCTCGCTCACGAACCGTGACGCGGTGCTGGACATCCTCGGCTCCGGCTCGGTGCCCCGCTCGCAGCTCGAGGCGTGTGTCGCCAGCGCGGACACGAGCCAGAAGCTGGTGGAGGACATCATGTTCGCCCGGCAGCACGACCTGCACGGCACGCCGCTCGTGGTCATCAACGGCCGCGAGGCGATGGCCAACCCGGCCTTCCTGTACGCCCTCATCATGGCGGACGGGGACGCCAACGCCGAGGCCTTCCGCGTGCTGCCTCCGCCGCAGGCGATGCAGGCCCACGCGCACTGAGAAGGGGCGTCATGGGCAAGCGTGACAAGAAGCCCGAGACGCCCGCTCCGGCGGGGCCCTTCAACAACCCCTTCGCCTCGCTCGGCCTCAAGCGGGAGGCGCTGCCCGAGGGGCCGCCTCCCGCGCCGGTGAGGGCCGAGGAGCCCAAGGGCCCCGCGCGCGCCGTGGTGCGCATGGAGCGCAAGGGCCGCGGTGGCAAGGAGGTGACGGTGGTGGAGCAGCTCGGGCTGCCGGAGGTGGAGCGGGAGAAGTGGCTGAAGGCCCTCAAGGGCGCCCTGGGGTGTGGCGGCGCCGTGGAGGGCGACACGCTGGTGCTGCAGGGAGATCAGCGCGAGCGTCTGCCCTCGCTCCTGGAGGCTCGCGGCGTGCGCCGCGTCACCGTGGGGTGATGAGCCCGGAGAGCCCCCGGCGGGTGGGGCTCAGGGCGGTCCGTGCTTGTGCCGGTGGTGCAGGTCGGACACATGCGGATGGTCGTGGGTGAGGGGCGCGTGCCGGTGGGGATGGCTGTGGGGCTCGGTGGTGTCCGTCATGCCCGGGTGCTCGTGCTGGTGGTGCTCGTCATGCACGTGCAGGTGCTCGTGCTCCAGCGCCTCGTGGGTATGGAGATGGCCATGGCGCTCGCGCACGAGGAGGACGACGCCCAGCGCCATGGCCGCGCCGCCCAGCAGCTCCGTGAGGGAGAGCCGCTCGCCGAGCAGCGGTAGCGCGGCCAGGGCTCCCAGGAAGGGGGCCGTGGCGAAGTAGGCGGCCTCGCGCGCGGCCCCGAGCAGGCGCAGTGCATACATGTCCAGGACGATGCTCAAGCCGTAGCTGGCGGCCCCGAGCGCGAGCGCCGCGGCCACCCCGTGTGCTCCCGGTAGCGGCTGCCTCGTCACGGTGGCGAGGACGAGCATGCAACTGCCCGCCCCCAGCGCCTTGATGCGGACCACGGTCACGGGGTCCTTCAACGAGAGGCGCTGCGTGAGGTTGTTGTCCACCGCCCAGGACAGGCACGCGCCCGCCACGGCCAGCACTCCGGGCCAGTCCGCGCGTACCTCGCCGGACTGGAGCCCGAGCACCGCCGCGCCGCAGAAGATGAACCCGGTGGCGAGTCCCGCCCGCCGGCCCAGGTGCTCGCCGAAGAGGAGCACGGCGAGCAGGATGGTGAAGGGGCCCTCGAGGTTGAGCAGCAGGGAGGTGGCCACCGCCGAGAGCCGTGCGAGCCCCACCAACATCAGCACGGGACCGAGCATCCCACCGCAGAGGATGATGCCCGCGAGCAGGGGCCAGTCCCTCCGCGCCAGGGGCGCCTCACGGCGGGGGACGCCGGCCCGGCGAAGTCGCGCCGCGATGGAGGCGAGGCTCAGCCCCAACCCGCCCCCCAGATAGAGGAGCGAGGCGAGCATCAGGGGGCCGCTTTCGGGGAGGAGCCGCTTGGCCATGGGCGCGCTCAGTCCGAAGAGCGCCGCGGCCCCGAGGCCCATCAACGCCCCCTTCACCTCGGGTGACATGGACACCGTGCGCCTCCTGCTCGGACGTGAGTGCCGGGTGGACCCCGTACTATTGACGGTAGTAGCGGGCGGGGGAGATACTCCAACTCATCGTGAAGAAGCGCGTCTGGGAGCCCCTGGGCCGATTGGAATCGGCTGTGATGGAAGTCGTCTGGACCCATGCCCCGGTGACGGCCCGCGAGGTGTGTGACCGGATGACGGGGGCCGAGGAGCGGGCCTACACCACCATCATGACCACGATGGACCGGCTCCACCGCAAGGGACTGCTCGTTCGCGAGAAGGACGGTCCGGCCTGGCGGTACGCACCCGCGCTCGGCAAGAGCGAGTTCGAGAAGGCGCTCGCGGACGGGCTGGCGGCGGAGATCCTCCAGGCCCACGGCGAGGTCGCGCTCTCCGCCTTCGTCGATGCCGCGGCCCAGGTCGATGAGGGGCTGCTCGATCGGTTGGCGCAGCTCATCACCCAGCGGCGCCGGAGACGCGGGTGATGGCGACCCTGGCCTTCCTCCTGGAGTGCGCGGCGACGGCGGCCCTCGTCGGGACGGCGGTCTCCCTGCTCGTCTGGCCAGCGCTCCTGGTGCTTCGTGCGCGGGCGCTGCAGCGCGTTCCGGCGCTCCGCGCGGACCTGGCCTTCGTGCTCGGCACGTTGCCCGCCCTGGCCTCGGTGGGGGTGGTAGCCGCCGCGGCCGCTCCTCCGCTCGCCGCCGCGCTCGGGCTGGCGGCTGACCACTGTCTGGGTCATGGGCACCACGTCCACCTCTGCTTCCTCCACACGGCGACGGTGCGGCCCGTTCTCGCGACGGTGGGAGCCTTCTCGCTTGTCGTGTTCCTCTTCCGTGCCGGGGACGTCGTCCTTCGGCTGCTGCGGGTGCGTGCACGGCTGTCCGCCCTCGAGTCGCTTGGCACTCCGCGCTCCGGGCCCTTCCCCATCGTCGCCGTGCCAGGGGCTCCACGGCTCTGCCATGCGGTCGGACTCGTGCGCCGACGCATCCTGCTGTCAGCCAGTCTGGAGGAGTCGCTGACCCAGGTGGAGCTGCGCTCGGCACTGGCGCACGAGGAGGCCCACTTGCGCCGGCGAGAGCCGCTGCTCGGGTTGCTCCTCGGGGTGGCCGGGCTGTTCGCCGCGCCGTTCCTCGCTCGGGCGTGCGTGACCGTCTACCAGACGGCCGCGGAGGAAGCGTGCGATGCCGAAGCCGCGGCGGCGGTGGGGGATGGCGGGCTGGTGGCGGGCGCGCTCGTCAAGGTGGCCACCCTGCAGCGACGGCTCTCCAACGTCGCGGGGGAGATGCCCGCCTTCGGGGCCCTCGCGCTGGAGCGGCGTGTCCGGCTCCTGCTCGATGAGGAGGCGCGAGCCACCTCGGCGCAGGCCCTTCGTGTCGCGGGCGTCATGGCCCTCGCCGCGGGGCTGCTCGCATTCGCGTACACCGCCTTCCTCCACCATGCGGTGGAGACGGCGCTCCATCTCCTCTTCTGAGGGTCCCAGGCCATGTGCATGTGCTCGCCCCCTCCTGGTCCGTCCTCCTCTACTATCGCCGGTAGTATCGCCCTGCTGCTGCTGGCCGGCACGGCCCTGGCGCAGCCCGCGCTCGATGAGCAGCAGTACGTCACGCGGGTGCTCGAGTCGGGCCTGGAGGCGCGTGTCGCCGAGCAGGAGGCCCGGCTGGGCCGCGCCGAAGCCGTGGGCGTCGGCCTGTGGCCCGACCCCGCCCTGGAGTGGGAGCGCCAGAAGACGAGCTCCGGAACACGCTCGGGGGAGAGTCAGGACGTGTTGCGGGCCTCCATCCCCCTGGTGCTCTCCGGACGGTTGGGCCTGGAGGCGAAGGCCGCCGAGCAGCACGCACGAGCCGCCGAGGCGCGGCACGAGTGGGCCCGGGCCGGTTTGCGTCATGAGGCGACACGGGCCTTCGCCGCGGTGCTGGCGGCCCGGGAACGCCGGAGCATTCTCGAGGAGTCACTCGCCCAGCTGGGGCGCCTGGTCGAGGCCATCGCCACCCTCGAGCGGGCGGGGGAGGCCGCGGGCTATGACAGGCTGCGCATCGAGCTGGAGCTGGCGACGGTGCGGGATGCGCTGCGCGGTGCCGCGCTGGACGCGCGTCAGGCCGAGGCCCAGGCGTTGCGGCTCCTCGGGCCCGAGGTGACGGTGCTGCCCCCCTTCGAGGGTCCTCTGCTGGCGGAGCGGTCCCTGCCGGAGGGAGCCTCGCTGTTGGCGCGGCTCGAGGAGCGGCGTGGCGACCTGCGCGCCCTCACGCTCGAAGCCCGTGGCGCGGAGGCCGCCCGGCGCGCGGCGGGCCGGGGTTGGATTCCAGAACCCACCGTGCAGGCGGGGGCACAATTCCTCGACGTGGGACAGCCGGGTGCCGGGGCCGGGTACGTGGTGGGCGTGGAGCTGCCGTTGCCCTTCTTCGATCGCCGGCAGGGCGATGCGGCCCGGGCGCGAGCGCGCCAGGGGCTCTCCGAGGCACGTCTCGCGGCACTGCTCCACGAGGCACGGAGCCGGTTCGCGGTCGTTCTCGAGGTGGTGTCCGGCCGACGGGAGCGACTGGCGCGGCACCGGACCGAAGTGCTCGAGCGCGCGGAGGAGTTGAGGCGGATCGCCGCGACGGCCTACCGGGGTGGAGGTGCCGGGCTCCTCGTCCTGGTCGATGCCGAGCGCGCTGTTCGTGAGGCGCGCCTCACCATCGTCGAGCTGGCGGTGTCCCTGCTCGAGGCCGAGACGGATCTTCTTCTTCTCGCGGGTGCCTACGACAGCGCCACGCCCCGGAGTGCCACCCCATGATGAGCCGCCCTCTTCTTCTCGTCCTCTGCCTGGCGTGCATGCCGGCGTGCAAGTGGGCCCCGAGCGACCATGAACATGGCGCTGGCCAGGGCCATGAGCACGGCCACGAGCACGGAGCCGCCGCGAACGAGCCGGAGCGCCCGGGCCAGTCCGTCACCGTCTACCAGGATGGCTTGGAGCTCTTCATGGAGTACCCGTCGTTCGTCGTGGGCCAGCCCTCGCCCCTGGTGGCCCACTTCACCGACGCACGCGACCCCAACGGCTTCCACGTGGTGACGAAGGGACACGTGACGGCCACCCTGCGCTACGCGGACGGCGCGGAGGAGCGCTTCGTGGCCGAGAAGCTCCTGCGTGATGGCATCTTCAAGCCGGAGGTGCGGCCCACGAAGGCGGGAGAGAGCACGCTCACCTTGCGGCTCGAGGGCGAGCAGGTGTCGGGCACCGTGGAGGTGGGCAGGGTGGTGGTGTACCCCACGGTCGCCGCGGCCGTGGCCGCCGCGCCGCCCGAGGAGGAGGGCGGCGCCACCGTGCCCTTCCTCAAGGAGCAGCAATGGAAGACGCAATACGCGACGGCGCCGGCCGAGTCGCGCGTGCTCCAGGGCGGGGTGCGCGCCAACGGAGAGCTGAAGCCCGTGGCGGGCCAGTCCGCGGAGCTGGCCGCTCCGGTCGCGGGGCGTGTCTCCGTGGGTGACAAGGTGGTGCACCTGGGGCAGCGCGTGCGCAAGGGGGAGGTGCTCGTGCGGCTGGTGCCCACCGGCTCGGCGAGCGGCACGGACCTGGCCTCGGTGGAGATGGAGGCGGCGCGCGCGAAGGCGGAGCTGGGCCTCGCGGAGCGGGAGGTGAAGCGCGCGGAGGAGCTGTTCGCGGGCAAGGCCATCCCCGAGAAGCAGCTGGATGCGGCGCGGGTGGCGCACGAGGTGGCGGCGGCGCGGGTGGCGGCCTCCGAGCGCCAGCTCGCGCTCTATCGCAGCACCCAGCGCGGGTCGGCGGGCCCGGGTGGCACGGCCTTCGAGCTGCGCTCCCCGGTGGAGGGGGTGGTGTCCTTCGCGGACGTCATCCCCGGGGCCGTGGTGGAGGCGGGCAGGCTTCTCGTGTCGGTGGTCAACCCCGAGCGGCTGTGGCTGGAGGCTCGCGTGTTCGAGGCGGACGCGCCAAGGGTGGAGCGCTCGCCCGGGGCTTCCTTCTCCGTGGCGGGCTTCGACCATGAGTTCACCGTGGACGAGAAGACGGGGCGCCGGGTCGCGGTGGGCTCGGTGGTGGACAGGGCCTCGCGCACGGTGCCAGTCATCTTCGAGCTGCCCAACCCCGGCGGTGTCCTCAAGCCCGGCATGTTCGCGAAGGTGACGCTCTACACGGGGCAGACGTTGCGCGGGGTGGCCATTCCCGAGTCGGCCGTCGTGGACGACAACGGCAAGCCCACCGTCTTCGTGATGGAGGGCGGTGAGTCCTTCTTCAAGCGCGCCATCCAGGTGGGGGTCCGCTCCGGCGGCTACGTCCAGGTGCTCGAGGGCGTGAAGGAGGGTGAGCGGGTCGTCTCCCGCGGGGCATACGAGCTCAAGCTGTCCACCGCCACGGGCGCCATCCCCGAGCACGGCCACCAGCACTGAGCCGGAGCACCACGAACATGAACCGCCTCATTCGCTGGTCCATCGACAACCGCCTGCTGGTGGTGGCGGCCTGTGTGCTGCTGCTCGTGCTCGGGGTGGAGACCGCCCGGAAGATGCCGGTGGACGTCTTTCCGGACCTCACCGCGCCCACCGTCACGGTCATCACCGAGGCGCATGGGCTGGCGCCCGAGGAGGTGGAGACGCTCGTCACCTTTCCCATCGAGACGTCGGTGAACGGTGCCACGGGCGTGCGCCGGGTACGCTCGGCCTCTGGAGTGGGCATCTCCATCATCTGGGTGGAGTTCGAGTGGGGCACCGACATCTACACCGCGCGGCAGGTGGTGAACGAGAAGCTGCAGCTCGTCGCCGCGCAGCTCCCGCCGGACGTGCCGCCGCCCTCCATGGCGCCCATCTCCTCGGTGATGGGGGAGATCCTCTTCCTGTCCGTCTCCTGGGACAAGTCAGCGCTGGCGCGGGATGAGGCGGGGCGCGAGGCGCAGATGATGGAGGCTCGCAGCCTGTCGGACTGGGTGTTGCGCAAGCGCCTGCTGTCCGTGTCGGGCGTGTCCCAGGTCGTCCCCATTGGCGGGGCGGTGAAGCAGTACCAGGTGTTGCTGCGGCCCGAGGCGCTCCAGGCGCTCGATGTCAGCATCGAGCAGGTGGTGCACTCGCTGCGGACGACGAACCAGAACGCCTCCGGTGGCTTCTACGTGGAGGGTGGGCAGGAGTACCTGCTGCGGGCGGTGGGACGGGCCCGGGGGGCGGGGGACATCGCCAACACGGTCGTCACCGTGCGCGCGGGTCATCCCATCACCGTGGGACAGGTGGCGGACGTGAGGGTGGGACCCAAGCCCAAGCGCGGAGAGGGCAGTGCCAACGCGGAGCCCGCCGTCATCCTCGCGGTGATGAAGCAGCCGGACGCCAACACGCTGGAGCTCACCCGGCGCCTGGACGTGGTGCTCGACGACATCCAGCGCACCCTTCCCCAGGGCCTGGTCATCCACCGCGACATCTTCCGGCAGTCGGACTTCATCTCGGTGGCGGTGCACAACGTGTCCGTGGCGCTGCGCGATGGCGCCATCCTCGTGGCCGTCATCCTGCTCGTCTTCCTGATGAACCTGCGGGCGACGTTCATCTCGCTCATGGCCATTCCGTTGTCGCTGGTGGTGGCGGTGCTGGCGCTCGCGGCGTTCGGCGTCACGCTCAACACGATGACCATTGGTGGGCTGACCATCGCCATCGGCGCGTTGGTGGACGATGCCATCATCGACGTGGAGAACGTCTTCCGGCGCCTGCGGGAGAACGCGCACCTGCCCGAGAGGCAGCGCCGGTCCGCCTTCGAGGTCATCTACCGGGCCTCGGTGGAGGTGCGTGGCGCCATCGTCTTCGCCACCCTCATCATCGTCCTCGTCTTCGTGCCGCTCTTCTTCTTGTCGGGACTGGAGGGGCGGATGCTGGCGCCATTGGGGCTGGCGTACATCGTGGCCATCACCGCCTCGCTGGTGGTTGCGGTGACGGTGACCCCCGCGCTGTGCGCGTACCTGCTGCCCCGGGCCCGCTCGTTGGGCCACGAGGAAGGGTGGGTGCTGCGCTGGCTGAAGGCGCGTTACCAGCCGCTGCTCGCCTGGGCGCTGGCGCGGCCGAAGGCCATCCTCGCCGGTGCGGGCCTGGCCTTCCTGGCCACGCTCGCCATCATTCCGTTCCTCGGGCGCGCCTTCCTGCCCGAATTCAACGAGGGCACGCTCACCCTCAACGTCGTCACCTTGCCGGGCACTTCGCTGGAGGAGTCGGACAAGCTCGGCCGGCGGGTGGAGCAGGCGCTGCTGGCCCTTCCCGAGGTGGTCTCCACATCCCGTCGCACGGGCCGCGCGGAGCTGGACGAGCACGCCCAGGACGTCAACGCGGCGGAGCTCGACGTGAGCCTGGACCTTTCCAGGAGTCACCGCGACAAGGAGGCGCTGCTGGAGGCGATGCGCAAATCTCTCGCCCAGGTGCCGGGGGCCGTCATCACCATCGGCCAGCCGCTCTCCCACCGCATCGACCACATGCTCTCGGGCTCCCGGTCCGCCATCGCGCTGAAGCTCTTCGGGGACGACCTGGAGAAGCTGCGGGAGCTGGCCGAGCGGGTGAAGAAGGTGGCCGAGGGCACCCCGGGCGCGGTGGACGTCGCCATCGAGCAGCAGGTGGACATTCCCGAGCTGGAGATTCGCACCGACCGGGACGCGGTGGCGCGCTACGGCCTCACCACGGGCGAGGTGACCGAGGCGGTGGAGCGGGCCTTCGCCGGGCAGACGGTGGGCTCGGTGCTGGAGGGGCAGCGCGCGGTGGAGCTCGTGGTGCGCCTGGACGATGCCTCCCGGGCGGACCTGGACGCCATCTCCTCCACGTTGATCGACACGCCCGTGGGGCCTCGCATCCCGCTGAAGATGCTCGCGAACCTCTCGCGCTCATCCAGTCCGAACACCATCAGCCGCGAGGGCGTGCAGCGCAAGATGGTGGTGCAGGCCAACGTGGCGGGACGGGACCTGTCCGCGGTCGTGGACGACCTGAGGGCCCGGGTCGCCCGCGAGGTGTCGTTCCCCACGGGGTACTACCTCGTCTACGGCGGCCAGTTCGAGAGCGCCGAGGAGGCGGCCCGCGGCATCGCCCTGCTCAGCGTGGGCGTGGTGGTGGGCATCTTCCTGTTGCTGGTGGTGGCCTTCGACTCCGTGCGCAACGCGCTCCTCACCCTCATCAACCTGCCGCTGGCCCTCATCGGCGGAGTGGTAGCGGTGGCCCTGTCCTCGGGGGTGGTGAGCGTGGCCTCGCTCGTGGGCTTCATCACCCTGTTCGGCATCGCCACGCGCAACGGCATCCTCATGGTGAGCCACTTCGAGCACCTGATGACCGAGGAGGGGAAGAGTCTGTCCGAGGCGGTGGTGCAGGGCTCGATGGAGCGTCTGGCCCCCATCCTCATGACGGCCCTGTCCGCGGGGCTCGCGCTGGTTCCGCTCGTCATCGCCGGCGGCGACGCGGGCAATGAAATCCAGGCCCCCATGGGCGTGGTCATCCTGGGAGGGCTTCTCTCCTCCACCTTCCTCAACATGCTGGTGGTGCCGGTGCTCTTCCGTCTCTACGGCAGGCCCCCCGCGGCGCGCGCGCACCTGGTGTCTGGCGAGGGGTGAGACAGGGGGGCGAGGGGAGGACCCATTGGGCTCGATACCCTCACCCCGTCCCTCTCCCAGGGGGAGAGAGGGGTTGTGTTGCTCGACTACAGCGCCGCGATGACCGCGTCGGTGAACTCGCGCGTGGTGGCGCTGCCACCCAGGTCTCCCGTGCGCGCCTTGCTCTCGCCGTGGACCTTGTTCAGCGCGTTCTCGAACTTGCGCGCCTCGTCCTTCAGGTCGAGCCAGTCCAGCATCATCACCGCCGACATCATCAGCGCCGTGGGGTTGGCCAGGCCCTTGCCCGCGATATCCGGCGCCGTGCCGTGCACCGCCTCGAACATCGCCGTGCGCTCGCCGATGTTGGCGCCCGGCACCAGGCCCAGGCCGCCCACCAGCCCCGCGCACAGGTCGCTGATGATGTCCCCGTACAGGTTCTCCATCACCAGCACGTCGTAGCGGGTCGGGTCCTTCACCAGCTGCATGCACATGTTGTCGATGATGACCTCCTCGTACTGGATCTCCGGGAACTCCCGGCCCACCTTGCGGGTGCAGTCGAGGAAGAGGCCATCCGACAGCTTCATGATGTTGGCCTTGTGGACGCTCGTCACCTTCTTGCGCCCGTTCTTCTTGGCGTACTCGAAGGCGAAGCGCGCGATGCGCGTGGAGGCCTTCTCGGTGATGATCTTGAGCGACTCCACCACGCCCGGGACGATGATGTGCTCGAGGCCCGCGTAGAGCGACTCGGTGTTCTCTCGCACCACCACCAGGTCCACGTTCTCGTAGCGCGTCTTCACGCCAGGAACGCTCTTGACCGGACGCAGCGAGGAGTACAGGTCCAGGCGCTTGCGCAGGCCCACGTTCGCCGAGGCCATGCCGCCACCCACCACGGTGCCCGTGGGGCCCTTGAGCGCCACGCCGCTGCGCAGCACCGCCTCCACCGTCTCGTGGGGCAGGTTGGTGCCGTACTTGGCGATGACCTCAGTGCCCGCGTCCTTGAACTCGAACTCGAGGGGGGCCTTGAGCGCCTCGAGGACGCGGATGGTGGCCGCCATGACCTCGGGGCCGATTCCATCACCATTGATGACCGTGACCGTACGCGTATTCGCCATGTCTCGCGCTTCAAGCACAAAAGGCAGGGGCCCGAAAGGGCGAAAACGCCCCGGCTCCAGCCTGGCTAATGCATGGGTGGAGTCTGGATGGGAGGGGTGGGGGGCGGTCCCTTCGGGCCCGCCGTGGGGATACGCCGGCCCCGGCGGCGCGGGGCGAGGGTGGCGTACGGCCGGTAGAAGGACTCCCACAGCGTGGAGCGGCGCCCGCGCGGCCGGCTGCGCAGCTCTCCCAGCGGGGCCCGGGTGAAGAAGGACGCCACGAAGAGGTAGGTGAACACCAGCACGAGCAGGAAGAGGAACGCCATCACCACCGCTCCGTGGAGGGGGCCCACGTGGGCTCGCTCCACGAAATCTCCGAGGCTGCCGGGCGCTCCCGGGTGGCTGTACACCTTGACGAACCAGGAGAGCGTCAGCACCAGCAGGATGGGGCCGTAGGCACGGTTGAGGCGGGTGGAGATGGCGGAGAAGACCGACAGCTGCAGCTGCGGCCGCTCCATGAGGCTGACCAGTTCGCGCAGGGAGTCGGGATCCGGGGGCTCCCGGCGCAG
The DNA here is from genome assembly GCF_016859125.1 of Archangium violaceum. Taxonomy (NCBI): domain Bacteria; kingdom Pseudomonadati; phylum Myxococcota; class Myxococcia; order Myxococcales; family Archangiaceae; genus Archangium; species Archangium violaceum. Next base: position 1,063,255 of record NZ_CP069338.1, on the reverse strand, counting down.
CATGGGAATCCAGTAGCCCTCCTCCAATAGCCGTACCCGCCTCATCCACAGGTCGTAATAGCGGTAGCGGCGCGCCTCGATGGAGAGGAAGGACACCACCATCCAGATGCCCACGATGAAGACGACGTGGGACGCGGTGGAGGAGAAGCCGAAGGAGATGACGGCCGCGGTGGTGGTGAGGGACCAGTTGGTGGTGTTGTCCAGACGTGAACGCCAGGTGTCCGAGCGGCTCAGCTCACCTCGGAACAGTTGGGCCATGGCCGCGTCCGACAGCGACGGGGCCTCGTACTCGTTCTTGTCGCGCTCGTTGCCGTCGATTGCCATCTCCTACCCTCCCCGAGGCTCCCCGGACGCGCGGCTGGCCAGACCGGCCCGCCGTGCCCACCCTCTCCCGGAGGAACCATGGCCATTCCCTTCCTCCAAGACACCCCGCCGCCCGTGGACCCGGTGGCCGCCCTGCTTCAACTGCTGGAAGAAGAGGAGGCGCGCGTGGTGCGCCTGTGGGCCAAGCGCATCCGGGCGGAGACGTACGAACTGGACATCCCCGGGCGCAACCTGCGCGCTCCCCTGCGCGGAATGATGGATGAGCTCGTCCGACTGCTCAGGGACCGGGGGACGGACGCCTTGCGCCTCTGGCCGGAGGTGGTGCGCTCGCACGGCGCCCGCCGGTATGATCAGCGCTTCGACTCGGAGGACCTGGCGCGCGAGTTCAAGGCGCTGGAGGAGGTGCTCCTCTACGTCTACGCCAAGCGCAACGGCCAGCTGGAGGCGGAGGTGGCCACCTTCATCGTGGAGCTGGTGGGCGAGGCACATGCCTCGGCGCAGGCCTCCTTCGCGCGGGTGCTGAAGACGGAGGAGGTGCGCTTCCGCGAGGCGGCGGTGATGGAGTCGGTGCTGCACCACGTGGAGGTGGGCATCCTCCTGGCCGAGGTGGACGGGACGGTGTCCTTCGCCACGCCGCCGGTGAGCCGCCTCATGGGCGTGCCCATGCGGGCCGTGGTGGGCTCGCGCTCGCAGACGTCGCTGTCGGCGGTGCTCACCCAGGTGAACGCGCGCCACCCGGGCGGCGAGCCCTTCAAGGTGAGCGACATGCCCTTCATGCGGGCGCTGCGCGAGCGCGGGCCGGTGCGCGGGGTGATGATGGTGGTGGAGCGGCCCGGTGGGGGCGAGGCCTCCCTGGAGATGAGCGCCACGCCCGTCTGGGAGGAGGGAGGCGAGCTGGCCGGCGTCATCCAGACCTTCACCGACCGCACCGAGGCGGCCAACAAGACGAAGGCGCTGGTGAGCGCGCACGGCGAGCTGCGGCGGTTGCAGGGACGGCTGCTGCAGCGCACGCGCACGCAGGCGCTGGGCCAGCTGGCCAGTGGCGCGGCCCATGCGCTCAACAACTTCCTCAACGTGCTGCGGCTGCGCATCACCCTCCTGCGGCGCGAGTTCAAGCCCGAGCACCTGGACGCGCTGGACAAGACGGTGGGCCAGGTGGGCGAGCTGGTGGCGCGGCTGCAGGAGTTCAACGTGCAGCGCACCGAGGAGCAGATTTCCGACGTGCAGGTGGACGCGACGGTGCGCGAGGCGCTGGAGCTGGCGCGGGCGGAGCTGGAGCAGCGCGAGCACCCGGTGTCGGTGGAGCTCCACCTGGGAGACCCGGGGGCGGTGAGGGCGGACCCGGGCTTCTTCCGCGAGCTGGTGGTGAACCTGCTGCTGGCCGAGCGGGAGCGGCTGGGCGACGTGGGCGGGCGGGTGCGGGTGGAGACGCGGACGGAGTCGAGCGGGTGGGTGTCGTTGCGCGTGGAGGACCATGGCACGCCGTACGACGCGGAGGACATGACGCGCATGTTCGATCCGCTCAACCGTGACGCGGGGGCGCCGCAGCTCTCGCTCCTCCTGGCGGTGGCGCGCAACCAGGTGCAGCGCTGGGGAGGCGAGCTGTCGGTGGAGAACCTGTCCGGCGGGCATGGGGCCGCCTTCGTGGTGCGGCTGCCGCTGGCCAGGTCCACGGAGGACGCGGAGCGGGCGGGCGCGGGCAGGGGTCCGACCGCGGGCCCTCGGCGCTTCCAGCAGACGCGCCGGGTGCTGGTGGTGGACGACGATCCGGACAACGCGCGGATGATGGCGGAGGTGCTCAGCGAGGAGGGCTACGACGTGAAGGTGGCCCACAGCGGCGACGTGGCGCTGAAGATGTGGGAGGAGCGCCGTTACGACGCCGCGCTGCTCGACGCGGTGATGCCGGACCTCTCCGGATGGGAGGTGGCGCGCGAGCTGCGCAAGCGCTCGCCCCAGGCGCTGCTGGCCATCGTCACGGGCATGGACGTGCGCGGGCAGAACCGCTCCAACCTCGCGCTGGTGGACGCCGTGTTCCGCAAACCCATCGACGTGGGCGCGCTCGACGACTTCCTCGGCCAGTCGGAGTCCCCCGTGACCAGCAGTGGTGGTGGCTCTGGCTCCGCCGGAGCCTCCCCTCCTCCCGCGTGAGTCGTGGAACACCGGGGATGTACTTCTTCAGGCCCAATGACAGACGGGGATGGGTGTGAATTGCCTCGGCTGGGTGTGAGCTGCCTCGCCTGACGAAGACCCGGGGAGTGGATACAGTGTCCGCCCATGCTCGGTTCCTCAACTCGGCAGGGGGGTGTCATGCACGTCGTCGATAACCGGGTCTGGTGGCCGGAGGCTCCATCCGGCTCGGATGAGGACCTGGCGCAGCGCCTGGCCATGGCCTCGCCGTCGGACACGGCGCGAGGCATGTTCCTGCGAGCCACGCTGGACGCCGTGCGGACCCTGGGAGACGAGGAGGCGGTGCTCAGCTGCCAGCGGGCGAGCGGGGAGGAGAAGCTGGTGGACTTCTTCATCTACCCCGTCAGCGCGAACCTGCGGATGGTGTTCGCCGCGGCGAGGATGTTGGAGGCGCGGTGCGGCGGCTTCGACGAGGCGCTCCGGCAGCTCGGGTACAAGGCCGCGGAGAGCTTCCTGGCGTCCGCGGCGGGCATGGCGCTCCAGATACTGGCCAGGGGAGACGTGAAGCGGCTGGTGGGCCATCTGCCCTCGGCGTACCGGGCCTCGGTGAGCTTCGGGGTGCGCTCGGTGGTGTGGACGGGGCCGACGAGCGGCCGGCTCACCATGCGGCGCGAGTTCATGCCCCATGCCTTCCATGAGGGATTGTTGCTGGGCGTGCTGGGGAAGGTGCACGCGCGCGGCGCCCGGGTGCGCGGGCATCAGCTCTCCACGCTCGAGAGCGACTACGACCTCTCCTGGGAGGCGTGATAGGGGGAGGCCCATGAGCCTCCCGTCCCGTCCGCTCTCCGCCGCCATCTTCGACATGGATGGCACCCTGGTCGACAACATGCGCTTCCATGTCCAGGCCTGGGTGTCCCTCTCCCGGAGCCTCGGCATCGAGTCGCCCGCGGAGCGCTTCGAGCGGGAGTTCAACGGCCGGCGCAACGCGGAGATCATCCCCGCGCTGCTCGGCCGTCCCGTCTCCGCCGAGGAGCTGATCCAACTGGAGGAGCGCAAGGAGTCCCACTACCGCGATCTCTACGCGCCGCACCTGCGTTTGTTGCACGGTGGTCACGAACTCCTCACGCGGCTGCGCGAGGCGGGCCTGAAGCTCGCGGTGGCCTCGGCCGCGCCCCACGCCAACCGGGCCTTCGTGCTCGACGGGCTGCGACTGCGCCCGTTCTTCTCCCAGGTCGTCGGCGCCGAGGACGTGGAGCGCGGCAAGCCGGCCCCGGACGTCTTCCTCGCCGCCGCGAAGGCGCTCGGGGTGGAGCCCTCCGCGAGCGTCGTCTTCGAGGACGCCGTCAATGGCATCCTCGCCGCGCGCGCGGCGGGCATGTTCGCGGTGGGTGTCTCCACCCTCATTCCCGCCGAGGTGCTGCGGGAGGCCGGTGCCCACTGGGTCATCCCTGACTTCGCCTCGCTCCCAGATGATTTCGAGCAGCTGCTCTTCGGTGCGCCTCGCGCCCTGGTGTGACCCGGACACGCCTCTACCTACCAGATCACCCATGACCATTCTCCGATGAGGCTGTTTGAATCCCATCCCATCGGAATCGTGAAAAGCATTGCAGCGCTGAAAGCATTCACAGACATGAGGTCCGTGTTCGCTGTCGTTGCAATAGCACAATACGAGTGGATGAACGCGGGCCGGCTTTCGCGTCCTCTGGGAAATGCGTCCGCCGGGGCCGGGGTCTACTGACAGGCCGTCCCAAAACATTTAGGATAGGCTTTCCTCAGCGCGGCTGATTCTGCCCAAGGGGGACACACATGGCCGTGAGCAGTGCCGCACGCACCAAGTGGGTAAAGGCAGACACCTGGGAGCTGGAATTGGAGCGGCGGAGGAGTCTGGCCACATCGGACGACACCATCCGAGGAATGCTGTTCAACGGGACGTTGGAGGTACTGCAGTCGATGGGCGCCGAGGCGCTGGCGAAGCGCTGCGTCGAGGAGAGTGGGGAGACACACTTCCTGGACTTTTTCAGCTATCCCGTCCAGAAGCACTGTCAGATGGTGTCGACGGCGCTGCCCCTCCTGGCGCGGCAGTATGGGGACGCGGAGCAGGCGCTGCGGCAATTGGGGCGGTTGGTGGCCAACCGCTTCCTGCGGGTCGGGGCGGGAAGGGTGATGCTGTCGCTGTCGCCGCGCAGTCCAAGGCAGCTGATGTACACGCTGCCCATGGCGTACCGCATGGCGGTGAGCTTCGGCGAGTACGAGATTCGGTGGACGGGGCCGACGAGCGGCCGTCTCACCCTGAAGCGCGACTTCATGCCCCACCCCTTCCATGAGGGCGTGGTGGAGATGTCGCTGACGTTGTGGGGCGCGCGTGAGGTGTGGGTGGGTGGGCGGCAGACGGGCGGGCTCGACAGCGAGTGCGATTTCTGCTGGCAGTGAGACAAGAGGAGCGGGAATGAGCATCGCGGCGATCTCGTGGAGTGTGTCGCCCCGGGATGGCGGGCAGTTCTGGGGACAGCGAATGGCGCTGGCGACCTCGGAGGACATGGCGCGAGGGCTGTTCCTCCAGAGCGCATTGAAGGCCGTGCGGGAGCTGGGGGACGAGGCGCTGGAGAAGCGCTGTGTCTCCGCATGTGGGCAGGCCCGCTTCTTCGACTTCTTCAACTACCCCATCCGGCAGCACCTGCAGATGCTGTCCGTCGCCATGCCGTCCCTGGCCACGCGCCACGGGGACGTCGAGCAGGCCTTGTGGTTGATGGGGCACTGCGTGGCGATGGACTTCCTGGAGTCCGAGGCCGGGAGGACCATGCAGGTGCTGGTGCGCGGTGAGGCGAAGCGGTTGGTGAACAACCTGCCGTCGACCTACCAGGTGTCGGTGAACGGGGTGCGCTCGGTGAAGTGGACGGGGCCGCAGTGCTGCCGCTTCTCCATGAAGCGCGACTTCCTGCCCGCCGCGTTCCACGAGGGCATGCTGGTGGCGATGCTCGAGCGGATGGACGCCAGCAAGGTGAAGGTGGTGGGACGTCAGGTGGACGTGCTCGACAGCGAGTACGACATCTCCTGGCAGTAGGAGCCAGAGCGACGCAACGTCACTTCTCGCACGGTGAGAAGCCCGGTAGCCTCTCCTCTGGAGCGATGGAGGCTGATGCCATCGACGAGGGGTACAACATGAGCACGGGCGCGGAATCGGGCCCTCTGCCACCGGATGTCTGGGCGCGGGACCTGGCGCGGCGGTTGGAGCTGGCGACGCCCGAGGACTCCGTGCGAGGCATGTTCCTGCGGGGGATGTTGGAGTCGGTCCGGGAACTCGGAGACGAGGCCCTGGTGCAGCGCTGCCTCGAGGCCTGTGGCCACGAGAACTTCGTGGACTTCTTCAGCTACCCCACCGCGCTGGAGCTGCGGATCATCTCCGTCGCGATGGAGCCGCTGGCGGCGCGTTACGGGAGCTTCGAGGAGGGGTTGCGGATGCTGGGACGGCATGCCGTGAACGTCTTCCTGTGCTCCCACGCGGGCAGGATGCTGCTGATGGTGGCGGGGGGAAATCCCAAGATGCTGGTGACCAGCGCGCCCACCTGCTACCGGTTCGGCGCGAGCTACGGCCAGCACCACCTGCAGTGGATGGGACAGACGCGCTGCCTCTGGAGCATGAAGCGGGAGTTCAAGCCCTACCCCTACCAGGAGGGCGTGTTCATGGCCTTCCTCGAGAAGACGAGCGCCCGGAAGGTCCGAGTGGTCGGACGCAAGACAGGCGACCTGGATAGCGAGCTCGACATCTCCTGGGAGTGAGCCACGGGCGCGGGGCGGCCTAGACTCCGCCCCGTGGACCCTTCTTCCCTGGAGTACATCCGCCGCAAGGTGGAGGCTGGCGAACCCCTGAGTGACGTGGAGCTGGACGTGCTCCGCTCCGCGGCACGGGACACGCCCGGGCCCACGCTGCGGCTCGCCGTGGCGCATGCGTTGATGAACGCGGACGCGGAGCGCGAGGCCCTGCGCCTGCTGGAGTCGTTGCGACGCGACTTTCCCCAGGACGTGCAGGTGCGGCTGGGGCTGGCGCGGGCGCTGCTCGGGCTGGAGCGCCCGGGCGACGCGGAGGCCGTGTTGCGCGAGGCGCTCGCCCTCAATCCGGGAGATCCGGAGGCCCTCAAGGTGCTCGCGGTGCTGGCCCTGCGGCGGGGCGAGCACGGCCGGGCGCGGGCCTACGTGGGGGAGGTGTTGGAGGGAGATCCACTCGACGGGGATGCGCGGATGCTGCAGGCGGAGCTGGAGGCCGCGGATGTGCCGCCCGCGCCGGAGCCCCGGGTCCAGGCGCTGCGCTCGGAGTTCACCGCCGCGCTGCTGGCCGCGCTGCACCGGGCCCGGGTTGCGTGCCGGCGGCAGGGGAAGGATCTGCTGGTGAAGCTGGCCTCGGGAGAGGTGGGGCGCGTGGACGTGGCCTCGCTCTACGCCGCCTACCACGACGGCGCGCAGGACCTGACCGTGTACGTGGAGGGGCTGGTGGCTCGGCTCCAGGGCCTGTCCGGGCTCACCGGTGAGACACGCTCCCTGGAGGCGAGGGTGCGACCGGTGCTCCGGCCCGCTGGCTTCGCGGCGCAGGCGGTGGGGGCGCTCCACCGGGAAGGGCCCGCGGGGCTCGAGGTCTTCTACGTCCTGGAGGACGCGGAGTTCGTGCACTACCTGCCCGTGGCGTCGCTCGGGCCCGCCGGGCTCACCGGGGAGGCGGTGGACGCGAGGGCCTGGCGCAACCTGGAGGCGGACCCCGCGCCGGTGAGGCCGGTGGTGCTGGACGAGGGGCAGGTGGTGCTCGCGGAGTCCTTCAGCGGCCTGTGGGCGGTGGCCGGGGGAGATGGGTACGACGCGGCCCGGCTCCTCACGGCGGAGCAGCGGCGGCGACTGGTGCTGCACGCGGGCGAGGTGCCGTTGCGTGTCCACCTGGGCCGCCGGGAGTTCGCGCTGGTGTGCCGCGAGTCGGACGCTCCCGCGTGTGAGTCGTTGTCCCGGTTGGGCAGTGCCCCGGATGGGATTCCCGGCCTCTTCCGCCTCGCGGACGGTGGGCTCGAGCGCACCTGAGTCAGCCCGCGGTGGCCACGGGCGGCAGCACGTCCACCACGTTCACCTCGCGGAAGCCCAGCGAGAGGAACAGCACGCGCAGCGTGTTCTCCGCCGAGCGCCGGGCCCGCTCCTTCAAGCGGGCATCGCCCTTCACCTCGCGCTCGAAGGCCTCGCGGGCCTTCTCCAGGAGGAGCGCCGTCTGGGCGCTGTCCAGGTTGGAGCCGATGATCTCCGTCTCGCCGGGCTTGAGCTCCACCTTCACCTCCAGGGGCGGGAGGGCCACGTCCACGCGCGTGCCCTGGACGCGCAGCGAGGAGCCCGTGAGCCGGCCGAAGTCGTAGCCGAGGTGCACGTCCGCGAAGACGATGGCGCGGCCGCGCGGCGTATGGAGGGAGTAGGCCGCCCAGTTGATGACGTCCTTCCAGAGCGAGTTGGTGGCCTGGGGCTCCGGGGAGAACTCCACCTTCTTGTAGAGGGACACGTCCAGCGTCTCCAGGCGGGCCACCTCGTGGATGCGGGTGACGAGCGCGGGTGTATCCGGCAGGGCAGGGGGCTTGGGACGGAGCCAGAGGAAGGCGCCCCCGGCCCCGACGGCCAGGGCGACGACGACGAGCAACACCCGCAGGAGGAGACGCAGCATGGACCGCCATTCTAGCCATTGTGGGGTAGGGTTCGCCGCGCCATGAGTCCGCTGTCCCTTCGAGATGAAGAAATCCAGTCACTCGGTGAGCGGGGTTGGTTCACCCGCGCGTCCTTCCTCGGGGAGACGAATGCACGGGCCCTTCACGTGGAGGCGAAGGCGCGCGTCGAGGCGGGCCTGCTGCGCCCCGCGGGCATCCGCCGGGGCGCGGACCACTCGCTGGACCGGGACATCCGCGGCGACTTCATCACCTGGGTGAAGCCCGAGGAGCAGGGCTCGGCGCTCGGCCGCCTGCGCGACGCCTATGCCGCGCTGGGTGAAGCGCTGTCGGCGGAGGCCTACCTGGGGCTCGGACGCTTCGATCTGCAGCTCGCCTGGTATCCAGGCGGCGGAGAGCGGTACGCGCGCCACTTCGATGCCTTCCCGGGCCAGTCCAACCGGCGCGTCACGGCCATCTACTACCTCAATCCGGACTGGGTGCCCGCGCACGGCGGCCTGCTGCGCCTCTACCTCGAGGGAGGCACCGTGGACGTGGAGCCCACGCTCGATCGGCTCCTGGTGTTCCTCAGCGAGCGCATCGAACACGAGGTGCTGCCCGCTCACGGCCCCCGGCTCGCGCTCACCGCCTGGTTCTACGGCCGGAACGCGGGCTGAGCCAGCAGCACCACCGAGTAGCCCACCGCGGCCTTCGTCCCCGGGTTCTCGTACGAGTGTTTCTGGTCCCCCCGGAACACCACCACGTCTCCCGTCTCCAGGATGAAGCGCTCGCCGCTGGCCACCAACGCCATCCTCCCCGCCTCGCACACCAGGTACTCGCGCGTGCCCGGCGTATGCGGCACGCCCGTCAGCCGGGCTCCCGGAGGAAGCTCCATCCGGTCGAACTCCATTCCGGGTAGAGGGTCCGGCAGCAACTTGCGCACGAAGCCCGGTCCCCTCGTCCGCACGACCAGGCTGTCCCGCGGGTAGTGCTGGGCGCTGGCCCGGGGCCTCGCCACCAGTTCCTCCAACGACACCTGCAGCGCCGACGCCACCCTGTGCAACACGCCCAGCGTCGGGTTGCTCGCTCCCGACTCCAGATTCGCCCACGTCGCCCGAGGCACTCCCGCCAGCTTCGCGAGCTGTGCCTGGGTCGCTCCTCGTGCCTCACGCAGCGCCTTGACGTTGCGCGCCAACCAGCCCGCCAGTTCCTCGTCGCTCATGAGATGGCATTCTGCCAATGGGTTGTCACCAAGGCCAACGAATGGGCGTCCCGGGCGTACTCCTGATGAAAGGAGGAAACACGATGAAACTCGAAGGAAAGGCAGTACTGGTGACGGGAGCGAGCCGGGGACTCGGAGAGGCGTTGATGGAGACGTTCGCCAGGAAGGGGGCGCGAGTGGTGGGCGTCTCGCGGAACGCCGGGGAAATGGAGGCGGTGGCCTCCCGGCTGCGTGCTCGGGGCCATGAGGCCCATGCGCTCGCCGCGGACGTGGGTGACAAGGAGGCCATCCATCCGCTGGTGGGGGCCGCGGCCGCCCTGGTGGGCCCCATCGACGTCCTCGTCCACAACGCGAGCACGCTGGGCCCCACGCCGCTGCCCCTGTTGTTGGACACCGCTTGCGAGGACCTCGGGCGCGTGCTGGAGGTGAACCTCGTGGGACCCTTCCGGCTCACCAAGGCCATCGTGGGCTCCATGCTGCTGCGCGGCGAGGGCCTGGTGGTGCACCTCACCTCGGATGCCGCCGTCGCCGCCTACGCGCGGTGGGGCGCCTATGGCGTGTCCAAGGCCGCCCTGGAGCACCTCGGGCGCATCTGGGCCGCCGAGCTGGAGGGCACGGACGTCCGCTTCCTCAACGTGGACCCCGGCGAGATGGACACCCGCATGCACCGCGACGCCATTCCCGAGGCGGACCCCGCCAGCCTCGCGCGTCCGGAGGACGTGGCCGCGCGCATCGTCTCCCTCGTGGAGTCCGCCCAGGCCCACCCGTCCGGCGCCCGTCTGGAGGCCGCTCGCGTGGAGCCGGTGCGTCCGGAGGCCGCATGAACGCCGCCCGTTGGCCTCGGGAGCATCCGGACTCCGGACGCCTTCTCCTCGTGGCGCCCCGCTCCGGGCGTCTCGACGATGTCCGCATGACCGAGCTTCCCCGGATGCTGCGTCCGGGCGACCTGCTCGTCCTCAATGACGCCGCGACACTTCCCGCGGCCCTGCCTGGCCAGACGGAAGCGGGTGCCCCCATCGAGCTGCGGCTCGTGTCCCGCGAGGAAGAGGGCACCTGGACCGCCGTCCTCCTCGGCGCGGGGGATTGGCGCACCCGCACCGAGGAGCGGCCACCGCCACCGCCCGTCGCTCCGGGCGAGCGGCTCGTCCTGGGTGGATTGGGTGCGCGCGTGGTGGCCGTGCTCCCTCCCTCTCCCCGCCTCCTGCGCGTGATGTTCGAGGCCCGGGGCGCCGCGCTGTGGGCCGCGCTCTACCGCGCTGGCCGGCCCGTGCAGTACGCCCACGTGGAGCGCCCGCTCGCGCTCTGGCACATCCAGACGGCCTACGCCGCGCGCCCGTGGGCCGTGGAGGCACCCTCCGCGGGCCTGCCGCTCACCTGGGCCCTGCTGCTGGACCTGAAGCGCCGGGGCGTGCGGCTGGCCTCGCTCACGCACGCGGCGGGGCTGTCCTCCACCGGAGAGGCCGCGTTGGATGCCGCGCTCCCTCGCCCCGAGCGCTTCGACGTGCCCGCGTCCACCGTGGACGCCATCCACGCCACGCGGGCCTCGGGGGGACGCGTGGTGGCGGTGGGCACCACCGTGGTGCGAGCACTGGAGGGGCGCGCGGCGCAGACGGGCGGCCGGTTGGAGGCCGGGGAGGGCGTGACGGACCTCCTCCTCGGGCCGGGCTTCGTTCCACGGGTGGTGGACGGGCTGCTCTCCGGGATGCACGAGCCCGGCACCAGCCACTTCACCCTGCTCCAGGCCTTCGCGCCGCCAGAGTTGTTGCGCGCCGCCAACGTGCTCGCGGAGTCACGGGGCTACCTGGGGCACGAGTTCGGTGACTCGTGCCTCATCCTGGAGCCGTGAAGGCTGGAGCCGTGAAGGGCGGGGCTCACGTCAGCATCGCGGGCTCGAGCTCCACCTTCATCCAGCCCGGCTTGCGCGCGTCGAAGGAGCGGTAGGCCTCGAGCGCGCTCGTCAGCGGCTGCACGTGCGAGAGGAGCTCCGTCGGCTCCACCGCGCCCGTGCGCACCAGCTCCATCAGGTGGGGGATGTACTTGCGGTGATTGCAGTTGCCCATGTTCAGCGTCAGGTTCTTGTTCATCGCCTGTCCGAGGGGGAACGTGCGCATCTGCTGCGGGTACACGCCGATGATGGCCAGTGTGCCGGCCTTGGCCAGCGCGTCCACCGCCCACATCATCGCCTGGGCCGGCGCATCACCCGGCACCCAGTTGTCTCCATGCGGGTTGGTGTGCGGCGCCACTTCCTTCTGCTCGCGCTTGAACTCGGCCCTCTCCTTGCGCGCCGTCTTCGCCGCCGGGCCGTGGTGCGCGTGCATCGAGTCCACGCCCACCGCGTCGATGGCCCGGTCCACGCCGATTCCACCCGTCAGCCGGACGAGGGCTTCCACCGGATCCTCCTCGTCGAAGTTGATGATCTCCGCGCCTTGCGCCCGCGCCGCCTCCAGCCTGTCCAGGTGGCAGTCGATGGCGAAGATGCGCCCCGCGTCCATCAGCTTCGCGCTCAGGATGGCGAACTGGCCCACCGGCCCGCAGCCGAACACCGCCACCGTATCGCCCGGGCTGATCTCCGCGATGTCCGCCCCGAAGTAGCCGGTGGGGAAGATGTCCGACAGCAGGATGGCCTCCTCGTCCGTCACCTCGTCCGGAATCTTCACCAACCCCACGTGGGCGAAGGGAATCCGCGCCTTCTCCGCCTGCAACCCGTGGAAGGGCCCGCTCATCTCCGGCCCACCGAAGAACGCCGTCCCCGCGCGCTTGCCATTCGGGTTGGCCACGTCGCATTGCGCGTAGTACCCCGAGCGGCAGTACGAGCACGTGCCGCAGGCGATGGTGGACGGAATCACCACCCGGTCTCCCACGCGCAGGTTGCGCACGTCCCTGCCCAGTGACTCCACCACGCCCACGCCCTCGTGCCCGAGGATGGTGCCCGGCTTCATGCCCGGAAAGGTGCCGCGCACGAAGTGCAGGTCCGTGCCGCAGATGGCGCTCGCCGTCAGTTTGACGATGGCATCCGTGTCCTGCTGGATGACGGGCTCTGGTACGTCCTCGAGCCGGATGTCCCCAATCCCATGAAAGACGACCGCCTTCATTGCCGCTCCTTCCCCCGTGGGGCACCAGGCGCAGGGCGCGCTGGCGTCGCAATCTCCCCGCTAGGGGTGGACACGCGCTCCGTCCGGTGCCAGACGTACGCGCTTCCCTTCCGGGAGGCCGAGCGGCGGGGCTAGCGGCCGATGTGCAGGGTGAGCCGCTTGTTGAAGACGCGGCGGAAGAGGGCCGTCTCACGCTCCACCGTCCACACCTCCAGGTCCACCGGCTGGCGCGCCTTGAAGTGCAGGGACACCGCGTCGCGGCCGTTGACGGCCCGCAGCTCCTTCACCGGCTGGTGGTGGCTGCTGTCCAGCGCGTTCGCCACCCGCAGCAACGTGGCCAGCTTGCGCACCAGCCGGGCCTCGGCGGCGCTCAGCCCCTGCATCCCCGAGTGGTTCAGCTCCGGCGGGCTGCGTTGGTGGTAGCGCGCCACCCGTGCCACCAGCTCGCGCTCGCGATCCGTCAGGCCGGGGATGTCGCCGTTGTGGATGAGGTAGTACGTGTGCTTGTGGTGGCGCTCGTAGCTGACGGCGTTGCCCACGTCGTGCAGCAGCGCGGCGACCTCCAGGTACGGCCGGCACGAGAGCGGCAGGTTGTGCAGCGAGGCCAGCTCGTCGAAGAGGGTGAGGGCCAGCGCCGCCACCTGCCGCGCGTGCTTCTCCTCGAAGAAGAGGCGCCGCCCCATGGACACCGCCGCGTCCGCCAGCGAGTGGTCCTCGCGTGTCGTGTCCTGCCGGTACATCAGGTCCACCAGCAGCCCGTCGCGCAGGCCCCGGTTGACGCCGGTGACGCTCTCCACGCCCAGTTGCCTGGTCACCCGCTCGAGGATGGTGGCGCCCGCCACGATGATGTCCGCGCGCCGGGGATCGAAGCGCTTGCGCCGCCGCTCCGGCGTCATCTCCGCCAGCGTCTCCACCGCCTGGGTGAGCTGGCGCACCGACGCGTGCCCGGTGCCCTCGCTGGCCGCGTAGCCCACCACCGCGTTGATGGTGCCCGAGGAGCCCAATGCCACCCGGGGCAGGTTGGGCAGCCGCTCGGGGATGGCCTTGCGCATCTGCTCCTCCACGTAGCTGCGCATCAGCCGCAACTGCTTGGGCGTTACCTTCCCGGCGGCGTCGAACATCTCCGTGAGCCGCACCGAGCCCAGCGGCAGGCTCCACAGCTCATCCGGCCGCTCCCCCGTGGCGAGCGCCACCTCGGTGGAGCCCCCTCCAATGTCCACCAGCAGCGAGCGCGTGTGCGGTGGCTTGCGGTGCAGCACCCCCAGGCAGATGAGGCGCGCCTCCTCCTTGCCGCTCACCACCTCCAGGTTCAGCCCCGCCTCGTCGCGCACCCGCCGGACGATCTCCTCGCGGTTCCTCGCGTCCCGCATGGCGCTGGTGGCCACCGCTCGCACCCGGGCCTTGTGCCGCCGGCACAGCGCCGCGTAGCGCCTCAGCGTGGACAGGAGCCGATCCGCCGTCTCCCGGGGCATCTCCCCGCTGGCGAAGACGCCCTCGCCCGGGCGGATGGGATCCCTCTCCTGGTGGAGCGTCTCCAGCGAGCCCTCGGCGTCGGGCCGGGCCAGCTCCAGACGCACTGCGTTGGTGCCCACGTCGATGGCGGCGAGCACGGGCTGTAGGGTCGATGTGGGCATGATCTCTAGAAGTCCGGAATGGTTGCGGCTCGAAGGAGTGGGCCTCTCGGCGGGGGCGGTCAATCTTTATTAGAATCAGGTGTTCGTGACAGCTCCGTGACGTGACGTGGAAGAGCACCTGCAAGAGTCTCCGCCCGTGGAATTCAATGATCCGCAGCTCTTCATCAACCGCGAGCAGTCCTGGCTCGCCTTCAACGAGCGGGTCCTCGATGACGCCCGCGACCGTGAGCTCCCTCTCTACGAGCGTTTGAAGTTCCTCGCCATCGCATCCTCCAACCTGGATGAGTTCTTCATGGTCCGCGTGGCGGGCCTGAAGCAGCAGCTGGCCAGTGGGGTGGCCGAGACGGCGGCGGACGGCATGCTACCCGCCGAGCAGCTGAGTGCCATCAGCGAGCGCGTCCACAAGCTGGTGGACGCGGCCTCCCGTCTCTGGGTGGAGGAGCTCCATCCCGGGCTGACGGCCGCGGGCATCTCGGTCCTCACCCGCGACAGGTTGACGGCCGAGCAGAAGGCGGCCGCGCGGACGTACTTCACCACCTCCGTCTTCCCGGCCCTCACCCCGCTCGCGGTGGACCCGGGGCACCCCTTTCCGCACCTGCGCAACAAGTCCCTCAACGTGGCGGTGTTGCTGCGGCGCGAGGGCCCCAAGCGCCGGCGCAACGTGCGTGGCACCTCGCTGGCCGTGGTGCAGGTGCCCAGCGTGCTCCGCCGTCTGGTGCCGATGCCCACCGACAAGGGCTCCGCGTTCCTGCTGCTGGGCGAGCTCATCGCCCTGTGCGCGGGTGACCTCTTCCCCGGCTACGTGGTGGAGCACGCCGCCGCCTTCCGCGTGACGCGCAACTGGGACATCAACGTGGACGAGGAGGAGAGCGAGGATCTGCTCTCGACCATCCAGGAGGAGCTGCGCCGGCGGGACCGGGGCGCGGCGGTGCGCCTGGAGCTGGACGCCGTGGCCAGCCCCCAGATCGAGTCCCTGCTCACCGGGGCCCTGAAGCTGGGGCCCATGGACGTGTACCGGCAGCAGGCCCCGTTGCAGCCCTCGGACCTGATGGTCCTCACGGAGCTGGACCCGCGGCCGGAGCTGCGCGTGGAGCCCTTCGTGCCCACCGTGCCCGCGGTGCTGCGCGACGCCGAGTCCCTCCTGAGCGTCGTCGCCGAGCGCGACATCCTCCTGCACCACCCCTACGAGTCCTTCGATCCGGTGGTGCGCTTCCTGGAGGAGGCCGCCGAGGACCCGGACGTCCTGGCCATCAAGCAGACGCTGTACCGCACCAGCGGTGACAGCCCCATCGCCCGGGCCCTGTCGCGCGCGGTGGAGAATGGCAAGCAGGTGGCGGTGCTCGTGGAGATCAAGGCCCGCCTGGACGAGGCCAACAACATCGCCTGGGCGCGGAAGATGGAGGAGAGCGGGGTGCACGTCGTCTACGGCCTCATCGGCCTGAAGACACACTCCAAGGTGGCGCTGGTGGTGCGCCGCCAGGGCAATGGCATCCGCCGCTTCGTGCACCTGGGCACGGGCAACTACAACCCCAACACCGCGCGCCACTACACGGACCTCTCCCTCTTCACCTCGCGCACGGAGATCGCCGACGACGTCAGCGCCCTCTTCAACATGCTCACCGGCTACGCGGTGGCGCCGCCCTGGAAGCGGCTGGCCGTGGCGCCCATGGGACTGCAGGAGAAGGTGCTCTCGCTCATCCAGCGCGAGGCGGAGAAGGCCCGGCGGGGCGAGCCCTCGCGCATCGTGGCGAAGATGAACTCGCTGGTGGACCCCACCGTCATCCGCGCCCTGTACGCGGCGAGCCAGGCGGGCGTGGAGATCGATCTGCTGGTGCGCGGCATCTGCTGCCTGCGGCCGGGCGTGCCGGGGGTGAGCGAGCGCATCCGCGTGACGAGCGTGGTGGACCGCTTCCTGGAGCACAGCCGGGTGTTCACCTTCGGGGCCGGCAACTCCCCGGAGGTATGGATGAGCAGCGCGGACTGGATGCCGCGCAACTTCCTGCGCCGCATCGAGGTCATGTTCCCCGTGGAGGACCCGGCCATCCGCCAGCGGTTGCTGGACGAGGTGCTGGGCGTGGCCCTGAAGGACAACGTGAAGGCGCGGCGGCTGCAGGTGGACGGCACCTATGTCCCGGTGGGCAGGGATGGGACGCAGGTGCGCAGCCAGGCGGTGCTGATGGAGCTGGCCCGGCGCAACAACCAACAGGACCCCAAGCCGCTCGAGGCCCTGCGCCACGCGACCGCCCCCGAGCGGCGTGACGAGCCGCTCGTGCGTCCGGCGCCGCAGACCGCCAACTGAGCCGCTCCCCCGTGGGCTCCCGGACCCTTTTCCTCATCCGGAGCGATGAGGGATTGGTGTCCGGGTTACCCATGGCGTATGTCATGGCCGATGGAACTTTTCCAGGCGGGCGCCTACTGGGGATGTCGAGACGAGTCCGCCGAGGCGTGTGCCCGGCGAGCGGAGGTGCTGTTCGGGCGGCTGGGCCGGTGCGACCCGGCCTATACCCGGTGGTACGAGTACGTGTATTCGCGCAAGCACGCGCTCGGGCTCCCGTTCGAGCCCACCGCCGAGACGTTCCTGGGCTTCTTCGAGAGGAAGAAGTACCGGCTCGGCAGGGACGGGTTCATCTTCGAGGCCTGGACGGGGCAGGAGCAGCGGGGACGCGGTGGCCTGCTGAGCTTCACCTGTGGCTCCAGCCTGCCCTTCTACGCCAACGGGTGCATTCTCCACCTGCCGCGTGAGCAACCGGCCGCCGGGCGCGTGCTCACCGTGCCCGTGCTGACGGAGGTGGTGCGCGCCCTGGTGCTGGCGTGGGACCCGGACGGCTGCGCGGTGATTTCGGAAGGGGACCGGAGCTCGAAGAAGGCCCTGGAGGCCTCGGCCCCGTGCATGGGGTGGCTCATGTACTTCTCGCACCAGCGGGGCCGCGTGCCACCCCTGCCCAGGCCCGTGCGCGTCGAGCCGATGGAGGACAGGGGCACGCTCGTCGTCCTCACGCCGGAACGCTTCTCCGTGGAGAACCGGGCCCATGTGGAGCTGGCCGAGCGTGTTCGCGTGCGGCTCGCGGCGGCGGGGTTGCTGCCGCCGCCGCGAGGTTGAACCCGGCCCTGCTCAGTTCGCCTGGCAGCCGCCCGGGTCGATGACGCGATCCTGGGAGAACACCTCGAACGTGAGCTCCACTCCTTGGATGGACTGTCCAATCCCTGGCGTGGTCGCGGTGCCGTAGACGCTGTCCGGGATGATCAGGAACCAGTCGCCCAGCAGGCTCCGCTTGTAGAGCAGGATGTCACTGGGGTCATGGCCCTGCCCGGCGATGCTGCACGCCCTCGTGGGCACCTTGGACTGGAAGCCGGTGCTGCAGTTCGGGTCCGAGAAGTCACACGTGGGGGTTGGCGAGGTGCATGGCACGAGGTTCTCGAAGTGAAGCTGCTTCTTGACGGGGTTTTCTCCATCGAAGTAGCGCTCGAGTTCCTGCAGCTCGAAGTCGGCGACCCAGCTCACGTCCGCCGAGCATGCGTCATAGCCCACGGTGAAGGCGTCAATGGGTGTGCGTGCGACGTAGATCAACCCGGGGACCGGCATGGTCGGGCCTACCAGGTTGACGTGCACATTGTTGATGCGATGGTTGCGCAGCACTCCCAGAAATGAATCGTTGCGTACATCCATATGGTCCAGCCTGAAGCGGTAGATATGCGCCGCCGACGAGCCGTTCCCAATGGGGAAGCCGAGGGCACTGAGCTGCGCGATGTCCGTATCGGAGGCGGGGACGAAGGGGTTGCCGACCACGCGGCGGTAGTAGGGCCGTACCGTGCCTGATGCTCGCGGGATGGTACTGTCCAGTGTCAGGGCTCGGTCCTTCAGTTCCTCGTAGTTCAACAGGGTGAAGTTGTTGGGCTTGAGGATGTCGGCCGGTAACCCGGAGGCTCCGGTCGTCGGACTGAAGGGGAGGAACTCGTACTCCGCCTGTCGCACCATCGTCCAATAGAGTCTCGTCAGGATGTCCACTCGCGTGGTGGCGGACGTAAAGGCCTGCCGTGCGAGCAGGATGCGGTCGAGCATGCTCAGCTCCGCGCTCGTGGAGGCAGCTTTGGCACGCCGGGCCAGCTCGTTCGCGGCCATGCTCTGGACGCGCAGGGCCCGGGTCTCGAGCTTCGCTACCTCGTAATCCATCTTCGCCTTCTCATACTCGGCCACCAGATCCGTGTACTCGAGCGTCAACCGCTGCTGGGTCTCCTGGGCCAGCAAGCGCCGGACATCTTCCGCCACGATGCTGCGCGGCACGACGAGCGGAGGCGCCGGCGAGGTGTCGCGCCCACGCGAGAGAAGGTCCCAGAGTACCTGCCCCTGGTCCGACACGGCCTTCTTCACCGGTGCGCTCCCGATGGCGGCCTGCGCCGACCCCGCCACCATGTCCCAGAAATTGCTGCTCGTCTGCTGTGGTGTCTGGTTGTCAGCGGGAGGCTCCGTGACGGGTTTGCCTTCCTCCTTCTGGAGCAAGCCCTTCAGGTCCCTGCCGATGGCATCGGCCACCCTGCCACCGAGCTGGCCCAGGAACTGACCGGTGAAGGATTGGGCCACGCCCAGACCCAGGCCGACGATGAAATCACCCAGGTTCGGCGGATCCTCCTTGGGTTGGGTGAGCACCAGGTCCTCTTCAATCGCATCGATGATTTTCTTGCGATCCGAGAGCGCTGTCGCCAGGTCCACCATGACCTGCCTGGCGATCTCCTGCTTCATCGCCGCCTCCTTCAGATCGGTCCCGATCTCCTTCGACTCATTTTCGAGGACATTGGCGTTTGACTTGAGATCGTTCATCAAGTCGATGGAGTTGGAGAGCATCAGATAGCGACCCACCGCACTGTCCATCGTGTCGTAATGCGCCATGAATTGCTGGTACAGGTTGCTGTAGTGCTCGTTGGTGTTGATCTGCGCTTCACGCGACTGGCCCCAGAAGTCCAGGCCCGACCGCAGGTACGAGAGCCGCAGCTGGACCAGTCCCAGGGTGGGGCAGATGCTCAGGGTGAGCGGATCCAGCGCGGTCACCTCCGGAAGCGGCTCGCAATTGATGTCGTTGCGCACCTGCATGCTCTGCAGCCGTACGAGGGTGTGCAGGTAATGGAAGGTCGCGATCTGCTGCTGCCCCATCTTGAAGTAATGGTTGGCGGCGGAGAGGTCCGTGATCCATTGGTTGGGAGAGAGCAGCGAGCGCAACGTGTCCGTCTGACGACGCTCGATCCATCGGACGTTGATATCCCCGGCGGTGCCCGGTTGCCCCGATACTCCGTCTTGGGACAGGTGGCCGAGGTGACAGGAGACGAAGACCTTGGTGTTCATGCAGGCCGGGTCGCTCGTGGGGGGACACTTGGGCACATAGTTCGAGTACGAATAGCTCTTCCCCTTGAACCCGTATACGCCGGCCGCGCCGAGCTTGCTGGACGCGGTAATCGCGGCGGCGGGGTTCACCCCATTCCATGCCGTAGGCAGTGTCACCATCTGGTCGTGCGGGGTCTGGCTCTTTCCCTCACAGATGAATTCACCAAAGAAGGGGTTGTAGCGGCAGGTGTCCTCACCGCAATCCTTCGCGCCGTTGCCGTTGTTGTCGATGCCGTCCGTGCACTCGGCCAGCGTGTTCTCGAAGTCGCCGCACACGGAGGATGCGAGCTGATTGTTGTTGCACTGGAAGTCCTTGCAGTCGACGAATCCGTCGCTGTCGTTGTCCAGCCGGTCGGAGCAGGTCGCGACCGTGCTTTCCTTCAGGAACGGATAATACTGCGGCGTGCAGATCTTGACATAGGGGTTCCTGGAGCAGTCGTAGTCGTTGCAGTCGGCGAACCCGTCACGGTCGTTGTCAATGCCGTCGGTGCAGGCTTCCAGCGAGTTCTCGGTGGTACACACCTTGATGGTCGGGTTGTTGCGGCACTCGTAGTCCGCACAATCCACCTTGCCGTCGAGGTCGTCGTCGAGGCCATTGCTGCATGCCGCGGTGCTGGCCTCCTCCCCGCCGCTGGTCCGGATGTAGAGCGCGTTGCTCGGGCCACCGCAGATGGAGAGGGACTTGCACTGGTCGTCGTTGCAGTCCGCGGCGGAGTTGCGGTCGTTATCCAGGCCATCCTTGCACGATTCGGGGTTTCCCTCGCCCTTGCAGAAGCCGTGGGAGCGGCAGCTGAAATCGGCGCAGTCCTTGTAGCCGTCACCGTCGTTGTCCACGTCGTCGGTGCAGGCCTCGACCGAGAACTCCCGGAACTGAGGCGTGGAGGTCACCTTGTGGGCGCAGACCGAGACGTAGGGATTGGCCGCGCAGTTGGGGTCCTCACAGTCGACCTTGCCGTCCGCGTCGTTGTCGATTCCGTCACGGCACTGGGCGTTATCGGCCTCGGTGAGGACGTCGCAGATGGCGATGGAGGGATTGTTCGCGCAGAGCGGATTGGCGCAACCGAGGGCAGGATCGCTGAAGCACTGCCACTCGGTGATGGGCGTGGTGGAGACCGGTGCACGAGAGGGTCCGCTGCCGACGAGCGTGGTGTAGCGCACGAGCACGTCACCCGCGTGGCCGCCGTTGCCACCATCACCACCGTCCTGGGAGTCTGTATAGATGGTACCCGTACAGGTGGCCTTCGCCGCGGGCTCGTAGGTGATATGGACGGTGGGCGTCGCGGGATTGGCATCGACATCCCTGCCGTTCGTTCCATTCTCTCCCGGGGCGCCGTCGGTCAGGGTCCGCAGCTTGTCGAGCACGTTGGCGAAGACGATGACGGAACCGCCGTTCTCTCCATGGCGACCGCTCGTGGCCTTGGTGTCCACGGATTCCGGTCGCTCCCGGTAGAAGGTCGCTCGTGTATCGATCTCGTGGCCGTTGCTCTTGAAGGACTCCGAGACAATGAACAGCGAGCGTCCCTGGGTGGCCACGTCACCCGCGAGCTCGACGTTCCATCCCAGGAGCAGGACCACGTCCACCGGCTGCTCCGTCAAGGGAGCGCCCAGGGAGTCCGTTTCGTAGAGGGGGTCGCATTGGAAGTTCGCGGAAGATGCACACTCCGCCGCGGCGTTCAGCGAAGCATGCGTGATGCCGGGAGGCTGCTGCGCGAACACGCCGTCCGCCTGGGGCAACAGGACCTGGTTGCCCGACAGGAAGATGGAGTACTCCCGCGAGTTGGCCTCCAGATAGCGCACCTTCGGATCATACGTGTCCGTCTTCTTGTGGGCCTTCTCCAGCGCGGCGATGACCTCCGGGTGCTTCGAGCCGATCCGGGCCTTGAGCTCGCTCAACCGCATCATGGCGGCCTTGGGGCTGGGCGGGAGGCCCGTGGTTTCGTTGTAGCTCCAGGGTGGATGGATGCCGTTGTTGATCCGCGCCGACTTCGTGATGAGAGGCCCTGTCGGTTGCTCCAGCTCCGCGGGCCCCAACGCCGGTTGACAGCCGTAGATGCCCAGGAGCAGCAGGGCGGCTGCCTTCTTGAATCGCATATGGATTGTCTCCCCTGTAACAAAGGCGGGGAGGTACATGTCAGGCGAGGCGTGATGAAGGCGTGACGGCCACCGCGATCTATCGGAACCCACCCTCTCGTCGAGGGCTCCGTTTCTCAATCTTGAATAAAACGGGTCTACCGCCCAGGCGCGAAAAGTGCCGGTACGCCTCTACTCTCCAATCAAACGAGAAAACCATCCGCCACTGTCCATGTCATCGCGAAAATCCGCTTTTCAGCATTAAACCAGTTGGTGACTGTCTGGATGGGACGTTAGACTCGGAGTGCAGTTGGAATGACATCCAGTCGTAGAACCCGAGTCAAAGACCCCCCATGAACTCCACGAAACCGACAACAATATCCTCCGGTTCGTCTGGGCGCCCCTCCGCTTCGGCCCTGGCGACGGTGTTTGCCGCTGTCGTGTCGTTGACGGCTTGCGGCGGTAGCAGCGAGGGCGGAGGCACGGGTTCCTCCCCGCCCCCGGAAGGCTCGCCCAACGCGCCCATCACCCCCGCCCCGGTGGGCACCGGTGTGTTGGCCGAGTACTCGCCGCTGTTCGCGGCCGATACCCCCATCACCGAGCAGATCCAGTACACCGAGCCCGACGGCACCCTCGTCACCTTCATGGGCGCACGGCCCACCGAGCGCCATGCGCGTGAGCGGGGCGAGGCCTGGGACGCCCCCGACCAGGGCCCGGGCCGGTACTTCACCTTCCCCACCTTCTATTTCCAGAACCGGACCTTCGGTCTGGAGATCCGCGACGAAGTGCCCGCCGGCCGCCAGCGCATCGAGGTGATCCTCCACGTCAACGACGGCACGTTCGACGGCACCACCTTCAGCCTGTTCCGCAACATCAACGACCCGAACGTGCGCGACTTCGGCTGGTCGTTGAACTATGGCTTCAACAACCCCAACGAGGGCAACAAGCCCATCTGTCACGCGGGCGAGCGCACGTGCCGGATGTCCTTCACGTCCAACTGGCGCACGTCTCCGCATAGCCCGTTGAAGATTGGCGACAAGATCGAGCTGGCCCCCGCGCCGCGCCTCCAGCGCCCGGTCATCGACGGTGGCGGTGAGCGCTACTACTCGTTCGAGCAGCTGTACGTGGTGGGCAAGGGGATGCGCCCCTGGTACGGCATCGTCCCCAACCTGGATTCCGAGCCCCTGCCCGACTCGACCCTGCTGGGTGGCCAGGCCAGCGTGTCCTACAACTACTCGGAAGAGCCGCATCGGGTGTTCCAGCAGATGGCCAACAACATTGGCATCGGCAACACCAAGCGGTTCGTGCAGGGACGCCGTCTGTTCCACACCTCGTTCGCCGACGGCAAGCACTCCGAGCACCCGAACACCAACCCCGTGTTCACCGAGCACGTGGGGCAGCTGGGCCCGCGCTACAACCAGGCGCGCTGCATCGAGTGCCACACGGCCAACGGCCGCAGCCCGATGCCGGACCAGGGCGCGCGGCTCGACACCCTGTCGGTGCTCACCGGTATCGCGAGCGCCAACGGCACGGTATTGCCCGATCCCACCTACGGTCTGAACGTGCAGCAGCGGGCCGCCTCCACCACGGCCCCCGACTACGCGGTCAGCGTGGCGTCCTACGAGAAGACAGTGCGCACGCTGGCCGGTGGCGAGCAGGTCGAGCTGGTCAAGCCGGTCTACTCCTTCAAGGGGCCCGTGCCGTCGCTCTATTCCGTGCGGCAGGCGCCGCAGGTCATCGGCATGGGCCTGCTGGAAGCCGTGGCCGAGCCCACCATCCTGGCGCTGGCCGATCCCGATGACAAAAACGGTGACGGTGTGCGTGGCGTGCCGCACTGGGTGAACGACCCCGAGACCGGCAAGGTGCACCTGGGCCGCTTCGGCTGGAAGGCCACCAAGGCGAGCTTGCGTCACCAGGTGGGTGATGCGCTCGTGAAGGACATGGGCGTCACCTCTCCCGTGTTCCCGTCGCGCAGCTGCCAGCAGGGCGCACCCGACTGCCGCAACGGCGCTGGCGCCACGGCGGTGTCGGCCGAGGAGCTCCAGCGCATGTCGGACTACCTGGCGCTCATCGGTGTGCCGGCCCAGCGCAGCCTGCGCAGCGGTTACCCCGAGGGCATCCGCGTCTCGCCGGAGCATGATGTGAACCCGGAGCTGATCGCCCGCGGCAGTGTCCTCTTCGCCCAGGCCCAGTGCACGGCCTGCCACACCGCGCAGATGACCACGGGCAACACCCATCCGTTCGCCGAGCTGCGCAACCAGACCATCCGCCCGTATACCGACATGTTGCTGCACGACATGGGTCCGGAGCTGGCCGACACGCTCACCGAGGGCCAGGCCGCTCCGAGCATGTGGCGCACGGCGCCGCTGTGGGGCCTGGGCTCGCTGAAGTATGTGCAGGGCGGCGTGCAGAACGTCCGGTACCTGCACGATGGCCGCGCCCGCACCCTGAACGAGGCCATCGGGTGGCACGGCGGTGAGGCGAGCGCCAGCCGCGCACTGTACGAGGCGCTCTCGAAGGAAGACCGTACGGCGGTGATCGCCTTCCTCGAGTCGTTGTGAGCTGACCGGGGCGGCCCGGCGGACCCGCCGGGCCCCCTGCGGCGTGTCAGTCCATCGTGCTACCTGCGGCGGATGTCGAATTCGATTTCCAGCATTCCCCGCTCACTGGCACAACATGGGGGCCAATCGGCTCATGCGCCAGGGGGTCATCGATCAGATTCCCGAGGGAAACCACCTGGACATCCTCGATGTAGCGTGTGGCCCGGCGACGTGGATGGGCCAGGCGTGGCTGCAGAACCGGCGGCATCGCTACACGGGAATCGATCTCTCCCCGGCCTACCTGGAGGCGGCCCGGCTGTTGCGCCGCAAGGCCACGCTCCTGCAGATGAACGCCGAGCGGATGCTCCCGGAGTGGACGGGCCGTTTCGATCTGCTCACCTGCATCTGGCTTTTCCACGAGCTGCCGCTGCCGGTCATCGAGCGTGTCACCGCGGAGATGGCGCGCGTGCTCGCGCCGGGAGGGACGCTGCTCTTCATGGATGCCATTCAGGAGGGGGACGGCTCCGGCGAGGAGCCGGGCCCCTTCGAGCACTTCGAGGCCTACTTCAACGAGCCCTTCTTCCTGGACTACTCGCGGCTGGATCTTCCGGCGCTCTTCGCGCGCCACGGGTTGCGGACGGTGAAGACGGAGCGCTGGTACCTGTCGAAGCTCCTGGTGCTGCGCAAGGAGGAGCGCGGGAGCGTGTGAGGGCGGGTACCACCACCGTCCAGGTCGTGAGCGGCCGCCGCGCTTCGGCCGCTCGGGGGGAAGGGCCGTCACGGCGCTCGGCGTCACATGTTAGTGTGACCGCCGTCGGCTGAGACGGGAGTACTTCCGAGTCATGGCGCGCAAATCCCCCGAGGCGCTGCAGAGCACGAGCACGTTGATTCGGGGTGGTACGGAGGCGGAGCCCCTGCTTCCGGGCCCGGTCCCCCCTCCCTCTCCAGGACGAGCGTTCGCCGGGGGAACGAAGGTCGCCGGACGCTACCAGGTGATGCGTTTCCTCTCACGGGGGGGCATGGGCGAGGTGTACGCGGCGGAGGATCTCTCGCTTCACGAGCCCGTGGCGCTCAAGACGATTCGTCCGGAGCTGGCCGCCACGCCGGAGGCACTCCTGCGCTTCAAGCGCGAGCTGCGGCTGGCGCGCCGGGTGACGCATGCCAACGTCTGCCGTGTCTTCGATATCGGAGAGCACGAGGTCGTCCCGGTGGAGGGAGGGCCGTCATACCGGATCGTCTTCCTCACCATGGAGCTGCTCGCGGGGCGGACGCTCCATGCGCAGCTCTCCCGTCACGGGAGGATGCCGCCGGAGCAGGTGCTGCGGCTGGCCGAGCAGATGGCGGGCGCGCTCGATGCGGCGCATGCCGCGCAGATCATCCACCGCGACTTCAAACCCGGCAATGTGATGCTGGTGCCCGCGCCGCCGATGGCGGGGGGCTTGCGCGCGGTGGTGACCGACTTCGGCCTGGCCCGTGGTGAGCTGCTCGAGGGAGACGGCTCGGCATCGAAGGATGGCCATGTCGTCGGCAGTCCCTTCTACATGTCCCCGGAGCAGCTGGAGGGCCTGCCGCTGTCGCCTGCCTCCGACATCTATGCCTTCGGGTTGGTGCTCTTCGAGATGGTGACGGGACGGCGGCCCTTCGTGGCGGAGACGCCGATGGCCGCCTCCCTGCTGCGGCTGCGCCAGGCGCCCCCTTCTCCGCGCGAGCTGGTACCGGAGCTGGCTCCTTTCTGGGAGGAGGCGCTCCTGCGCTGTCTGGCTCGCCAGCCGGAGGCGCGGTTCGCCACCGCGTCCGAGGCCGTCGCCGCGCTGCGCGGCGGAGCGCCCACCCCGGCCCCCGTGACCCCTACTTCGTCCAGGAGGCGCTCTCCCTTGAAGTCCACGACGGCGACGTCGACCGCGGGGACACCGTCGGTGGCACGGCGGGTGGTGGCGGTGCTCGCTCCACGCAACCTGATGGCCAGGGCCGAATTGGCCTGGTTGTCCACCGCCCTGGCGGAGCTGCTCTCCGCGGAGCTGGCCATGGGGGAACAGCTCCGCCTGCTTCCCGGGGAAGGCGTCGTGCAGATGCGCCGGGATCTCCTCCTTCCAGAGGAAGAGGGCTTCGCGGAAGCCACGCTGCAGCGCATCCGCGCGCACTCGGGCGTGGACCTGGTGCTCACCGGGGCCTACCTCGTGCAGGGGCGCGAGGAGGACGCGCGGCTGCGGTTGAACCTGCGTCTGCAGGAGGCCACCACGGGCGAGACGCTGGCCCACCTGACGGAGGTGGGCGCGGAGCGGGAGTTGTTGGAGCTCGTCTCGCGCGTGGGCACCGCGCTACGAAAGCGTCTGGGTCTGGCGCCGCTGACCACCGAGCAGGCCCACGGCGTGCGCAGCGCGATGCCTGGAGAGCCCGAGGCCGCACGGCTCTACGCCGAGGGGCTCGCCGCCCTGCGCGGCCATGACGCGGCCTCCGCCGTGGAGCGCTTCGAACGCGTGGTGGCGCGGGAGCCTGCCTTCGCCCCCGCCCACTCGGCGCTGGCCGCCGCCCTCCAGCAGCTCTACCAGGAGGAGGCGGCGAAGGAGGCAGCGCGCCGGGCCTTCGAGCTATCCGCGAGCCTCTCACGAGAGGAGCGCCTCCTGGTCTCGGCTCGCCACCACGAGGCCCATTCCGAGTGGCCTCGAGCCATCGAGGCGTACCGGACACTCTTCGAGTTCTTTCCGGACAACGTGGAGTACGGCACCGCGCTGGTATTCGCGCAGCTGTCCGCGGGGCAGAACCGGGAGGCCCAGTCCACCCTGGAGGCGTTGCGCCGGCTCCCGCCCCCCCTGGGGGCGGATGCGCGAATAGAGCTGGCCGCGGCGGTGGCCACGAGCGCGACCGCTGACTTCATCTCCTCCCGGCGGCACGCGGAGACGGCGGTGTCCCGCTCCCTCAGGGCCAGCCAGGGCCAGCTCGCCGCTTCCGCGCTCATCATGGAGGCCTACGCGGCGCGCAACCTCGGAGAGCCCCGGCGCGCCGTCGAGCTGCTGGAGGAGTCGGAGGAGCTCTTCCTGGCGAGTGGAGACAGGGGAGGCGCGGCACGCTCGATGCTCGTGCACGCCATGGCGCTCATCGACATGGGGCGGCTGCTCGAGGCCGAGCGCGTGTTCGTCTCCGCCATCCAGGCGGCCCGGGAAATCAAGGGCGCTTCGCTCGAGGCCGAAGCCCTCCTGTGCTCCGGGGGGCTGAGCTGCCGTCTGGGCGAGCTCTCCGAGGGCCTGAGGCGTGCGAGCAGGGCCGTGGAGCTCTACCGGCAGCGCGGGCGGCTCTCCGACATGAACTCCAGCACCATCCTGAAGGGCTCCGTGCGGCGGCTCATGGGGGCGCTGGACGAGGGGAAGCGTCTGCTCGAGGAGGGGAGTCATGCGGCCCAGGTGCTCTTCGAGGATGGCTATACCGAGGCCTGGGGCCGCTACGAGCTGGGCTGTCTGCTGATGGAGTTGGGAGAGCTGGTGCAGGCACGCCGTCAGCTGGAGCGCGCGCTGGAGTTGCGGCGGGCGCGAGGCCTGGGCGCCTTCGTGGCCGAGACCGAGCTGGGCCTGGCATGTCTGTCCCTGGAAGAGGGGCGGCCCCAGGAGGCGCTCGCGGTAGTGGAATCCGCGCTGTCGGCCTATGCGGCGCTGAAGAGCCTGGACGGGGAAGGCCACTCGCACGCGGTGAAGGCCCGGGCGCTGATGGCCCTGGGGAAGCCCGTGGCGGCGCGTGAGTCCCTGGAGCACGCCCGGGCGCTCGCGGGTGGCAGCGAGGACGTGTTCATCGCGGCGGAGGTCGTGCTCACGGGCGCGTCCCTGTTGTCGAGGGATGGAGGACCCTCGGAGCGGGAGGACGCGGCGCGGCAGCTCCAGGCGCTCGCGGCGCGGGCGGCTCGCGCCGGCATGAAGCGGGTGGCGCTCGAGGCGCGGCTCCTCCAGGTGGAGCTTCGCCGCGACACGAAGGCCGCGGCGGCGCGCAAGGTCCTGCTGTCGATCCGGCAAGAGGCGAACCAGCTTGGCTACCGGGGTCTGCTCCAGCGAGCCAATGCCTTGCTCGGAGAGGACGGATTTCCTCCTGGCCGCGTGCCGGCGACGGGACGACGCGGCCCACCCGGAAAGCAATAGCAGGGCCGAGCGGTCCCGCGAGTCCGCCCACGCCACGAGGTAGTTGTCGAGCCCGGCGGCCATGGCGGGGGTGAGCTCCACGTTGGCTGAGGTGGAGCTCTGCACGGGGCCGAATCGAGGGCCGGAGGGCGAGGCGAGTCCGTGGACATCGGGCCGATGTCCACGGGATGACAGCACGACCATTCGCCACAACGCGCCCCGGCGACTGCACGGGCGGAGACTGCTACTCGGCCTTCGCCTTCTTCCCGGCGGAACCCCCCGCCTTCTCCAGCCGCTCGAGCGTCTTCGCCGCGTTCGCATTGGAGGGGTCCAGCTCCAGCGCCCGGCGGTAGTTCACGAGCGCCAGCTCCTCGTTCCCGCTGGCCAGGTACGCTTCTCCCAGGCTGTCGTAGGTGTTCCCGCTCTGGGGGAACATCTCCACATTCAGTTTGAAGATCTCGATCGCGTCCGCCAGGCGCCCGGAGCCGAGCAGCTGATAGCCAACGCGGTTCAGCTGCTGCTCGGAGAAGTCATACTCGGCCGCTTTCGTCGCCTTCAAGGCCTTGTATCTGGCGACTCCCTCCGTCACGGACGCCTTCGCGAGGGTCTCCATCATGACTTCCGAGATTTCCCTCAGGGGCTGCTGGGGCTTGATGCCATGAAGGATGCTCAGCACTCCGGCCACGATGCCGCCGAGTTTGTCACCACGCGACGTGTTGTCCAGGACGACGACGAGCTCCTTGCGCTCGGGTACACGGATGAGCAGCGCGTTGAACCCGTTGATGCCGCCACTGTGGCCAACCGTGACGACCTCTGTCTTGCCATCGTTCAGCTTGAGCGGCTTCACCCACCAGCCATACGCGTACTGCTCCAGCCCTGGCGTGAACATCTGTTGCTCGAGCGGAGCGGGCAGCAGCTTGTGCTGGTGGAGCGCGCGGTCCCAGAGATAGAGGTCCTTCACCGTCGAATACAGTGAGCCGGCGGCGTACGGCAGCGACATGTCCAGGTAGGGGGCGTTGACGTACCCGTTGGGCGTGAGTTGATGGCCACTCGCTCGCTTCGGCAGCACCTCCATGGAGACGTCGTAGCCGGTGCTCTTCATCCCCAGTGGCTCGAAGAGCCGTTGCCGCAGCGCCTGGGCGTACGTCACGCCGGTGACCTTCTCGATGATGGCGCCGAGCAGGAAGTAACCGGAGTTGTTGTACGACCACTTCGTGCCGGGTTCGAACTCGAGGTCGCCACTGGCGAACTTCTTCACGAAGTCCGCCACCGTGTAGGGATCGCGCGAGTCGTTCTGGAAGAACGCGGGCGTCGTGTAGCTGGGGATTCCGGAGGTGTGGTTCAGCAGTTGGGCAATGGTGACGCGGTCGCCCGTGTCCTTGCGATAGTCCGGAAGATGCTTCGTGAGCTTGTCATCGAGCGCGAGCTTCCCCTCCGCGACGAGCTGCAGGATGAGCATCGCCGTGAACTGCTTGGTCACCGAGCCGATGCGGAACTTCGTGTCCGGGGTATTCGGCACCTTCCACTCGAAGTTCGCCTGGCCATAGCCCTTCTCGAGGATGACCCCCTTCTCGTCGGCGACCAGCAGGGCACCGTTGAACTGGCGCAGTTGATGGTACTTCGTGACGAGCCGATCGATGTCCTGCTGCCGCGTCGCTGCGTCGGCGGTGGAGCCGACCAGCGCGAAGACCAGGAGCGCGACGACCATGCGTATGCGTGCGTTGAGCCAATTCATGGGGTTCCCCAACTGATGCGCGGATGTGCCTGCCCACTTCCCACGACGACGACAGGGGGAGCAAGGCGCACAACCCCACGGCCACCGTGGAGGTTTTGCCCTCGTGGGGTGATGGGTCTACGACGCTGTTCCGAAACGATTTCCTCGGGAGGTATCTCGGTGCCTGTTCCCTTCACCGGAGGCTGCGCCTGTGGGGCCATTCGTTATGAGGGCTCCGCCGCGCCCATCGCCGTGCTCAACTGCCACTGCCGCGACTGTCAGCGCTCCAGCGGTACGGGGTCGTCCACGGTGGCCATCGTCCCCACGGATTCGCTGCGCCTGCTGCGCGGTACTCCCAGGCAGTATATGTCGAAGGCGGACAGTGGCAGCGAGGTGAAGCGGGAGTTCTGCGCGGAGTGTGGTACCCCTCTGTTCGCGGGCGGCGGCATCCCGTCGCAATTCATCGCCATCAAGGTCGGCAGCCTCGATGATCCCAGTGGGTTCGCGCCGATGCTCGACATCTGGACACAGAGTGCCCAGCCCTGGGACGTGATGAACCCCGCGCTGCCGAAGTTCCCGAAGAACCTCCCGCCCCGCTGACGCCGCGGGCCATCCGGAGCCCGGTTGGGATGGCAATTCGATTCCCAGAGGGCCGTGCGTAGCGTAGCGTCCGGGCGCATGGAAAGGCATGAGGCGGGGGGAGTCAATCCACGCTGGAGCGCCGCGTGGAACCTGTTGATGGTGGTGCTGGCGGTGGCCAGCTTCGGGGTCATCCTGTGGGTCGAGTTGGAGGGCATCGCCTGGCCGGACCCACGCTTCCAGGTGCTCGCGGTGGTGGATCTGTTCTTCGTCCTGCTCTTCCTCGGGGACTTCCTGGTGGGATGGGCGCGGGCGGAGGACCGCAAGGGCTGGTGGAAGAAGCACTGGTACGAGCTCCCGGGCCTCGTGCCGCTCTACTTCGAGGCGTTCGCCTTCCTGCGCATCGCCCAGGTGCTGCGGCTGGCGCGGGTGCTGCGGCTGCTGCGGGCCCTCACCGCGCTCCGGCGCCTGCGCGGGCTGGCCTTCGTGGACGTGCTCATCAACCGCAACAAGCTGGGGCACACGCTGGTCATCTCCGCGGCGGTGGTGCTGAGCCTGGCCTCGGTCGTGTGGCTGCTGGAGCGTGACACCAACCCGGCGCTCAGCCACTTCGGTGACGCGCTCTGGTGGGCCATCGTCACCACCACGACGGTGGGCTACGGCGATATCACCCCCCAGACGGGTCTGGCCCGGCTCGTCGCAACGGTGCTGATGCTGATGGGCATCGGGCTGATTGGCGTGGTGGCCTCCAGCATCAGCACGGCCATCATCGCGGTGGGAGGTGCGTCGCCCGAGGATGCGCCAGCCCAGCAGCCCGGTCTGGCCGCTGAGCTGGAGCGGCTCGCGGCGTTGAAGGAGCGGGGCCACCTGACCGACGAGGAGTTCTCGGCGGCCAAGCGCAAGCTGCTGAGCTGACTTCCCCTCGGGGGCACGGGTCCTCCCCGTGCCGGGCCGGAGTCTGGGAAGTATGTGATGGCATTGGAATCCGACTGTTTAGGATTTGATGATGGATTGCTGGATGTTTGTGTTTCGCCGCTGCTCGGTTCATCTAGTTGGGGAATTCCTTCAAGCCCTGTTGAATCAGGAGTAGCGGAATGCGAATCAGCACGCCGTGGTGGATGACCAGGCTGTTGGGAGTCTGGCTTGGAGTCTTGCTGGTGGCTGGCTGTGGGCAGCCGCGGGCTGGCGGCGTTTCAGAAGAGCCGGAGGAGCTGGACTCCTCGCTGCTGGGGACGTGGGCCCAGGCCCGTGTCTCGGCGGGAATGTATCATTCCCTGGTGGTGCGCCTGGATGGGACGGTCTGGGCGGCGGGTGCCAACTCCGACGGCCAATTGGGGGATGGGACCACGACCTGGCGCCACGTACCGGTGCGGGTGCAAGGGTTGAGAGGAGTTGCGGCCGTGGCCGCGGGCATCAGGCACTCGCTGGCGCTGCGCTACGACGGCACCGTGTGGGCCTGGGGCTACAACGCCTTCGGTCAGCTGGGGAATGGGACCACGAGCAACAGCTCCGAGCCGGTGTTGGTGCAAGGGTTGAAGGGGGTGACGGCCGTGAGCGCTGGCGGTCACCACGCGCTGGCGCTGGATGCCAAGGGCTTCCTGTGGTCCTGGGGATTCAACAGCTACGGCCAGCTGGGCCATGGCCATCCCGGGAGAGCACCCACCCCCGTTCTCTCCCTGCTGTATTGAGCGCGAGGTTGTTGATGGGGGTCGCGAAGGGTGCTCGGCCTGGTCGGGTCGGGCACCCCGGGCAGCGGCGAGGGCGAGGGCAAGGTGGCCGGTCTCGAGGCTGTCAGTACCGGGAAAAGAAAGAATCAAGAGCGTCCCATGCCGCTCATCCGCGCGCGCAGTTGGACGACGAGCGCGCGCGCCTCGTCCTCCGTAGCGACGAAGTGCAGCGTCTCCAGAGCCGTTGGCTCCGCGCGCTCCTCCATCTGGGCCGCGAGCACGATCCCCTTGGCCAGCCCTTTCTGCGCGAGACGCGCCCCGATGTAGACGGTCCCCAGCAGGAGCCCGGACCGCATGTGCTCACTGATGTAGTCCCTCACCTCCGGCTCGAGCAGCTCGGCGTCCTTCATGTCCGCCAATACGAAGAAGGGCTGCTCCGAACCCAGCTCCTTGTAGAGGGCCACCAGATCAGCGGCTTCGTTCAGGGACAGTCTTCCCTGGAACGTCACCCAGAGCAGGTCGGGTGGCTCGAAGTGGAGGGAATGGGGTCCAATCCTCCACTCGTGCGGGCTGGGCATCATGCGTCCTCTCGGTGAAACACAGTGTACGGCAGGTTCGTATTCGCCCGAACGCCGCAATGACGTGTGGAGGACAGGAGGAGCCGTCAGCCGGTAGGTCCGGACCGGGGCTGGTAGGCTGGAGAAAAACCCCGTTTCCAGGAGGCGGCCATGCCCCTGCTGTCCTCGGGTGTCCAGGCGCGCGGTGGTGGGGCTCTTCCCGTGCTGCTGGCCATGGTGGTCCTGGGCGTGTTGGCCGGGTGCGCCACGGGTGTGCCACGGGGGGACCTGGTGTCGGGCTGGGGCCACTCCTCCCTGACGCCGTCCTTCTTCCGGAGCGCGGAAGGGCAGCGGCCCACGGTGGGCTCCAACGCGGCCTTCGCGCCGGAGGACGCGAGTCCGAGCGACGAGGACGACGACCCGGAGGACGACGTCGACGAGGAGGCGCTCGCTCCCGGAACGATGGCGGGTGAGCCCGAGGCTCCGTCGACTCACTGGAGGGCGCGCCGCCCGGACGCCGGAGAGGACGCGTCGCTGGAGGACAGGGGCGAGGGCGAGGTGGGCTGGCGTGACGGAGTGGGGGATGGGCGCCCTTCTCCCGTGCCCATCAGCCTCGACTACTTCCAGGGCCTCCTGGCGCACGCGGGCGTGCCCGAGGAGGAGCTGCCGGTGGACGGGCGCACCCTGTCTCCCGAGCAGGCCCTGGGGTTGCTGCCGCACGTGTTGAACACGGAGGTGACGCTGGGGGATTTCGCCCGGCGGCGAATGGCGGCGCACCTGCTGTTGGAGGTGGCCACGGGCGAGAGGCCGGTGACGCGCGAGGAGCTCCACGCTCGCATGGACCGCTTCCACCGGCTGCGGGTGCTGAGGCCGGACGGCTACCTGGTGCGGCCCGTGACAGGCGAGGCCGTGCAGAAGGCGGGCGAGGTGCGGCTGGCGGAGGACGGCACCCTGCGCGCGGGCCGCTACGAGGTGGGCCCCTTCTACGCCGTGGAGGACGGGCAGTTGTGGCCGGTGGACACGGGGCTGGAGGTGCCACGAGGGGCGCGGCCACTCGGCCCGTATGTACCGGACGACGGCGTGCTGTTGCCGGCGTTGGAGGGAGCGGGGCTGGCGCTGGGTGACACGGTGCACGGGCTCGTCCGGTCCTTCGTCCACCCCGTGGACACACTGGAGGGCCTCACCCGGGTGCCGGGGGCCGTGCGCGAGCTCGTCCAGAACGCGCCCGAGTACTGGGAGTCCTTCCGCCACAAGCCACGAGGCGAGCAGGCGCGGGCCATTTCGCGCCTCACCACGCACGTGCTGTTGACGGTGGGAACCGCGGGAGAGGGGGCGGTCGCGGCGGCCTCGTGGGGCGACAAGCTGAGCCGGCTCTCGGTGCCCCTCTTGTCACTGACGGGAAAGGGCGAGCTGGCGCTGCGGCTGGTGGCGGTGCCCGGGAGGGTCGTCACCGTGGCGGGAGGGGCGCTCAGCGCCACGTACGTGCTGAACACGGCTGCGGTGGGCGTGGCGGCGGCGGGCGGCGGCCCCTCCTGGACGCCACCCGTGGGAGGGCCGGGCCAGTGGGTGCCCAAGAACGAGCACATGTCCGAGCGCTCGCGCAGGTTCCAGCACAAGGTGACGAAGGCGCCCAAGGGCTGGGTGTACCGCGTCGTCCGCAATGGCGAACAGGCGGACTTCGACGGCCGAGACCCGGTGACGGGTGTTCTACTGGAAACCAAGGGGATGGGCTACGACAAGCACTTCGACGTGGACCTCGAGCCCAAGGGTTATTTCAGAGGCGCAAATCGAATCGTCAGGCAGGCTGCGCGGCAGCTCAGGGTGGCCAATGGAGTTCCCATCCGCTGGAATGTGGCGGAGCCCAGGATGGTGGATATTCTCAAGAAGCTCTTCAATCAGAATGACATCAAGGGCATTGACGTGGTCTACACGCCGCCGTAGCCCTGCGGAGCGCCTATGAAAGAGACCTTCTACGCAGGTGTTTATTGGCCAGGTCGCAAGGAGCCGGCTGAGGAGTGCGCACGGCGCGCGGAGACCTTCTTCCGTCTTCTCTCTAGATGTGATCCCATCTACGCCCGTTGGTTCGAACAGGCGGACTCGCGCAAGAAGGCGCTTCAGCTCCAGTTCGAGCCCTCTCATGAAGCGTTCCTCCGCTTTTTCAAGCGTAGGAAGTACAATGAAGGCGCGTTCGGGTTCAGCTTCAGTGCTTGGACGGGACACGAAGAGAATGGGCGCGGCGGTATGGTGATGCTCAGTTGTGGCTCTGACGTTGTGCCTCCACCCAATTCTTGTCTTCTCTATCTGCCGAAAGTGGAACCTGAAGCGGGGCGGGTCCTCACCGCGTCGGTGTTGATTGAGCTGATGCGAGCCATGGTACTGGCTTGGGAACCCGACTGGGGAGGCGTCATGTCGAACGCCTATCAGGAGCTGCGAAACAACCCAGTGGGCTGCCCTCGCACGGGTTGGCTCATGTACCTCTCCCATCGCCGAGGACAGGTGCCGACCCTTCCTGCGCCCGTACGTGTCGAGCCGGTAGAGGACAAGGGTTCGCTCATCATCCTTACTCCCGAGCGATTCACCGTCAGCAATTCCGATCATGTCAATCTCGCCGATCAGGTGCGCGCGTTGCTCGAGCAGGCGGGCCTGATGAAGGAGTCCAGCGATTACGGCCCCATTCCAACATAAATGAGCGATACCCACGATGCAGGAGTCTATTGGCCAGTTCTCAAGGAGTCGGTCGAGGAGTGTGCGCGTCGCGCGAGACCTTCTCAACAACTGAGGGACCAACCCGTAGGCATCCCCCACATGGGATGGCTGATGTACTTCTCGCATCGACAGGGAGAAGTGCCACCCCAGCCCGAGCCCGTGCGCATCGAGCCAGTGGAGGACAAGGGAACGCTCGTCATCCTCACTCCAGAGCGGTTCACCGTGCACGACCCGGCACACGTTGCCCTGGCTGACCAGGTGCGGTCATCGCTCGATAGGGCGGGGCTCCTGAAGGATTTCAGTGCCTCTTCGCCCGCCAGTAGTTGAAGGGGAGCCCCACGGAGGAACACCCGTGAAAGAGACCTTCTACGCAGGTGTTTATTGGCAAGGCCGCAAGGAGTCGGCTGACGAGTGCGCACGGCGCGCGGAGATCTTCTTTCGCCTCCTTTCGCAGTGCGATCCCATCTACACCCGCTGGTTCGAACAAGCGAACTCGCTCAAGAAAGCGCTCCAGCTTCAGTTCGAGCCCACCCATGAAACGTTCCTGCGCTTCTTCAAGAGTAGGAAGTACAACGAAGGCGCGTTCGGGTTCGGCTTTGGTGCTTGGACGGGGCACGAGGAGGACGGGCACGGTGGCGCAGTGCTGCTCAGTTGTGGCTCCGGCGTTGTTCCTCCTCCGAACTCTTGTCTTCTCGACCTGCCCTATGCGGGACCTGAAGAGGAGCGCGTACTGACTGCACCTGTTTTGACCGGGGTGATGCGCGCCATGGTACTGGCTTGGGAACCGGACTGGGGCGGTGTCATCTCGCACGCCTACCAGGACATGCGTGATGAGCCCGTCGGCCACCCGCGCACGGGCTGGTTGATGTACCTCTCGAGGCCTCGGGGAGAGATTCCTCCTTTGCCCGCCCCTGTACGCGTCGAGCCCGTGGAGGACAAGGGGGCGCTCCTCATCCTCACACCGGAGCGCTTCTCGGTTGACAATCCGGCTCACGTGGCCCTGGCCGATCAGGTTCGCGGTTTGCTCGACCGGGCGGGCTTGTTGAGGGATTTCAGCGATTCGTTCTCAGCGAAGATGTGAAATATATCAATTGGGCCTTCACGAGGAGCCCGCCAACCCCTGCCTGAATTAATCAGGTCAGTTTGATGAAGTAGCGGGGAAGTGGATCTTTGCCAGCCCCTTGTGTCCATCGGGCATCGGGCTTCCATGCGCCGTTAGGTTCTTCGCGCCTGCGGGTCTCGACCATCACACGACCCGGTTCGAAGCGGAGCAGGTTGTACTGAAGAGGAACGCCCTGGCGCCACTCCCTTGTGGGCGCGCCAAAGGTACCGGCACTTACGATGTCGAGGCCTCTGCCGCCTGGGCTGAGGTCGTAGTGGAAATCTGTTTTTTCGGCCTTGTGGATGTGGCCATGCAACGCGATTCGGAAGCCAGCAACAGCCAATCGCTCCAGGAAACCGTGATCCGTGATTCGATCCGCCTCTGCCCCTACGAGTGGGTGGTGCCAAACGGCCACTTTGAGGCAGGTGCTGTATTCTGGAGTGCTGCGGACGTGGTTCAACGCGCGTTCAAGCGCCACTCTGTGGATGCTGGCTCGACTCCTGAAGAACCAGTCGATCTCCCACGCGGAGTTGAGGCCGAGAACCAGGAGGTTGAGGGTCGGGAAGTGTTGCAGGCTGAACTGGGCCTCTGGCTCAATCGGATAAGTGCCTGTTCCGGTAGGGATCATTCCTGGCGATTGCTCCTCGGGCGAGGATGCAGTGCAGCCTCCTACCGGAACAGGCTCTTACTGGGGGCAGTGAGTTGTGCACCCAACCGTTCCGCTACGTGGCGCAAAGGTGCCAGTGGAACCACCTCGTGCAGGGCCGGTTGTTCCTCTATGCCTCGATAGAAGCCGACAGTCAGTTCGCGCAGCAGGGACTCGGTATCAGGTTGGCCAAGGTGCTTGGCGCCGAGACCGCTAGCCTCCATTTCTTCCTGGAGCCGCCGCACGTCGAGTTGGCTGTCGGCTCTCGGGTGCACCAAGTGCAGCAACTCCTTTGAGACGATTCGCTCCCGCATCCAATCGCGCAGCCGGTCCATCTCTGGGGCCTCAGGGGCCTGCGGCTTCCAGTGCTGTAGTGCGGCGGCCAATCCCCACCCCAGTGCATGCTGAAGGGCGCGTTGGCGTTCCGTCTGCTGGAGAGGGGCGCGAGCTGTGCGATCGAGGTTACGGAGCACGTCATCGAGCACCTCGCTCACTAGTCCCCCCGTACCATCGAACGCCGGACCGAACAGTGTCGTGCGAACCCCCAGGGGAAGATGAGGCAGCAAGCCGGCGGACGTAGTCTCTTTACTGTCGGGACTGTCGGGCATGGCCGGTAGCATAGCCCGTTACATCCCTATGACGGATAGGGGGGGTCTTTGGTAGGCAGCTTCGAGCATGAGGGAAAGCGGCAGGCCCCTGGCGGTTGCCACAAGGGCCGTGCGCCGCGCTTGTGCTTCAGCCGTGCAGCCTTCTTCAGGCAACACCCCTGCCTTCGTGCGACGATGGCTCCATGTGGGATCTGGCCGCCGAGTTCCAACACGATGCCGCCCACCGAGGGAACACCCACATATAGCCGGAATCCATCATCCGCGTGACGAGGATGTCCTCAGTCGTGAGCCCCATGGCTTGGCGCTCGTTCTGGATACTCCGTGCCCGGACGCGCACTTGCCCGTTGTTGTTTCCCACACGGGACGCACAGGAAGACGTACCGCAGTTACCAATGGTGCGGCTGCTTTCTACCTTCCGTATTTCTCACGGAAAGGCCACGCCGCGCAGGGTGATGGTTCGCGGGCCGTTCGCCTCCCACAGCTTGAGGATGAAGGTTCCGCGCGCCTGTTCCTCCGTTGCCTCCGCCTCCACCACGAGCTGGAGCGTCTTCCCCGGGGCGATGGGCTCGAAGGGCCACACGCGTAGAACTCGCGGCCGAGAGCCTTTGGGGTCCACCAACTCCGCCCATTCGACCGCCCAGGATTGTGGTCCCGTGTTTTGCACGTGCACCGCCACGGCCACCCGGCGCTCGGCGCGGTAGCTGAAGGCGCTGAACACCTGGAGGGTTTCTCCGGGGCGCTGGGTGAGCTCGGAAATGTCCCGTGCGTGGACACCTCTGCCCCGCTTTACCAATCCGGCATCAAGCAGTCCCGTGAGGCCATCAGGGCGTTTCTGCTCCGCCCGGGTCCGTTCCAACTCGGCCACACACTGCTCGGCCCGCTCATGCTCCTGCCTTGCCTCTTGTTGATAGGACTCGCCGGAGCGGGGGCGGCGGTACACTCGCACCTGTCGCTCGGCTCGGGAGGGATGCACCACCAACCGGAAGATCGCACTTCGTGGGAGCGCGTCATCCGCGAACCGCACCGCCACCGACAACGGCCTCTCCCGTGGCACTGAGTCCGAGGGAATGAGTGTGACCACGCCAGCGACCTCGTCCACCATGACCGACCGGAAGCTCTCTTTCTCCTCCACGAGCACACCCCCGTGTTGCAGTGGCATGTTGAACATGAGGGTACTGGCCTGGTTGGGGCTGATTCGCATCTCGGAGGCCTGTCCGGTGTTGTCCGCTGTCAATTCGAGGTGGCGTTCTCCCGCTGTGTCCCATTCGTCGGAGGCTGGTTGTGCGATGGCCGGGGTACTAGCGAGGAGTGCGAGCATCAGAGGCGCGGTATGGGGCAGGGCGCACATGGATGGGAAGACCTCCAGAGTGATGGAGACTAGCAGGTACCTCCGGCGTTGGCCGCTGTCCCGTCTTTCACCCGCTGATGCCGCTGTCGCTTGCCAGCCACCTACTCGAAGCGCTTCACCGGCTTGAGGAACACGGCGGTCCGTACCCTGGCGGAGTCTCGTTCGTCGGCGGGTTTCTTCTCGACCCCTTTCACCACTTCCGACTGCCACAGCTCCATGCAGACGGGATAAGTGGGTCCTCCGGGAGGGTGGGCCGTGGTGAATCGGCCGTACACATGCGTCTTCCCGAAGAAGAGCTCCCCGGAGAACACTGTATCTTCCGGAAGTTTTTCCCAGACGTCTCCAAGCAATTGCAACGTGCCTGGACCCTGGCGCACGAGGGTGATTCTGGGATTGTCGCTATTCTTGTCGTAGGGAAAGAAGAGCAAAGAGCCGGTCGTGTTGAACTCGAGGCCCAGCGTATTCATGGCCTGCACCGCGCCGGGTGGGCACTCCGCGGCCGGAGGGGTAGGCAGCACCTGGGGAGCGGGGCTGGCGCAGGCGGCCTGACTCACGGCCAGGGCCGTGCCGCACACCTTGGCCACTTCGCCGAGCACCGTTCGCTGCTTCTTCTTTTGCTGCGTCTTCTGAGGCTGGGAGCCCTGCCGTGGAGTCTTCACGCGCGTGCTGTCCTCTGGGGGCGTCGCGCTGGCGACGGGCGCGGAGGTTTCCGCCTTCTCGGGCGCCGCGCCTCCTCCACCTTCCGGCGGCTCTCCCCGGGGCGCCACTTCCTGACCGGCGTTCGTGACCTCCGATATGGTAGGAGCGGAGACTACTTCAGGAGTAGTGGCTGGCACCTCGGGCTCGGGGTGGGGTGGGAAGCGCAGTACGGCCAGGACTCCGAGCAGTCCCAGCACCAGCAAGGCGCTACCCCAGACGCTCGCGCGCCGCGGAGGCGTCCGTGTCCGTTGCCCATGAGGACTCGCTTCCTCTCCGGTGTCGTCCTTCCCTGGGGCCGGGTCATCCGGCGGACCCGGTAGCGTGGTCGCGTCCGCGAGTGACACGGGCCGGCCTCGCCGGGGGTGCCTCCTCGCGTACGCCAACAGCCGCCGCGCCTTGTCCAGCCAGTCGCCCAGGCCGAGCCATTCCACCTGGGGCGTGGTGGCACCGTCCGGGCCCCACTCCTCGCACAGCGGCACGTCCCACGTGCCGTCCGCGTCCTCCAGCAGTTCCTCCAGCGCCTCGCACAGGGCCTCCGCGTCCGGAAAGCGCGCCTCGGGGCGCTTCTCCAACATGCGCAGGCACAGCTCGCTCACCGTCCGGGGCACGCGTGGGTTGCACGCGTGTGGCGGCTCGGGCTCCTGCTTCAGGATGAGGTCCGCCAGCGCGCCCTCGTCCCCCACCTCCGTGTCGAAGGGGTAGCCGCCCGTCAGCAGCCAATAGAGGGCGACTCCCAACGCCCACAGGTCGTCCGAGGTTCGTGCCGGGGAGTGTTCGCCCGCGTGCTCGCGCCGGAAGCGCAGCGCCTCGGGGCTTCGGTAGTGGCGCGTGCCCGGCAGTCCCAGGGGGTTGGTGATCTCGGGCGCCCCCACGTACGTGCCCACGCCGAAGTCCACCAGCACCGGACGCCCGTCCTCGCGCCACACCAGTACGTTGGGGCCCTTGATGTCCCGGTGCACCACTCCGGCCCGGTGCACCTCCACCAACTGCCTCGCCACCTCCAGCACCAGGCGCACCACCTGCCGCGCCGTGGGATTCTTCTCCTTCGCCCACGCGTACAGCGGGCGCCCTCGCACGTAGGGGGTGACGAGGTAGAGGAAGCGCGGGCCCTGGTGCGGCCACAGTCCGTGGCCTTCCACGGCCAGCTCACCCACGTGCCGCAGCCGCAGCCGCACCTCCAACTCCCGCCACGCCCAATCGGGTGACTCCAGGGCGAGGAACTTGAGGGCGTACAGCCGGCCGCCGCGCCGGGCCCGGTACACTGTGCCCTGGCCCCCCTCTCCCAGCCGTGCCTCCAGCCGGTAGCCGCCCACCCGGGTGCCGAGCGGGGGTGATGGCATGTCCAGGCGCTCGCGCGGGACACGTCTCCTCGGGATTCGTCCCGGTGCCTTCCGTCCCTCCCGCTCCGCCCGTCCCTCCATGGCGCCGCTCATGTGCATGACCTCCGAAGTGGGTCACTGTAGCAGAACCTCTCCGGACCCGTGGACGCGTGCGAAGGGAGCGGACCGTTCGACAGGCGACGCTCCGGGGCGGCTCGACTTCCACCCCGTGGTTGCCGTCCTTGACCCCGCGGCCCATCTTGGGTGACTGCGATCACCATGCGACATCGGGTGCCGCGGGCCCCATCCGTTCGTGCTGCACGGGTGGAAAGGGAGAAGGGCGTGTCCGAGCAGCCAGGGCTGGAGAGGGTCCTCGACTTCCTCGCCGTGCCCACACTGCGTGTCGAAGAGGGGACCGCGCGGGTGCTGTTCGCCAACGCGGCGGCACGGCAGTTCCCCTTCATCCTCGAGGTCTCCGGCCGTGGCACCCTCGTGGAGCCGGAGGGCACTCCGCTCCCTCCCGAGCAGCATCCGGTGAAGCGGGCCGCGCGTGGCGAGCCCCTGGAGGGCGTGCTGTTCCGCTGGGCGCGGCCCGAGGGAGTCCGGACCTTCGTGGTGCACGCCCGTCCGGACCGGACCCGCTCGCCGGGCGTGGTGACGATGACCTTCCAGGACGTGACGCAGTGGTTGCGCGCGGAGGCGGACCTGCTGCGGGCGCTCGGGGCTCGCGACACCTTCCTGTCCGTTGCCTCGCACGAGCTCAAGTCCCCCATCACCGTGCTGCAGCTCGTCCTGGAGCGGTTGCAGCGGGGGGCCCAGCGCGAGGCGAGCCTCGCCGGCTCCCTGCTGGCCGAGCGGCTGGAGCCCGCCCTGCGACAGGTGCGCCGGCTGGGCGTGCTGGTGCAGAACCTGCTCGACGTGAGCCGGGCCCGCAACAACCGCTTCGTGCTGGACCGTGAGCGCTTCGAGCTCGGTGGCCTGGTGCGCGAGGTGGGCGAGCGCTTCGTCGAGCAGGCCCGCCAGGTGGGTTCGGTGCTGACGGTGGAGGACTGTCCCCAGGTGGAGGTCCACTGGGACCGGCTGCGGGTGGAGCAGGCGCTCAGCAACCTCATCACCAACGCCATCAAATACGGCGCCGGTGGGCCCATCACGGTCCGGGCCGAGGCGCGCGACGGTGTGGTGTCCCTCCGGGTGGAGGACCGGGGCATCGGCGTACCGGAGGGCGACCGCGAGTGCATCTTCAACCCGTTCGAGCGCGCCGCGTCCGGTCATCGGGTGGAGAGCCTGGGGCTCGGCCTGTACATCGTCCGGGAGATTGCCCGGGCCCATGGGGGCTCGGTGGGAGTCATGGGGCGGGACGGCGGCGGTTCCTGTTTCACGTTGCGTCTGCCCCTGGAGGTCACGGAGGGGGAGAATGAGTAGCGAGGGGCGCGTCCAGAGCGGCATTCCACGCCTGGACTTCATCCTCCAGGGCGGTCTCAAGCAGGGCGGCACCTATGCGCTGATGGGGCCGCCGGGCGGCGGAAAGACCATCTTCGCCAACCAGCTGTGCTGCAACCACATCGCGCGGAGCGGCGGGCGGTGCGTCTACATGACGCTGCTCATCGAATCGCACGCGAAGATGGTGGGGCACCTCTCCAGCCTGAACTTCTTCAAGCCGGAGTACATCCCCGACCGGCTCTACTACGTCAGTGGTTACCAGATGGTGCGTGACGAGGGCTTCAGCGGGTTGCTGGAGCTCATCCGCCGCACCCTGCGCGAGCGCAAGGCCACGCTCTTCGTCATGGACGGCATGGAGAGCGTGGAGCAGTTCGCCACCAGTCCCCAGTCCTACCGGGAGTTCGTGCACTCGCTCCAGGCGCTCGCCAGCATCCTGGGCTGCACCACGCTGCTCATCTCCAACATGCGCGAGCGCTCGCACGTGGAGAACGCCCTGGTGGACGGCGTCATCGAGCTGTCCGACAAGCTCATCGGTCCGCGGGCGGTGCGCGAGCTGACGGTGCACAAGTTCCGCGGCGGCGATTACCTCCGGGGCCGCCACGAGGTGGAGATCACTGGCGAGGGCATGGTCATCCACCCGCGCACGGAGGTTCAATTCAGCAAGCCGCCGGAGAACGCACGTGAGCAGCGCGTCCGCATGGGCTTCGGCCTCCCGCGGTTGGACGAGATGCTCGACGGGGGACTGCCCTCGGGCTCCACCACGGCGCTGCTGGGCTCTCCGGGCACGGGCAAGACGCTGCTGGGGCTCTCCTTCCTGGTGGAGGGGGCCCGGCGGGGCCAGCACGGCACCTACTTCGGGTTCTACGAGCCGCCCCCCCGCCTCATCGAGAAGGCGGAGGACGTGGGCATCCCCCTGGAGCGGTACGTGAAGGACGGAAGCATCGAGCTCATCTGGCAGCCGCCGCTGGAGCACTTCATGGACTCGCTGGCGGAGCAGTTGCTGGAGGGGCTGAAGTCCCAGGAGCAGAAGGAGCGCCGGCGCCTGTTCATCGACGGGGCCAAGGGCTTCCGCGCGGCGGCGGTGTACCCGGATCGCATTCCCCGCTTCCTCTCGGCGCTCACCAACCAGCTGCGCTCGCTGGACGTCACCACCGTCATCACCGACGAGCTGGAGCTCTTCCAGTCCCAGCTCGAGCTGCCCACGCCCGAGCTGGCCAACGTGGTGGAGACGGTCATCCTGCTGCGCTACCTGGAGCTGCGCTCCCAGCTCTACCGGCTGCTCTCCATCATGAAGATGCGGGAGAGCCGCTATGACACCTCGCTGCGCGAGTTCCGTATCTCCCGCGAGGGCATCGA
Organism: Archangium violaceum; assembly: GCF_016859125.1. NCBI lineage: Bacteria > Pseudomonadati > Myxococcota > Myxococcia > Myxococcales > Archangiaceae > Archangium > Archangium violaceum. The sequence continues at coordinate 1,019,374 of NZ_CP069338.1, read as the reverse complement.
CGTGGCCGACTCCTTCGAGAGCGCGGAGTCCATCCTCAGCGGTCAGGCGAGGGTGCGCGGTGGGAAGGCGCCGGGGCCGCTCGGGAAGGCGCTGAAGAAGGTGAGGCGTACCGGGGGCAAGGGCCGGGGCGGCGGGGGTGGGCGGTGACCTCCATTCTGGTCGTCGAGGACGAGTTCGACGTGCAGCAGGTCGTGGCGGACGTGCTGCGGGACGAGGGGTACGAGGTCTCCGTCTGTGGCAACGGACGGGATGCGCTGGAGCGCTTGCGCGAGCACCGCCCCGACGTCGTCGTCATGGACGTGATGATGCCCATCCTCTCCGGGGCGCAGGCGCTCGAGCAGATACGGAAGACGCCCGGCCTGGACGGGGTGCCCGTCATCCTGATGAGCGAGATGCCGCCCCGCTCCGGAGAGCCGCGCCTCTGGCAGGCCTTCCTGAAGAAGCCCTTCCGGCTCGAGCAGCTCCTGAACGCGGTGGCCCGGGTCATCCCCGGCGGCGCATCCTCCGGGAGCCGATGAAGCTGGCGATGCGCTCGGAGAGGCGCGCCACCGCGAGCCCCACCACGTCCAGCAACCAGCGCTGCGGGCCCGAGCGCGCGCAGTCCTCCAGGCCCACCGGACGAGCGCCGCTCACGTGCCGCTCCATCCAGCGGGTGGCCTGGGCGGCCACGGCCGCGTCCTCCACCTCCACCAGCGTCTCCAGGTTCACCAGGGAGAGCGGATCCAGGTTGAAGCTGCCCACCAGCAGGCGCTCCCCATCCACCACCGCCGCCTTGGCGTGCAGGGTGGTGGCCGTCCACTCGTGGATGTGCACGCCCGCGCGCAGCAGGGTGCGGTACAGGCGCATGGTGGCCGCGCGGGCGAAGGGGACGTCGCTGCGGCCGGCCAGCAGCAGGTGCACCTCAACCCCGCGCCGTGCCGCGCGCCGGAGGGCCCGCACGAAGCCCGTGTCCGGCAGGAAGTAGGCGTGGGCCAGCACCACCCTGCGCCGCGCGTCCTTGAGGCCCGCCAGGTAGCGCGCCCGCAGGCGCCGCCCACCCCCGACGCCGGACAGGAGGATGCTCACCGGGCCCGCCACCAACGTGGAGGCTCCGGCGGTGAGCTTCGCGCCCAGCTTCGCGCAGATGTCGCCCCGCAGCTCCAGCGCCAGGTCCGCCCACCCCGGCCGTCCCTCCTCGGCGGCGTAGTGGTCCCCGATGTTGATGCCCCCGAGGAAGGCCACCGCGTCATCCACCAGGAGGATCTTGCGGTGGTTGCGCCAGAAGCGGCCGAGGAAGAGGGAGGTGAGGGGATTGTGGATGCGGACCTTGATGCCGGCCGCGCGCAGGGTGCCCGCCAGCGCGCGGCTCTCGCCGATGGAGCCCCAGCCGTCGACGATGACCTTCACTTCCACGCCCCGCAGGGCCGCGGCGGTGAGCGCGGCGACGAAGCGCGTGCCCACGCCCTCTCGCTCGAAGGCGTAGACCTCCAGGTGGACGCGCCGGGTGGCCGTGCCGATGGCCTCCAGCATGCGCGGGTAGGCCTCGGCGCCGCCATCGAGCAGGGTGATGCGCTGCCCCCGGGCCTCCGCGGACAGCCACTCCCTCTCCCCCGGGGAGAGGGCCGGGGTGAGGGTCTGTCGGGCCGGGGCTTCCATCCGTGTCAGAGGGGGGCGCGTACGTCAGTGGTCGTGCTTGCGCGCGCCCTTGCCCTTTCCCTTGTGGCGGCACTGATCCCCATCCCAGTACTGGCTGGGGTGGCAGTTGCGCTCCTTCTTCTTGGATACGTACCGCGTCTCGCGGACGTAGATGCAGCCAGGGGTGGCGATGAGGAGGGCGGGAACGAGGAGGAGGAGCTTCTTCATGGCGCGCGCAGCGTAGCGGGAGCGTGGCGGCGGGTCCTCTCACTTCTCGTGAATGTCGTAAATAGCGATTTCTACCGCACGGCTGTCTGCACTCCGGGCGTATCGACGCCTCGCGCGCAAATCGGTAGCCTCCCGTCCGTGCCCTCCACCGAGAAGCCCGTTGTCAGACATCGGAAGATAGGCGCCTACCGTGTGCTCGGCGAGCTGGGCCGGGGTGGCATGGCCCAGGTGTACCGGGGGCTGCACGAGATGTTGCAGCGCGAGGTCGCCATCAAGGAAATGCTCGCGGACCCCGTCCGGGACAAGGAGGCCGTGTCGCGCTTCCGCCGTGAGGCGCTCGCGCTCGCCGCCTTCCGCCACCAGAACATCGTCACCTTGTACGACCTGGTGGAGAAGAACGACGTCCTTTTCATGGTGATGGAGTACGTGGACGGGCCCACCCTGCACGAGCTCATCAAGGAGGGGCCGCTGGCGCCCGAGGTGGGCGCCGCCGTGGGGGCGCGCATCGCCGACGCGCTGGAGCACGCCCACTTCCGCCGCATCATCCACCGCGATCTCAAGCCCGCCAACGTGATGCTCACCAAGGCCGGCGACGTGAAGCTGATGGACTTCGGCGTGGCCAAGGACGTGGGCCTGGAGGCCCTCACCGCGCAGGGCATGGCGGTGGGCACGCCCTCGTACATGTCTCCCGAGCAGGTTACGGGCGCGCCGGTGGACGGGCGCACGGATCTGTTCGCGCTCGGGGTGCTGCTCTACGAGGCGCTCTCGGGCACCCGCCCCTTCCTGGGCCGCAACGCCGGCGAGGTCTTCGCCCGCATCCGTGACGGCGAGTACACCCCGCTGCACAAGGCGGCCCCCCACCTGCCCAAGCAGCTCACGGACATCGTCAAGCGCGCCCTCGAGGTTCGGCCCCAGGACCGCTTCGCCAACGCCGCCGCCATGCGCCGCGAGCTGGAGGCGTTCCTCTCCCAGCGCGTGGGCATGTCCTATGAGGCCCTCCTCGTGGGCTTCCTGCGCCACCGGCACAAGCTCACCGAGACCGAGGCGCTCGCCCACCTCACCCAGGAGGAGCTGAGCGTCATCGACGTCTTCGACAAGCAGGCGCGGATTCCCCAGGCGTGGGTCCGCTGGGTCATCGCGTTCCTCGCCGTCGCGGGGGCGCTCGGCACGGGGCTCGTCCTGACCCAACCCTATTGGATGGGGCTGGTGCAGCAGCTGACCACCCGCTGACGCACCTCCGGGCACACATACCCTCACCCCGACCCTCTCCCGGAGGGAGAGGGAGTGTCTACTTGCGGCGCGCGGGGGCGCTCTTCTTCGCCGCCGGCTTCGCGCCCCTGCCCTTCTTCTCGTGCGTCACCGTGACGAGCGTCCCGATGCCGCCGCGCACGAAGAAGTCCCCCTCCACCGTCAGCTTCCGCGGCTGGATGGCGCGCACGATGTCGTCGGCGATCGTATTGGTCACCTTCTCGTGGAAGGCGCCCTCGTTCCGGTACGCCCACATGTAGAGCTTCAGGCTCTTGAGCTCCACGCACAGCTGATCCGGCACGTAGCGGATCTTGAACTTCGCGAAGTCCGGCTGCCCGGTCAGCGGGCAGAGGCACGTGAACTCCGGCACGTCGAAGGCGATCTCGTAGTCCCGATCCGGCGCGGGGTTCGGGAAGGTCTGCAGGTCCTTGGAAGGCTGGGAAGGCATGGCGGGGTGTCGTCTAACACACACCGGGCGGATTGCAGCCTCCCAGTGGTGAACGCTCTCCCCCCCGCCGGGCGCCCCTCCTGTCCTGCCCCCAACGCCCCCTCTGTCCAGGGGGGAGCAGGCGGAGGGGGGCGCCTTGTGTGATCCATCCCAGGGGCGTAACTCCAATCTCCAGCCCCTCATGTTGCCACCCGACTTCCAGGACATCCTCGCTTGCGTCCCCCAGGCTGTGGTGCGGCTCGGGCCGGACCTGCGCGTGGAGTGGGTGGAGCCGGACTTCACCTCCAAGACGGGGGTGTCCCTCCAGGTGGGAGAGCCGGTGTTGTCGGCCCTGGAGGGGGGTTGGGGCCGGGATGCCCTGGAGCGTGCCCTGCGCGAGGGCCGTGGCCATTCGGGGCACGTCATCACCTCGGGCCTCAAGCAGGTGCGTGTCCAGGCCCGCCCCGGCCGTCAGGGCTCGGCCCCCGGCGCCTGGCTCTTCTTCGAGCCCTCCGGCGCGGATGACGACGTGGCCTTCGCCCAGGCCCTCCAGGAGATCGCCCGCGAGGTGGGCGAGACGCTGGACGTGGACAGCGTGTGCAAGGCCGCGGTGCTGGCCGTGGTGCGCTGCGCCCAGGTGCGCCGCGCCGAGGTGTTCCTCGCCGAGGAGGGCCAGCCCCTGCGCCGCGTGGCGGTGTCGGACCTGGCCAGCGTGGACTCCCCCGAGGACGCGCTCGAGAACCACGCCGACTCCTTCGAGGCGGCGCTCATCACCCGGCAGCCGCAGATTGGCGTCCAGCGCGGCTATGGCGACGCCGTGGGCTCCATCTTCGCGGCGGTGCCGCTGCTGTCCCAGAAGCGCGCCCTGGGGCTGCTCGTGCTCTACAAGGAGCAGGGCACCTCCTTCTCCCTGCGCGAGCTGGACCTGTGGAGCGCCGCGGCCGGGCAGGTGGCGGTGACGGTGGAGAACGCCCGCCTGCTGCGCGAGGCCCACGCGGCCCTGCGCGTGCGCGAGGAGTTCATGTCCATCGCCTCGCACGAGCTGAAGACGCCCCTCACCCCGCTCAAGCTGACGCTCTACTCCATGGAGCGCCGCCTCGTGCAGGGCCAGCCCGTGGAGCTCTCCAGCGTGATGAAGTCCAAGCGGCAGGTGGAGCGGCTCGCGGGCCTGGTGAACGACTTGCTGGACGTCTCGCGGCTGGAGCTGGGCCGGCTGTCACTGCAGCCCGCGCCGCTGGAGGTGGGCCACCTGGTGGCGGAGGTGGTGGACCAGTTCCGCCACGCCTTCGAGCGCCCCTTCTCCCTGACCGTGCCCAGTGAGCGCGTCTGGGTGCAGGGAGATAGGGACCGGTTGGAGCAGGTGCTCGTCAACCTGCTGGAGAACGCGCACAAGTACAGCCCGACGGGCGAGCCCATCTGCGTGGAGGTGGAGTCGCTGTCGGGCGAGGCCCGCATCCACGTGAGGGACCGGGGCATCGGGATTCCCGCGCCGGACCAGACGCGGCTCTTCCAGCGCTTCTACCGGGCGGCGAACTCCTCGCACCGTCACTTCGGCGGGCTGGGGCTGGGCCTCTTCATCAGCCATTCCATCGCACGGCTGCACGGAGGCTCGCTGTCGCTCTCGAGCGCCGAGGGCCAGGGCTCCACCTTCAGCCTGGGGCTGCCGCGGATGACCGTGAACGAGGTGCGGCGGCTGCCGCGCCGGGTGCTGCTGCTCGACGAGGACCCCTCGCAGGAGCAGGTGGCCGAGCGCGTGCTGCGCGCCGAGGGCTTCGAGGTGCTCACCTCGCAGGAGGGCGTGGAGGGGCTGCGTCGGGCCTCGTACCTGCCGGTGGACCTGGTGCTGCTGTCGGCGAGCGCCGCGCCCACGCAGATGGGCATCTTCCTGGCGGCCTTCGCGGAACTGCCGCGCGCCCGGCCCATCCCCATCGTGCTCGCCGGGGCCTCGCGGCCCGCCTGGGCCCAGCCGGACCACGCGCTGTGCTCGCGGCCCTACCGCGAGGCGGAGTTGCTCGCCGCGGTGCGCGCCACGCTCACACACCCCGAGGAGCGCGCACGTGCCCTCGAGCGCTCCTCCTCCGTCAAGCACCTGGAGAGAGTGCCAGCGGATTCTTCCATGCCCTCGTGAGCATCGCACCGGAGCCCCTGCTTCCCTGTCCGCTCCTGGCGCTTGCGGACGACCGGGGGTGCTAGATCTGCTTACAGTGAAAGCCCCATCGCACTAGACTCTCCGCGTCAAACGGGATGTACCCGTCGCGAAGGGGAACGCAGATGTCGGACCGAATCCCGGGCCGCTATGGGCTGTACGAACCAGACACCGAGCACGATGCCTGCGGCGTGGGCTTCGTGGCGCACATCCGGGGTGAGAAGTCGCGCGGCATCGTCGAGGACGCGCTGGAACTGCTCAACCGGCTGAGCCACCGGGCCGCGGCGGGCAAGGATCCCGAGACGGGGGACGGCGCCGGCATCCTCGTGCAGCTCCCCCACCGCTTCTTCGAGCGGGAGCGGCTGGGCTTCCCGCTGCCGCCCCGCCGTCAGTATGGCGTGGGCATGGTGTTCCTGCCCTCGGACGCGGAGGCGCGGATCGCCTGTGAGTCCGTGCTGGAGCAGGTGGCCGCCGACGAGGGCCAGCGCGTGCTCGGCTGGCGCGACGTGCCGGTGGAGCCCTCGTTCCTGGGCCGCCTGGCCCGCGAGGGAGCGCCCGTCATCCGGCAGTTCTTCGTGGCCCGGCGCCGCGTGGTGCCCAGCGCCTTCGAGCGCAAGCTGTTCCGCATCCGCAAGCTGGCCGAGCGGCGCATCAACGAGCGCGGGTTGGATCCGGAAGGCCAGTTCCACGTGGCCAGCTTCTCGGCGGAGACGCTCATCTACAAGGGCCTGCTCCTGCCCCGGCAGCTGCCGCGCTTCTACGTGGACCTGCAGCACCCCGAGTTCGTGAGCGCGCTGGGCCTGGTGCACTCGCGCTTCTCCACCAACACCTTCCCGACCTGGGAGCTGGCCCAGCCGTTCCGCTACATCGCGCACAACGGTGAAATCAACACGCTGCGGGGCAACCGCAACTGGATGAACGCGCGACGGGGGTTGCTTCAGTCGGCCAAGTTCGGCGGCAGTCTGGAGCCCCTCTTCCCCATCATCGTCCCGGGCAAGAGCGACTCGGCGCAGTTCGACAACATGGTGGAGCTGCTGTGCCTGGGCGGGCGCCAGCTTCCCCACGCGATGATGATGATGATCCCCGAGGCGTGGGAGGGCCACACGCTCATGAGCGACGAGCGGCGCGCCTTCTACGAGTACTCCAGCTCGCTGCTGGAGCCGTGGGACGGGCCGGCCGCCATCGCCTTCTCGGACGGGCAGCTCATCGGCGCCACGCTGGACCGCAACGGCCTGCGCCCGGCGCGCTACCTCGTCACGGAGGACGATCGCATCATCCTCGCCTCGGAGACGGGCGTCATCGACGTGCCGGCCTCGGCGGTGCGCCGCAAGGGGCGCCTGACCCCGGGCCGCATGCTGCTGGTGGACACGCTCGAGGGCCGCATCCTCGAGGACGAGGAGGTGAAGAGCGACATCACCACGCGCTGGCCCTACCGGCGCTGGCTGGAGCACAACGTCTTCACCTTCGATGACCTGCCCACGGTGCCCGCGCCGACGCGGCTGGGAGGCGAGGAGCTGTGGCGGCTGCAGCGCGCCTTCGGCTACTCGGACGAGGACGTGCGGCTGCTGCTGAGGCCCATGGGCGAGACGGGTAAGGAGCCGGTGGGCTCCATGGGCACGGACACGCCGCTGGCGGTGCTCAGCGACCAGGCGCCCTCGCTCTTCAACTACTTCCACCAGCTCTTCGCGCAGGTGACCAACCCGCCCATCGACCCCATCCGCGAGTCGCTGGTGATGACGCTGGCCACCGGCCTGGGCCCCGAGGGCAACACCTTCGAGGAGACGCCGGACCAGTGCCACCGGCTGTCGCTGCCGGGCCCCATCCTCACCAACGGGCAGCTGGCGAAGCTGGCCGCCATCAGCAACGAGGGCGTCTTCGAGACGCACCGGCTGAGCCTGCTGTACCCGGTGGCCGGGGGGCAGGACGCGCTGGAGGCGGCTCTGGAGCGGCTGTGTACCGGGGCCCTGGAGGCGGTGGACGCGGGCGCGAGCATCCTCGTGCTGAGCGATCGGGGGGTGGACGCGGTCCATGCGCCCATCCCCTCGCTGCTGGCCGTGTCCGCGGTGCACCAGCGGCTGGTGCGCGACGGCATCCGCGTGTACACGGGCCTGGTGCTGGAGACGGCCGAGGCGCGCGAGGTGCACCACTTCGCGTGTCTCTTCGGCTACGGCGTCTCCGCGGTGAACCCGTACCTGGCGCTGGACACGCTGCGCGCCCTGGCGGAGGCGGGCGAGCTGCCGGTGGACCACGAGAAGGCGCAGGAGAACTTCATCCACGCCGTGGAGGAGGGCCTGCTGAAGGTGATGTCCAAGATGGGCATCTCCACGCTGCAGTCGTACCGTGGCTCGCAGCTCTTCGAGGCGGTGGGCCTGGATCGGCGGCTGGTGGAGCGGCACTTCACCGGGACGCCCTCGCGTGTGGAAGGCGTGGGCCTGCCGGAGCTGGGCCGCGAGGTCCAGGAGCGGCACGCACGCGGCTTCGGCGAGGCGGCGGACCACGAGGTGGAGCAGCTCCCCGTGGGCGGCCAGTACCAGTGGCGCCGCCGGGGCGAGACGCACAAGTGGAACCCGGCCACCATCGCCAGGTTGCAGCAGGCGGCGCGCACCAATGACGCCGCGCTCTTCGCCGAGTACTCGAGGCTGGCGGACGACGAGTCGCGCGAGCACTGCAACCTGCGCGGGCTGCTGGAGGTGGCGACGGAGGGCCGTACCCCCGTGCCGTTGGAGGAGGTGGAGCCGGCGTCGGAGATCGTCCGGCGTTTCGTCACCGGCGCCATGTCCTTCGGCTCCATCAGCGCCGAGGCCCACGAGACGCTGGCCATCGCGATGAACCGCATCGGCGGGCGCTCCAACAGCGGCGAGGGTGGCGAGGAGTCGCGCCGCTACCTGCCGGACGAGAACGGAGACATGCGGCGCAGCGCCATCAAGCAGGTGGCCAGCGCGCGCTTCGGCGTCACCACCGAGTACCTGGTCAACGCGGCCGAGCTTCAAATCAAGATGGCCCAGGGCGCCAAGCCGGGCGAGGGTGGACAGCTCCCCGGCCACAAGGTGGACGAGCGGATTGCCCGCGTGCGCTGGTCCACGCCGGGCGTGACGCTCATCTCCCCGCCGCCTCACCACGACATCTACTCCATCGAGGATCTGTCGCAGCTCATCTATGACCTGCAGTCGGTGAACCCGGCGGCGCGGGTGAGCGTGAAGCTGGTGAGCGAGGTGGGGGTGGGCACCATCGCCGCGGGCGTGGCCAAGGCCGGCGCGGGGTGCGTGGTCATCTCCGGTTACGAAGGTGGCACGGGCGCCTCGCCGCTCTCCAGCATCAAGCACGCGGGTCTGCCATGGGAGCTGGGCCTGGCGGAGGCGCAGCAGGTGCTGGTGCACAACGGACTGCGCGGCCGCATCCGGGTGCAGGTGGACGGAGGCCTGCGCACCGCCCGGGACGTGCTCATCGCCACGCTGCTGGGCGCCGAGGAGTTCGGCATGGCCACCGCGAGCCTCATCGCGCTCGGGTGCATCATGCTGCGCAAGTGCCACCTCAACACCTGCTCGGTGGGCATCGCCACGCAGGAGGCGGGTCTGCGCGAGCGCTTCCACGGCAAGCCCGAGCACGTGGTGAACTTCTTCTTCATGGTGGCCGAGGATCTCCGCAAGCAGATGGCGGCCCTGGGCGCGCGCCGGCTGGACGAGCTGGTGGGCCGCGTGGAGCTGCTGCGGCAGCGGCCTTCCATGGACCACTGGAAGGCGCAGCGGGTGGACCTCTCCGCGTTGCTCGTGCAGCCCCATGCCTCCTCGATCGAGGCCCGGCGCTGCGACTCGCCGCAGTTCAAGGACGTGTCGGACCACCTGGACCATGATCTGCTCCAGCACGCGAAGGCCACGCTGGAGGGTGGGGCGCCCACGCTCCTGGTGCGGCCGGTGAGCAACACGCACCGCGCCGTGGGGGCCATGCTCTCCGGTGAGATCGCCCAGCGGTACGGGGCGCGGGGTCTGCCGGACGGGCAGCTGCGCATCCGGCTGCAGGGCTCGGCGGGACAGAGCTTCGGCGCGTTCCTCGCCAGCGGCGTGACGTTGGAGCTGGAGGGTGATTCCAACGACTACCTCGGCAAGGGGCTCTCCGGCGGACGCATCATCGTCTACCCGCCCTCGGACAGCCGCTTCGTCCCCGAGGAGAACGTGCTCGTGGGCAACACCGTCCTCTACGGTGCCACGGCCGGCGAGGTGTACCTGCGAGGGCTCGCGGGCGAGCGCTTCGCGGTGCGCAACAGCGGCGCCCAGGCCGTCGTGGAGGGCGTGGGTGACCACGGCTGCGAGTACATGACGGGCGGCGTGGTGGTGGTGCTCGGGCCCACCGGGCGCAACTTCGCCGCGGGCATGAGCGGAGGCCTCGCCTTCGTGCTCGACCGCGAGCGCTCCTTCCGTCAGCGCTGCAACCTGGAGATGGTGGAGCTGGAGTCGCTGGTGGACGAGTCGGAGATCTGGCTCGTGCACGGGATGATCGAACGGCACCTGCACCACACCGGGAGCGCGCTGGCGCGGCGGGTGCTCGACAACTGGGAGCTGATGGTGCCGCAGTTCGTGAAGGTCATGCCCACCGACTACAAGCGCGTGCTCCAGGCGCGCCGGGCGGCCCGCAAGCCGCCTCCGGCCACCATGCCGCGTCTGCAACTCGTGGGAGGGGAGGGCTGAGCCATGGGCAAGACGACCGGATTCATGGAGTGGAATCGCGTGCCCGCCCCCAAGCGGGAGAAGTCCGATCGGGTGGGGGACTCGCGCGAGTTCGTGTTGCCCCTGGCCGCCGAGGAGGCCAAGCGGCAGGCGGGGCGCTGTATGGACTGTGGCGTGCCCTTCTGTCAGCAGGGCTGTCCGCTGGGCAATCCCATCCCCGACTTCAACGACGCGGTGTACCGGGGGAAGTGGAAGGAGGCCTACGTCGCGCTGAGCGGCACCAACAACTTCCCCGAGTT